>JAIXUT010000088.1 GCA_027483385.1 Alphaproteobacteria bacterium
AAACCACAAAAACACGCAAATAGTGGGGCTTCATTTGCTTATAACAAATCAATCCCACTATTACGCACACATAAAGAAGAGCTGAAACGACATTTTGCCACATGATAAAAGTTGTATTTTAAGGACAATGAGGGTCGCAGTGCCAAGAGTATCCATTTGGGTCACTTCCATCATCCCAGGCTTCTGCACTTGTCAATATTGCATCGTACTGCACATTGGCATTTGGGCTGATTTCGTAATACTCATCATCATCGTCGTCAAAGCTACCTTTAAACCAAGAAAGCGCCAAAATATCTACCCGTGAGCCATCGTCTTTGAGACCGGGCATGATTCGATAGCGATTACGATTGCCCGTAAAGGGAGGTAATGGGCTGATAGCCAAATCGGTGATAATCATAGCTAATCCTGCTTGCCCATGTACATCAGCGAGTGCGGGGTTAAAAGACATTGAAAAAGTACGGAAAGATTTATTGCCTCTTGATTTTTTTGTGCTGTGATGGTCTTTTACTTTTTGACCAAATTTATTTCCGATGGTATTTTCAGTGGCTTTTCGATAGTTTCGACGATACTTTTTAGCTATCTGTTTGGTAATGGAGATGTAAGTTGTCATAGTTTAAAAATTTAAAGGGTTTGTATATCTATTTTCGATGGATTTTAAGGCCGACGAGTATACACGAGAAACAACTGCTGAGAGCAATGAGCGTCCAGATAGTCCAAGTTTCTGTGTTATTGTAAGCAAAGGAGTGTTCACATTTAGGAATTTTTTCTTTTTTGACTTTACTGTCTTTGAACGCTTCCATCCCGTATTCTAATTGCAATGAATAATCCAAATTGCCTTTGTCATTTGGATAGCCCGCTTTGCTATGACATCCGATACAGGAAGAGCAGGGATTGTCCACGGGACCATTCAATTGTCCTCCACTTCCCAAATGCATACCTTTACCGTCATTGAACTCTTTTTTGAACAGTGTTGTATAATCTGGATTAATCCAATTGAAACCTGCATTCGTGGCCACTCCTGCGCAAATCAGTCTATGCCAAGGATTTTGGGCATCAATAGAATCATGATAAACAAAGGTACTGAACAGCCAATGTTTGGCATCGTACTTTAATGCTAAATCGACTTGTATCAGCCTCAAACTATTTTTTTTTCTTTCATTGTACTTATTCACGCTTTTATGAATATGCGCATCCCACCTAGGGGCGTTTTTCAAATAAGGAACAGCCGAAGTTGTTACGTTTGTAAACAATAATCTAACCGAAACTGTATTGGGCGGGAAATTTGCATTATTGAGAGGAACATTCTGATTTTTCCATACGCGACCAATTTCATACCCTCCCCTGCTGTTATAAAAACCAATTGCCCAGTTTTGTACCTTATACTTTTGATTTGGGTGCAATTCCTTTTTTTCCGAACTACGCTCTCTTGTCAACCCGTGTATAAACTCCCTACCATTTTGTGGATCTAATGCCATTGCAGGGGCATGAAACCACAAAGGATCAGACTCTTCTCCAAATCGAAATTCATTTTTGATGTTTTCGTTGGTCAAAAAAGATTTCAAAACTTTCTCGGCTAATGCTTTTCCTAATATACCATTGTTCGGTTTTTGGACGAACTCCCCTTTTTCTATATCCCAATCAAATTTTTCTCCCATTATTATGCCTTTGGGGTAGTTTCGGCTTAATACAAATTTCTTGGTAGGAGATGGAATTAAATCTATTTTATCTACTGTGTTAGCATATATATTTTTTTGGCAGTGTGACCAAAAGCTTACAAAAAAGCATATTATTAGAACAAGAAAGAGTCGCATACTATTTGGATTGCTTTGTATTTCAATATCACAAAGTAAAGGGTTAACTATGGCTTTTTCTACGGGAAAAATACGGTATCAAATAGGGAAAATTCCCCATAGGATACGAGAGAATGTGTTTAGAAATTTGTGGGGGGATAAAACCTGTGACCGTTATAAAAATTGCATTTCAGGATACCGAGGTTTTATCTTATATTTTACTACTAAATCCTCAACTTCTTATGAATATTCTCGCCTCACTCGATGTACTCATCGGACTTATTGTTATCTATTTGGTACTAGGCTTGGCCTGTACAGTTATCAATGAGTGGATAGATGCCACACTTCACGTACGCGCTGCACAACTTCGCAAAGGAATTGTCAAGATGTTGTCAACGAATGATGGTAAATCGCTTGGAGATGCGTTTTTCAATCACCCATTGGTTAAAAGTTTAGAGCGTGATACCAATTATGGTCTTTTTACACGCCAAGACAAACCAACTTATATATCTAACCGTACTTTCAGGGAGACACTGCTCAATATTCTAAAAAATGTAGTACAAGGCACTCCTATTAACGTCGATGGCACATTTGAAGAAATAGAAGATGCGATCAATAAACTCCCTCAAAGTGACCTCAAAGAGCAACTACAAACCCTTATCAGTGAGGTAAAGCGCAACACTAAAGAAACCGCCGACCGTATGGCTGCCTTCCAAAAAGCCATTGACCAGTGGTTTGATGAATCTATGGAACGTACCTCCGACTGGTACAAGCGCAGGGTGCAGTTATGGACTTTTTTTTCAGCAATAGTTTTCTGCGCCATACTCAACGTAGATACGCTGAAAATTTCTCAGTATCTGTGGCAAAACCCCGAAGCTCGCGCGGCTTATGTGAAGGCGGCTGATGCTATTATTCAGCAAACTTCCAGCAATTCACTTGTACTTGACTCCCTCAAAAAACAACTATCCAAGGGGGATTCATTCCAAATCATTCGTGCTAAGCAGCAATTGGACTCGCTCACTATGCACATTCGTACGCAACTTGCCCAAGGCACAAGCCTACCCTTGGGTTGGGAAATGGAACAGACACCGAAGGGTAAAGAATGCTCATATTGGCTAAAAAAATTGGCAGGACTCATCATCAGTATTGGAGCCGTAAGCGCAGGTGCACCATTTTGGTTTGATATGCTCCAGAAGATGATGAATATCAGGAGTGCGCTAAAGGTGAAGACGATAGGAGGAGATAACAACTAAACTTAGGCCCAATAGACAACATCATGAAAAAGATAATTTATTCGACAAGCAAAAAATTAACGGCGCTGAGTGACTATGTCAATACCCAAGCACCTATTTGGTTAAAACAATTTCCAAATTGTATCGGAGTGCATCTTGGGAACAAAAAACGCAAAGGAAAGGAGTTAAGATATTATTCCATTGTTTTTTATGTAGAAAAGAAACAAAAAGAGGACGATTTAAAGGTAGATGAAGTCATACCGACACATTTTGTAATAAAACTTGGACATGAGTTTAAAAAAATTCCAACGGATATAATTGAAACTGGGAAATTAAAT
>JAIXUT010000133.1 GCA_027483385.1 Alphaproteobacteria bacterium
CCGTTGCTGGCCGCGGTGTTGCTGATGATCTCGGCTGCCAGCGGGCGCACCGACCCATCGGCATCGGTATCGTTGGCAAGTACGTTGATAGTGACAGGCTTGCCCGGGTGGCTGATGCACTCACGGGTGGTGGCGGTGTCATCCACAGCATCCACGGGCTTGGGTTCGGGCTTGTCATCACAAGGCAGAACTTTAATGGTTACGGTCGCGGTGTCGCTTTGGCCATCTTGGTTACGCACAGTGTAGGTGAAGGTATCGTTACCTTCAAAACCTTCCCGTGGGGTATAGGTGAAGGTACCATCGGCGTTACGGGTCACAGTTCCGTTGGTCGGGTTGGTAAAACCGGTAATTTCAGCAGGCAAGGGGCGAACCGAACCATCGGCGTCGGTATCGTTGCCGAGCACGTTGATGGTCACGGTATTGCCAGCTTTGGGGTCGCAGGTGTGGCAGTTTTTCAGCTGCGCGTGATCATCCACGGCATCGACGGGCTTTTTAACAGGTGGTACCACCGGTGGGGTGTTGGGGCCTTGGGGCTCAAAGAAGTCGGTTTTGGGCGGAATACCATCGCCGCCACGGTCAACGGCGAAAGGGTCGCCCACGCGGCTGAAAATCCCAACACCCGTGCCAATCCCAGCCAACAGGGTCGGAACGGCAAAGCCGCCGCCGCTGTTGCCCAGCGGGGTGGGGCTGAGGGTTTGAGGGCCAGCGGCAGGCTCAATACCGTTAAAATCGGTCGCCAGCTTTTGCGGCACCAGTGCTTTGGCTACCTTGGCGCTGCCCACCAGGCTGGCTTCGCACTCTTCCACGCCTGCACTGTTAATGTAATCCAGCAGAATAATTTTGCCGCCGTTGGGGGTTTCAATAATCAGGTTGCCGCCTTCTTCGGTGCGAGTGCTGTCGGCCAGCACCACACCTTGCAGCTGCACACGGGTGCTCGGGTTCACCAGGTAGGCCATTTCGGCACCTGCTTTGGGGGCAGGGATGCGCAGGGTATCACGCACGCACGTTTCGCCGGGGCCAGCCGCAGGCTCAATATCGCTCATTGGGCTGTTGGCAATCCGCCCACCCAGCACCACCGTGGCATCGGCAACTTGGCCGAGTTCTTTCGAAACAACATTATTATCAGCTACTTGGGCTTTAATGTGGTCGGCAATGGTCTGTTGCATGGCGCAAATCCCTGTTCGGTTAATGGTGCATACATAAGTCTCTGCGTACAATTCCGCAAGGGGGTATGGCAAAATTGTCATAAAAAGATTATTCCAGATTATGCCAAACGCCCGTCCTGCCGCATTGCCTGTGATACCCGTGCTGTTTGGCCCCACCGCCAGTGGCAAGAGCGCGTTGGCCCTTCGGTTGGCCGAAAAACTACCCAAACCTTTGATTATTAATGCCGATAGCCGCCAGATATACCAAGGCTTCCCCATCCTGAATGCCTGCCCGAGCGCCGCCGACTACGCCGCCGCCCCCCATGCGCTGTACGAATTCTTGGCCCCCACCCAGCGTTTTTCAGCTGCCGCGTACGCCCAAAAAGCCCGCGAAACCATTGAAATAGCCTTAAAAAATGGCCAAAGCCCAATTGTGGTGGGCGGTACGGGCTTTTATTTGCGTGCCCTGCTGGAAGGACTAAGCCAGATTCCGGCTTCCGACCCTCTCGTTGAAACTGAAGTATTGGCTCTTGATGCCGCGCAACGTTATGAAATATTAATTAAAAATGATCCAATCAGCGCTGCCCGCCTGCACCCCAACGATACCCAGCGGGTGGTGCGGGCGCTGGTGGTGCTGCGGCAAACGGGCAAACCCTTAAGTAGCTGGCAAAATACCGAAAAATCTCCAACCCAAGGCTGGCGCTGGCTGAAAGTGGGGCTTAATCCACCGCGCGCCTTCGTGCACGAGGCCCTGCGCCAGCGCTGGGAGGTTGAAAACCCCAAACGGGGATTGTTGGCCGAAATTCAGGCCTTGGCCGCCAAAGGCTATACGGGGGCCGAAGCCGGCCTTGGCGGGTTGGCCATTCCGCTATGGTTGGCCCATGTTCGCACTGGCAATCCTGCGTGGGCCCAGGTAACCCAAAAAGCCCTAGAGGCCGATCGCCAATACGCCAAACGGCAATATACCTGGTTAAACAATAGTTTTAAGTCAGATATTAAACTTGATGCCCCAGCCGACCCTGCGGCACTGGCCGAAGTTTTGGCAAACCTTTAAGGTACGCCCTTGCCCAAGCCCTTAGGCAGGCGTAAAAGGTTGCGGCGTGCAAGAAAGAATGAATAATATGTCCCTCACGAACGCCCCCGTGTTCGATGCTAGCTCTCTGCCCTTAGTAGAAGAGTATTACAGCAAGTTTAAGGCCAACCCTGCCAGCGTTGGGCCTGAATGGCAGGCCTATTTCCTGGGCTGGGAAGGAGCAGGGGGTGGCGTGGCCAGTGTGGGTGTAACCGATGATCTGGCCGAACAATGGCGCAGTCGTGGGCATTTGGTGGCGCACACCAACCCGCTACGCCCTAACACGCGCACCCTGCCCGAGCTTGAAGGCGCGGATAAAGCCAAGTGGCAAGCCCTGTACGGCGGTAGCGTGGGGCTGGAACTGGCCGCGATTGCCGACCCCGCCGAGCGCCAATTTGTACAACAATGGTGGGAAGCCAATTATTTAAGTAATTCTGCCGCACCCAGCGCCGCCGAGCACGAAGCCTTGTATGCGGGGCTGTTTCAGGCGGGTGCGTTCGAGCAATTCCTGCACAAAAAATTTGTCGGCGTGAAGCGCTTCAGCGTGGAAGGCAACGATGGCGTGGTGCCATTGCTGCACCAACTGGCCACCTGGCATGCGTCTCAGGCAAAGGCGGCGATGGTGTTGGGCATGGCGCACCGCGGGCGCCTGAATGTGCTGTGTAATATCATGCACAAGCCATTGCCCGAAATGTTTGCCGGCTTTGCCGATACCCTGAAACCCGTGGCGGGCATGCCTTCGAGTGGCGACGTGAAGTACCATCTTGGTAAAACCTATCTTGCCCACTACGGCAGCAGCAAGATTACCCTGCAGCTGCTGTTTAACCCCAGCCACCTCGAAGCCGTGAACCCCAGCGTGCTGGGCGTGGCGCGGGCGCGGATTGAAGCGGGTGAGGCGGCCTTGCCCGTTTTAATTCATGGCGATAGCGCGGTTGCAGGCCAAGGCACCGTGGCCGAGTGCAACAACCTGATGAACCTGAGCCCCTACACCGTGGGCGGCACCCTCCATTTGGTGCTGAATAACCAGGTGGGCTTTACCGCCGACCCAACCGACGCCCTGGGCACGGGCAAGTTTACCGAAGCCTCCCAGCCCTACTGCACTGATGTGTTCAAAAGCCTCGGCGTGCCAATTTTCCATTGCAATGCCGATGACCTGGAAGCCTGCTGGCGGGCGCTGCGCTGTGCTTATGAATACCGTCAGCAATTTGGCAAAGATGCCGTGCTGGATTTGGTTGGCTACCGCCGCTGGGGCCACAACGAGGGCGACGACCCCAGCTTCACCCAACCCAAACTGTACGAACAGGTGCGCCCGCACCCCACCCCCGCCGAGGTTTACAAGCCCAGGGCGTTGGCAGGCGGGGCCAGCGCTGCGGCACTGGAACAGCTTGAAGCAGCCTACCTGAAGGAGCTCGAGGAAGCCCTGAAGGAAGCGCAAGCTGGCTACACCCCGAAAGTGGGAAAAGAAGCCGCCAAGCCAAACTCCCCCGAAACTTCTGCGGAAGCTGGCACTGTGGCCCGTGTGGCAGATGTGTGGGGCAAGCCGCCCACAGGCTTTGTGTATAATGAAAAGGTGAAAAAGGTCATCGATGAGCGCGTGGCCATGCTGCGCGGGGAAAAGCCCCTCAACTGGGGCGCCGCCGAAGTGGCCGCCTACGGCACCTTGGTACAAGAGGGCTATGGGTTGCGGATGACCGGCCAGGATGTCCAACGCGGCACCTTCAGCCACCGCCAATGTGTTTTAACTTGCAGCGACACCAACAGCAAATGGAGCGTGCTGCAAGCTCTGGCCAGTAAGGGCACGCACTTTTTGGTCAATAACTCGGCCTTAAGTGAAAACGCGGTGCTGGGCTACGAATACGGCTACAGCCTGCAACAAACCCAAGGCCTGACCATCTGGGAAGCCCAGTTTGGCGACTTCGCCAACGGCGCGCAGGTGGTGATCGACCAGTTCATTGCCAGCGCTGAAGCCAAATGGGGCCAACGCAGCAACTTGGCCCTGCTGCTGCCGCACGGCTACGAAGGGCAGGGGCCCGAGCACAGCAGCGCGCGGCTGGAACGCTTTTTACAGCTGTGCGCGGAAAACAATTTACGGGTGTGCATGCCCAGTACGCCTGCGCAGGTGTTCCATTTGCTGCGCCACCAGGCCAAGCAGGCTGAACTGAAGCCGCTGATTTACCTCACGCCGAAGTCGTTGCTGCGCAACCCAGCGGCGGTGAGCCCACTGTCGGACTTGCTGCGTGGCACCTGGCAGCCCGTACTGCCTGAAACCGAAGTAAAACAGGCCAAGAAAGTCGTGCTCTGCAGCGGCAAGGTTTATTACACCTGCTCGCCAAACGCGATGCCGACAAACGGATGGATGTGGCATTAATAAGGTTGGAACAGTTCTACCCTTGGCCCGCCGAAGCCATCGCCAAGGCCCTTGCCGCGTTCAAATCCAAGGAAGTGCTATGGGTGCAGGAAGAACCCCGCAACATGGGCGCCTGGGCCCATGTACGGGAATACTGGAACGCCGACTGGGGCTACCTGCACTATGCAGGGCGGCCAGCCTCTGCCAGCCCCGCCGTGGGCACCACCAGCCGCCATAATGCCGAACAGGCCGAAGTACTGGCGCAGGTGTTTGGCGAAGGCAAACGGGCGGCGGCGTGATTATGAGCGACAGCCATACCCACCGCACCATTGTTAACGTTTGTTTGGTCAACTCGCAGGGAGAAATATTACTGTTTGAGAGAACAGGTACAGACACTGGCCGTAATTTTTATGCGCTTCCAGGTGGACGTATGGAAATTACAGACCAAAACCTTCATGCGGCAGCTATTCGTGAAATGCGTGAAGAGGTGGGTGTCGAGCTTACTCCAGAAAATTTGGAATTTGCCGGAGTGTGCGAACGACCACCACTTGATGCAAGGGTTACCACGCGCGCCATGCAATTTATTTTTATCGCACGCACGTGGCAAGGCGAGCCAAATAATATGGAACCCCTCAAACACAGTAATCTAGCCTGGTTTTCGCCGAAAAATTTACCTGCAGCCTTGCATGAAGTGGATTGCCGCATCATTGCCAATAACTATCAACCCCGCCTTTATGTTGACTAACGAATAAATAGAAAGTCGTTCTCATGCCCACCCCCATCAAAGCCCCCGCCATGGGCGAAAGCATCGCCGAAGCCACCGTGGCCAGATGGCTGGTGGCCGAAGGCGACACCGTGGCCGCCGACCAGCTGGTGGCCGAACTGGAAACCGACAAGGTGAACCTGGAAGTGATGGCGCCTGCGGCTGGCGTGATGGGCAAGATTCTGGCCGCCAAGGGCGCGACCGTAAAAGTTGGCCAAATATTGGCCGAACTGCACGAAGGCGCCGCCGCCCAACCAACCAAAGTTGCGACTGCTGCGACGCCCACAGCTTCAAGTAACCTCGAAAAATCGGGCCCCGCCGTGCAAAAAATGGCCGCCGAACAAGGGGCTGCGCCCACCAGCGGCAGCGGCAAGGATGGCCGCATCACCAAAGCTGATTTGGCCGCGCTAGCAGCCCCTGTCGCCACCGCCTCAGCCCCACAGCCCTCGACAAACATCGAACATCGAACATCGAACATCTCGAGCGCCGAGCGCGTGCCGATGTCCCGCATTCGTAAAACCATCGCCAGCCGCCTGAAGCAGGCGCAAAATACGGCGGCGATGTTGACGACTTACAATGAAGTCGACCTCAGCCGCATCAATGCCCTGCGCGAACAATTTAAAGTCGGATTTGAAAAAAAGCACGGCGCCAAGCTGGGCTACATGGGCTTCTTTACCAAGGCCGTGGTGGCGGCGCTGCAAGATTGGCCTGCCCTCAACGCCGAAATTGACGGCGAAGATATTATTTACAAAAAGCATTACGATATCGGCGTGGCTGTGAGCTCTGATAAGGGCCTCGTGGTGCCCGTGCTGCGTGGCGCCGACAAGCACGACATTGCAGGGATTGAAAAGGGTATTGCCGACTTTGGCAAACGCGCGCGCGAAGGGGGCCTGAAGCCCGATGAACTGGTCGGCGCCACCTTTAGCATCACCAACGGTGGCGTGTTTGGCAGCATGCTTTCCATGCCGATTTTGAACTACCCGCAGGTGGGGATTTTGGGCATGCACGGCATTAAAGACCGCGCCGTCGTGATTGAAGAAAATGGCGAGAAGAAAATTGTTATCCGCCCCATGATGTACGTGGCGCTCACCTACGACCACCGCATTGTCGATGGCCGCGAAGCCGTCAGCTTTTTGGTGAAGGTGAAGGATTGCCTTGAGGAACCAAGCCGTTTAATTTTAGGAGTATAAACATATGCATTTACCCGTCTCATCTATCTTCATCTGTGCTGCAGCTGCCTGGATTCTGGCCCTTTCCGTGCTGACCATGATCACCCGTGTGCAGGAAAAAGTTGACCTTGGCGAAGGCAAAAGCCCCAAACTGCTGCGCGCCATTCGGGCCCAGGCCAACGCGGTGGAATATTTGCCAATTTTTTTTTTTTTTTTGATTTTGGCGGAAGTGCAGGGGGCCGCTCAACTTCCCTTGCAGCTGCTGGGCGCCACCATGATGCTGGGCCGTGTTTTGCACGCGGCCAGCCTGCTGATTGTTGAACCAAAATATAAACATTTGAACGTGCGAATTCCGGGCATGATGCTGACGTGGCTGAGCCTGGGCGCCGCCACGGGGCTGGTGTTCGCCATCACCACGGGGCTTCTGTAGCATGTACGATCTCGCGATTCTGGGCGCAGGCCCCGCAGGTTACGTCTGCGCCATCCGCGCCGCCCAGCTGGGGTTTAACGTGGTGCTGATCGATAAACGCCCCGAACTGGGCGGCACCTGCCTGAATGTGGGCTGCATCCCCAGCAAAGCGCTGCTGGAAAGCAGCCACCATTACCATATGGCCAAGCATGGCCTGGGCGCCCACGGTATTAAGGTACAGGGCGCAGAGCTGGATCTCCCCGCCATGCTTGGCCGCAAGGATGGCGTGGTGAAGCAGCTGACAGGCGGCATCGGGATGCTGATGAAAAAGAACAAGATTACCGTCAAAACCGGCTGGGGCAAGCTGCTGGCGGCAGGCAAGGTTGAAGTTGAAAACGCCAACGGCCGGGAAGTGGTTGAAGCCACGCACATTGTAATTGCTGCGGGCAGCACCCCGATTGAACTGCCGTTTGCCAAATTCGATCACACCACCATTCTGGATAGCACCGACTGCTTAAGCCTGCCCGCAGTCCCTAAGCATCTGGCCGTGATTGGCGCGGGCGTAATTGGCCTGGAAATGGGCAGTATTTGGGCGCGATTGGGCGCCAAGGTAACCGTGCTGGATGTGGCCGACCGCCCCGTGGCCATCATGGACGAAGACTTGGGCAAGGAAGCCCAGAAGCTCTTTACCAAGCAGGGCATGGAGTTTCAGTTAGGCGCCAAAGTGAGCGCGGTCGAAGCCACCCAAGCAGGAGTGAAAATTTCCTTCACCAACAGCAGGGGTGAGGGCCAAACGCTGGCTGCCGATAACGTGCTGGTGGCCGTGGGCCGCAAAGCCGCCACCGCGGGCATGGGGCTGGCCGAAGCAGGCGTGAAGCTGACCGAGCGCGGCGTGATAGAGACCGACGCCCATTACCAAACCAATCTGCCGAACGTGTACGCGATTGGCGACTGCATTGCGGGCCCTATGCTGGCCCATAAGGGCGAAGAAGAAGGTGTGGCATTGGCGGAAATGCTGGCTGGCCAGCGCGGGCACGTGAACTACAACGCCATTCCTTGGGTGGTGTACACGCACCCCGAACTGGCAGGCGTAGGGCTAACGGAAGCCGAGGCAAACGCGAAGTATGGCCCTGTGAAAGTCGGCAAGTTCAAGTTTGCCGCCAACGGGCGGGCCATTGCGGTGGATGCCACCGAGGGCTTTGTCAAAGTCATCGCCCACCCCGCCACCGATGAGCTGCTGGGCGTCCACATCATCGGCCACAATGCCTCGGAAATGATTGGCGAAGCCGCCTGCTTGATTGAATTTAAAGCCAGCGCCGAAGACCTGGCCCGCTGCGTGCACGCGCACCCCACCTTAAGTGAAGCCGTGAAGGAAGCGGCATTGGCGAGTCAGGGCCGCGCTTTGCATGCGTAGCCGCTTCCTTCAGTCATTTTAATTACGTGCCTTTGGCACGATGAAGCGGCGCTGGCATCACAGGGCCGCGCACTCCACGCCTAGCTGCCGCCCAGCAGCAGCCCCACTGCCACCACCAGCGTGCCGCCCAGCACCACTTGCAGCAGGGTGGGGAGAAGGGGGCTCTTCATGTAATGCCACCGAATGTAGGCAATCGCGGCCAGTTCCAGTACCACCACTACCAGCGCCAGCACGGTGGCGGTGGTGATATCAGTGATTAAATAGGGCAGGGTGTGCCCCAGGCCGCCCACCGTGGTGGCCAAGCCGCAGACGCTGCCGCGCAACCACGGGCTACCGCGGCCCGAAATTTTACCGTCATCGCTCATGCCTTCAGTCAGGCCCATGGAAATCCCCGCGCCCACGCTGGCGGCGAGGCCCACCAGCAGGGTTTCGTGGCTGCTTTGCGTGGCCATGGCGGCGGCAAACAGCGGTGCTAAGGTGGAAACACTGCCGTCAATTAACCCCGCCAGCCCCGGCTGCACCACCTGCAACACGATCTGCTGTTTGGCTTCGGCTGCTTCGGCCTGCTTGGTGGTGGAGGTTAGCAGGTGCTGCTGCAACGCAATGGCGCGGGTTTCGTGGCCGCGTTCGGCGGCGGCCAAGTCGCCCAGCAGCTTGCGCACGGCCACATCTTGGCTACGGCTGGCAGCCAGCGCGTAAAAATTGGCGGCCTGAATTTCCATGGTTTGGGCAAGGCCCCATAAGGCTTCGGGGTTCAGTTCGGGCGCTAACCACAGGGCGGCAGGGCGGGTAAAGCCCGCCACGTCCTCACGCCGCACCAGCGGGATGTGTTCCCCAAACTTCAGCCTATATAAAGTAAGCAACGCGCGGCGGTGGCCTTCTTCTTCCTCGGCCATTGTGGCAAAAACTTCGGCAGTGGCGGCAAAATGCGGCGCCAAGCGGTGGGCAATTTCACGGTAAATGCGGCCATCTTCTTCTTCCGCCCCAATTGCTAAGGCCAGTACCTCGGCTTCGCTAAGTTTTGCCAAGGAGCGCTTGGGCTGGCCAAAGAACTGGGGAGAAAAAGGCATCACAAAGGGGCTTTCATCGAAGTTAGGATGCCGCTAGAGTGCCGCCATGCAAAACATTCCGCAACTGTTGACTGGTAAAAAAGGCCTGATATTAGGCGTCGCCAACGAATGGAGCCTGGCCTGGGGTATCGCCCAGGCTGCCCATGCCGCAGGCGCAACACTTAGTTTAACCTACCCCAACGAGGCCATGCAGCGCCGCGTGCTGCCCATGGCGGCCCAGTTAGGCGCCAACGTGCTGGAATGCGACGTGACGCACGATACCCATTTGGCCGAACTTGGCCGGTATTTTGGCCAGCCCGAAAATAAGCTGGATTTTGTGGTGCACGCCGTGGCCTTTGCCAACAAGGAAGAACTGAGGGCTGGGATTACCAGCACCTCGCGAGAAGGTTTCCGGACGGCCATGGAAGTCAGCTGCTTCAGCTTCATTGCCTTGGCCAAGGCCTTAGAAGGGGCACTAAACCCCAACGCCAGCTTACTTACTCTTACCTATGAAGGCAGCACCAAGGTGGTGCCGAACTACAACATTATGGGCGTGGCCAAGGCGGCACTTGAAAGTGCGACACGGTATTTGGCCGCCGAACTGGGCCCGCAAGGGGTGCGGGTCAATGCTATTTCAGCGGGGCCCATCAACACCCTGGCGGCACGGGGCATTGGCGGCTTTGGCGGGATGCTGAAGCACCACGAAGCCACCGCCCCGCTGCGGCGCCTCACCACCCAAGCCGATGTGGCGGGTGCCGCCCTTTTTCTGCTTTCAAGCATGGGCAGCGGCACCACGGGTGAAGTGCTGATGGTGGATACTGGCGCGCATATTTTAGGGCCGACAGTCTCCTTCGACACGCCCTAGTGGCCAAGTTGCCATAATTTCGTTGCATTACTGCTTGACAGCCCCAGGGCTTGGGCCTATATGCCCCTCAAGCCCGCATATTTTCGGGCAAAAGTTTTGGGTTTGTAGAGTCGCGCAAGTAGCTTTAAACCGCCCAAAGATTGGATTGAGGCCCAGAAACGCCAACGATTGGGCCCCAAACCTCCCTGCACAGGCAACCGCAGGGTGGTTTTTGTTTTGGAATAAAGGTTGCCGTTAACCGCACCTCTTCAGGCTTTGGCGAGCCAGAACGTGCAAAAAGGAGTTGTGCCCATGGCCACCCCCGCCGTAAAAATTGCCAGCACGAAGGCCCCTGTAAAGGCTGCCTCTGCCAAAACAGCCCCTGCCAAAATGGCTGCCAAAGTCGTTGCCGAGACCTCGAACATCCGGATTCGGCTGAAGAGCTACGATCACCGCATTCTGGACAAATCCACTATCGAAATCGTCGATACCGCCAAGCGTACCGGCGCCAAAGTGAATGGCCCAATCCCGATGCCGACCAAAATCGAGCGTTTTTGCGTACTGCGTAGCCCGCACATCGATAAAAAAAGCCGCGAACACTTCGAGCTCCGCACCCACAAGCGCGTGCTGGAAATCGTTGAGCCCACCCCACAAACCATTGATGCACTGATGAAGCTCGACCTCGCCGCCGGGGTTGACGTGCAGATCAAGCTGTAAGGGAACTGGGAGGAATTTATTATGCCAAACCAAACACGTACCGGCCTGATTACCAAAAAAGTTGGGATGACCCGCGTATTCGATACCGCCGGTCGCCACGTGCCCGTAACTGTGCTGCAAGTGCAGGATGCATCAGTGGTAGCCCAAAAAACCACTGCCAAGAACGGCTATAACGCTTTGCAAGTGGGTGCCTTTGCCAAAAAGGAAAGCCGCCTGACCAAGCCCCTGCAAGGGATGTTTAAAAAGCTGGACGCCAAGCCTGTGGCCAAGCTGGTGGAATTTCGGGTTGAGGAAGCTAACATGTTGCCTGCGGGCACCGTGCTGCTGGCCGACCACTTTACCGCTGGCCAAAAGGTAGACGTGCAAGGCGTGACCAAAGGGCGCGGGTTTACCGGCGCCATGTTCCGCTGGAACTTTGCGGGTCTGCGCGCCACCCACGGGGTGAGCATTCGCCACCGTAGCGCGGGTTCGACTGGTCAACGTCAAGACCCAGGTAAAGTTTTTAAAGGCAAGAAAATGCCTGGCCACTACGGCGATGAAACCGTGACCACCCACAACTTGGTGGTGGTGCGTGTGGATGCCGCTGAAGGGCTGATTTTGGTAAAGGGCAGCGTGCCTGGTGCCGAAGGCGGCTTTGTGATGGTGCGTGACGCCGCCAAGTTCAAAACGCCGAAAACTGTGAAGTAAGGAGTGCCCGTGATGAATTTTGAAATCCTTACCTTGGGCGGCAAAAAAGCCGGCACGATGGAGCTTAACGCAGGGGTGTTTGGTGTGGAAGTGCGCACCGACTTAATGTCGCGCACCGTCAACTGGCAACGCGACAGCAAGCGTGCAGGCCTGGCCTTTACCCAAACGCGTGGCGAAATTAACCGCACCAAGAAAAAAGTTTACGGCCAGAAAAAAACTGGTGGCGCCCGCCACGGTGCCAAAAGCCCCAGCCTGTTTGTGGGTGGTGGCGTGGTGTTTGGCCCCCGTGGCCGCGATTTCACCAGCAGCCTGCCCAAGCAAGTACGGGCGTTGGCACTGAAATCGGCACTCAGCAGCAAGGCCTTAAGCCAAAACCTGATCATCATCGATGAAGCCAGCATGGCCAGCCACAAGACCAAAGACTTGGCTGCTAGCTTGGCCAAACTCGGCGCCAGCAATGCCACCTTTATTGTGGACGCGATGGAAGCCAACTTCGACCGCGCCAGCCGTAACCTGCCGTTTATCAAGGTTATCCCGACCAGCGGCGCCAACGTGATGGATATTTTACGCCGCGAAAAGCTGGTACTGACCAAGCACGCCGTGGAATTGCTGACCGCCCGCCTGCTGACCGAAAAGGCAGAAAGCAAATCTGTGAAATCAGCGGCCAAGCCGGTTGCCAAGCCTTCAGCCACGAAGGCCGAGCCCAAAGCAGCAGCGGCTGAAAAACCCGCAGCCGCGAAAAAGCTTGCCACCAAGACGAAAAAGGAGGCCTAACCCATGGCAACCCTGAACGAACAATTCTACCAGCTCATCAAGCGCCCGCTGGTGACTGAAAAAACCACCAAAATTGCCGAAAGTGGCAACTGGCTGAGCTTTGAAGTGGTGAAGACCGCAACCAAGCCGCAAATCAAGGCCGCCGTGCAAGCGCTGTATGGCGTGGAAGTAACCCGCGTGAATACCCTGATTGCTAAGGGCAAGAAAAAGGGCGGCCGGTTTGGGGCGACGCAAGACATGAAAAAAGCCTTTGTTCAGCTGAAGGAAGGCCAAGTTGCCGACCTGATGGCTGGCGTGAAATAGGGGAACAACAGCCATGGCATTAAAAACTTTTAACCCCACCAGCCCCGGTCGGCGTCAGCTGATTGCGGTTGACCGCAGCGAACTGCACAAGGGCAAGCCCGAGCGCAGCCTGACTGTGCCCCTCACCAGCAGCGGTGGCCGTAACAACCAAGGCGTGACCACCGTGTGGCAACGCGGTGGCGGCCACAAGCGCCGCTACCGCCTGATTGATTTCCGTCGCGCCAAGCTGGGCGTACCCGCGCAGGTCGAGCATCTGGAATACGACCCCAACCGCAGCGCCTTCATTGCCTTGATTAGCTACAAAGACGGCGAAAAGAGCTACATTCTGGCACCGCAAAAGCTGAAAGCGGGCGACACCGTGATGGCAGGCGCCCAAGCTGAAATTCAGCCAGGCAATGCCTTGCCACTGAAGAATATTCCCGTGGGTACCATCGTGCACAACGTCGAAGTGAAGCCGGGTGCTGGTGGCAAAATGGCCCGCAGTGCTGGCAGCAGCGTGCAGGTTGCCGGTAAGGATGGCGCAACCATTCAGCTGAAAATGCCCAGCGGCGAACTGCGCCGCGTGCATGAAGCCTGCATGGCCACCATTGGTTCGGTGTCGAACCCCGACCACATGAACCGCCAAATCGGGAAAGCGGGCCGTAACCGCTGGCTCGGGAACCGTAGCGTCGTTCGTGGGGTTGCCATGAACCCCGTTGACCACCCGCACGGTGGTGGGGAAGGTAAAACTTCGGGTGGCCGTCACCCCGTCACGCCTTGGGGTAAATCCACCAAGGGTAAAAAGACCCGTAACACCCGCAAACCAAGCAGCCGGATGATCATCCGTCGCCGCAACGCCACCCGATAGTAGGAGAGAAATATAATGGCGCGTTCAGTCAAAAAAGGCCCCTTCGTGGATGGCCACCTGGTAAAGAAAATTGCCAAGGTGCAAGGCAGCGGTAAAAAGGAAGTGATTAAAACCTGGAGTCGCCGCAGCACCATCATGCCCGACTTTGTGGGCGTGGCGCTGGCAGTGCACAACGGCAACAAGTTTATTCCTGTGCTGGTGACCGATAACATGATCGGCCACAAACTGGGCGAATTCGCCCCAACCCGTACCTTCAACGGTCACCCGGAGAAGAAGGTTGAAGCCAAGGCCGCGAAGAAGAAATAAGGGTAAAAGGATAATTTCATGAATCTGCCAACCCCTCACGTCAACAGCGCTGCCGAAGCCGCCGCCACCGCGCGCGGCCTTAAGGGCAGTCCGCAAAAAGCCCAGCTGGTGCTGGCGCTCATTCGCGGCAAAACCATTACGCAGGCCCTCAGCGCCCTGCAGTTTTGCAAAAAGCGTTTGGCCACGCCAACCCGCAAGGCATTGCTTTCGGCAATTGCGAATGCCGAGCACAACAACGGCCTGAACCTCGATAAGCTAGTGGTTGCCCGCGCCTATGCCGACAAAGGCACGGTGCTGAAGCGCTTCAACCCACGCGCCCGTGGCCGTGCTGCGCCAATTATCAAACACCGCTGCCACATCACAGTGGTCGTGGCCGAAAAGGCCGAGGCCCCCAAGGCGGTCGCACCTGCCAAGGCCAGCAAATCAGCTACCAAACCAGTTACCACTGAAACCACGGAGGCATAACTATGGGTCAGAAAGTTAATCCAATTGGTCTGCGCCTCGGCATCAACCGCGGCTGGGATAGCATGTGGTTTGCGGGCAAAGATTACCCTGCCTTGCTAAAAGAAGATGCCACCATTCGGCGTTTTCTGCTCGGCAAGCTGAAAGGTGCTGCAATTAGCAAAATTACCATCGAGCGCCCCAACAAAAAGTGCCGGATTTTCATCCACAGCGCGCGTCCAGGGGTCATCATTGGCAAAAAGGGGGCCGATATCGAAACCCTGCGCAAGCAATTGCAAGCCAAAAGCAAATCGGACGTGGTGTTGAATATTGTTGAAATTCGGAAGCCCGATATCGATGCCAAGCTGATTGCCGACGGCATCACCGACCAATTGGAACGCCGCATTGCTTACCGCCGTGCGATGAAGCGCGCTGTGCAGAACGCCATGGGCAATGGCGCCAAGGGTGTGCGTGTGCGGCTTTCAGGCCGTCTCGCGGGGGCTGAAATTGCCCGCACCGACTGGTACATCGAGGGTGCTCTGCCACTGCACACGCTGCGTGCCGATATCGACTACGGCTACAGCACTGCCCAAACCACCTACGGGGTGATTGGCGTACAGGTGTGGGTGAACCACGGCGAAAAATATAACCTCGATTTAAGCAGCCCTGTTTAGATTAAGGCGAAAGAAAAGGAATTAAACCATGCTGCAACCCAAGCGCACCAAATACCGGAAGGCCCATAAGGGGCGGATTTACGGCAACGCCAAAGGCGGGACGGATGTCTCGTTCGGGGAATATGGCCTGAAAGCCATGGAGCCCGAGCGCGTGACTGCCCGTCAGATTGAAGCGGCCCGCCGCGCCATGACCCGCAGCATTGCCCGTGGTGGCCGTGTGTGGGTACGGATTTTCCCTGATGTACCCGTCAGCCGCAAGCCTGCCGAAGTGCGGATGGGTTCGGGGAAGGGGACGCCTGAATACTGGGTTGCCCGCATCAAGCCAGGTAAAATTTTGTACGAAATGGCCGGTGTGACTGAAGCCGTGGCCAAGGAAGCCTTTCGGTTGGCCGCGATGAAGCTGCCGATCAAGACCAAA
>JAIXUT010000073.1 GCA_027483385.1 Alphaproteobacteria bacterium
CGGACAAAATCAAAGCCCCAATCTTCCATCCATTTAAAATACATTTCGGGCGTTTGCGGGCGGCTTTTGGCGGGGTCGGGCGAGAAGAAATCAAGAACATTGAAGCCCTTCCATTGGGGCAATTTGTTTTTCTTTTTCACCGACAAATTTAAACTTCCGCTCGACAATGCAACCGTAGCTAACGAACTGTTTTTGATAAAGGTGCGGCGATTGATGCGATTTTCCATAAGGAGTGATTAGTTGAAAAGCAAAATTGAACAATAGTAAAATTACTTCAATGTTTTTTGACACAGAACGGTCCGCCGAGCGGTTTCTCTGAGCGGTCCGCCGCCGCGGCTAAACACATAGTATCACAGAGGTAAATAGGTAGTTAAAACTCTGTGAACCTCAGTGAGAGCCTCCGTGCAATTCTGTGTCAAAAAACTGAAAAGCCTGATACTTACTCATTCAAACTGAAAAGCAAAATACGTGCAGGAGCCTTTGCTGGTGTTTTGAAGGCCGTGCGGCACGTTTGAGTTGAGGAAAATGATGTCACCGACTTTCGAGTCATGCCATACGCCATCAATGGTTTCCTTGGCTTGGCTATCCGCTTCGCCTTCCTGACTGTTGACCAACATCAAAATCTCGGCGGCCGGGTGGCGGTGCGCGGGGTGGCTCATCCAATTGCCCGTGAGGGTGGTTACGTGCATTTCAAAACGCTTGCTCATGCTCGTTGGGCGGTCGAAAAAATTCCTTCTCCCGCCTTTGTCGTGGCCTTTGAACTCGGTTTCGTCCCAATTGAGCAACAGCGATCCACCCGTCGTTTTGCCTCGTTCAATGTCAAGCGGGGCGACCGAATTGAGCTGAAAAACGTAGTATGTCACGGGTGTATCGGTGTTGTTGACCACACTGCGCTTATCGCCCGACATAATCAAGGCAATGCCTCCGGGCTTCAGTTCTTTGGTTTTGCCTTCTACGGTCACCGTCAGAACACCTTCTTTTATGATGAGCAGTTCCTCATTTTCTTGGGTGTACTCGCTGTCGCGCATTCTGCTTTTGGGATTAACGGTGGTAGCGTGTACTTTAAACAACTTAAAATGGGGCGTTGTCCCTTCCAAAATAGGACGTGCTTCGCCTTTCGGTCTTTTGATTACCTGCGCGTCTGACCATTTGTAGACTTTGGAAACAATGGGTTCAGTGGTCTGCGTAAAAACAAGATGGCTGATAAGGAATAAAGGAAGCAGTAGCTTTAGCATGGGGTTGATTTTTAGCAATTAAGAGTATGTTTAAATACACTTCGGTGATTTGCTTCGGATTGGCTTAATCGACAAATTTACTTTGGTGAGCCCCTTCATTTCTTTTGCTTGCCCAAAAGAAACGAAGCAAAGAAAAGGGCAGCCTGTCCAATGCTTCTACGCTCAATCCTATGCGCAACACGCTGGACGGGCATACCTCACGCGCAAGGATTTATTAGTAATTTATGAGGTTTAAATATGTTTTAAAAGCTGTTATTGTTTGTTGACCTGCTCAATGTAAATGGTCCGAATCAGCGCTTCCCCTTTGATAAATCCGCTGCCGAAGGTCGTGTCGTAGTCCTTTGCCAAATTTTTAGCGATGATTCCGTCCAGAGAGGTATTGGCTTTTACTTCTTTTCTGACGGCATCACGAAGCGCCATCACGGCATCGCGTACAGTTCGATAATCCTTTTTGGTCGCCAAATCGCCGTGACCTGGAATGATGACGGTTTCGTCGTCAATGAGGGTCAGCGTCCGCGCTGCCGCATTGAGCCAACCGTCTACCGACCCGCCAGAATTGTTGTCAATGAACGGGAACCGATCTTTCATAAAGCAATCGCCGGTATGTAAAACGTTGCTTTGCACTAAGTAAAATAGCACATCGCCGTCGGTATGGGCATTGTCTACGTGGAAAAGGATCACATCTTCGCCGTTGAGGTGCAGCGTCATTCCTTCTTTGTACGTAATCACGGGCCAAGCGGCTTCGGCAACCGCTTTGGGTTTTTGTCTGAACCGTATTTTGGTCGTGTCCACCGACATCCGTGCACGAACATTTTCGTGGGCAAAGATAGTCGCGCCCATTTTGGCAAAATTTTCGTTGCCTCCCGAATGGTCACCGTGGTAGTGCGTATTGAACAAAAACTTAATCGGTCCTTTGTTGACGGCTTGGATTGCGGTGTTGATTTTTTCGGACAAAGGGGCAAATTGGTCGTCAATCAAAATATTGCCGTCTTTTCCCGAGAGCAACATCATGTTACCCGCCCCTGTCCATTGGAGCAGATGAATGTGGTTTTTGATTTTGATGGTACTGATAGTGGCGGTTTCAATGTTGGGTTGAGCCATTGCTCTGAAACTCAAGACAATGGTTAGCAAGAATAGAGTTTTTTTCATGTAGGTAATGGGTTGAAAGTGATTGTTTTATTCAATTTGTCATCCCGACGCAGGAGGGATCTGAGGCAGATTTTATCATTGTCAATGAAAGGTTATCAGACCATTGTCCCTTTGATCGCTTCTCTTTTTTCGGGGCTGTTTTTGTTGTTTTCCGAAACGCTGCTGAGCAGAGCTACGGTCACGTTGTTGCCCTCAAATTTGACGGTGAGTTTGTCGCCGTGTACTTGGTCCACAAACTTGAAATTGATCTGTAACGTATTGTCATCCAACCAGGTAGCGGTGCTTGCTATTCGGGAAGGAATCACAATGGGATTGGCGGAGAAGGGA
>JAIXUT010000031.1 GCA_027483385.1 Alphaproteobacteria bacterium
ACTTTTACAAATTGTAAACATTTAGTAATTTGAGCCATAACTAAACGCCTTATATATTACCCTTGTGTAATCATACTTTAACATTTCAGAAAATCTTTACTCCAAATAGAAACTTGTTATGACAGCTTTAATGAATGCCATCAATAAAAATAACTTTTCACTCGTTGAACAACTCATTCAAAATGGCGCGGATGTCAATGAGTTGGATGCAAATCAGGATGCCCCCTTGGTCATTGCAGCTTATAAGGGATATAACCAAATAGTTAAATTACTATTAGAGTCTGGTGCTGATGTGAGTGCCGTTGACCCAGGTATGAAAGCCACGGCTTTACACGCCGCTGCCTATGCTGGCCGAACAGAAGCGGCTAAACTCTTGATAGAATACAACATTGACATCAATAAGCAAGGCCCTTACAATGGTTATACCGCCCTACACGATGCAATTTGGCAGGATAACGTTGAAATTGTTAAATTACTGTTGGCCGCCAATGCAGATTTGAGTCTTCTTTCGCACGATGGAAAATCTCCTCTAGATTTTGCCAAATCCAAAAATCGCAAGGAAATTGTAAACCTCATCCAAACCAAACTAGGGAAGTAATTTCAATTGCTTACCTAAATCGTAAGTTCAGAGGTGTTCGTTAATAATTCTATTAGATAGAATACACTCTATTTTGCATATTAAATTGTGCAAAATAAAATTATATTTGCATATTAAATTATGCAAAATGGAGGTTTTATTAGAAACATCAGAGCGCTTATCGAAATTTACGACCGATTCTTTTAGGCGGGGGCTTTACCAGAAAATTAATTGGGAAAATCGTTTAATTGGCATTAAAGGCGCACGCGGAACGGGCACAACTACCCTAATGCTCCAGCGGATGAAATCATTAGGAAAATCCAGCACCGAGGCGGCGTACTTTACCCTAGACGATTTGTATTTTACCACCCATTCGTTGGTTGAAACAGCCGCTGAATTCAGAAGAAAAGGTGGAAAAATATTATTTCTGGACGAGGTACATAAATACCCAAACTGGGCCACTCACCTCAAAAACCTCTATGATTTATACCCTGATTTACAACTTATTTTTACTGGGTCTTCCATTGTAGATATTTCCCGGCAGGAAGTTGATTTGAGCCGGCGGGTACTGATGTATGAGTTGCCAGGATTGTCGTATCGCGAATACTTGGCCTTTGAGGGAATTGTGACGATTGAAGCGCTACCGCTGCCCTTACTCCTTTCTGAAAATCAGGATTGGAAGCCTTTTTTCCCTGCTGGATTTAAGCCATTACAGTATTTTGAAGCGTATCTTAGTTCAGGCTATTATCCATTTTTTAGGGAAGACAAAGCAGGATATAGGCACCGAATCCAGCAATTGATTCGGATGATTGTGGAATATGACATGGCTGAGCTAAAAGATTTTGATATTCGCAACGCCAAAAAAATACTTCAACTCCTCTATGTTTTGGCCGAAAACGTTCCTTTTAAACCTAATTTGTCAGAATTGGCCGATAAAAGCGGTATTCATCGCAATTCAGTCAATAATTATTTGCATTATCTGGAACAAGCCAAATTGATAAAGTTGCTATACCGAGGCGGAACGGGAATGGTGGCTTTGCAAAAACCCGAAAAAATTTACTTAGAAAATACCAATTTAGCCTACGCTTTATCGCTTCAAAAACCAGATACTGGAAACCTTCGTGAGACCTTTTTTTTGAATCAAGTAGGCTATGGGCATTCGGTGCAAGAATCGGCCGTGAGTGATTTTTTGGTGGAAGGTTTGTATACGTTTGAAGTAGGAGGCAAACACAAGGGCAAAAAACAAATTGAGGGAATTCAAAAGGCTTATTTGGTAAAAGATGATGTTGAATCTGGGTTTGGGACAACCTTGCCGCTTTGGTTGTTCGGATTTCTATACTGATATACGGGCGTAAGAAAAGTTACTACTTAGTCTTTTGATAATGGTTGCACCGGATGAATCAATAAAAGGGGTACATTTATCAGAGCCAAAACCATGGAAGTTCGTATTTGAAGGAGGTCAAGATGAAAAATATTTTATATATAGTTCTTCTAGTTTTGGGAGTCCATTATTCCTTTGGACAGCAAAAAGAATATAACTTCATCAATTTTAGTAGTAAAAATGGGCTGGCTTCAAATACCGTAAATGCCATCATAAAAGATAAATATGGCTTTATGTGGTTTGGGACCGAAGATGGCTTAAATAAATTTGATGGGCATAATTTTACGGTATATCGACATCGAGAAAATGATTCAACAAGTATAGGAAGAGGGGCTGTGATGGCGATGTTGGAAGATAAAGAAGGCAATCTATGGATTGGTACCAACATTACGCTATCCGTTTACAATAGAAGTTTAAATAATTTTATCAATTACGATTTTACTAAAATTGGTTGGATACGGAGTTTATGCGCCGACCATAACGGCAATATTTGGGTAGGAACCTATAGTGGCCTTTTTTATTTTAATACCAAAACCCACAAAATAAACGCTTATAAAGTTGACCCAACGGATGATAGAGCATTAAACTCTGAGATGATTCTTTGTGTATTTGAGGATAGCAAAAGCAATGTTTGGGTCGGAACAAAAGTTGGACTACATCTATTTAACCCTAAAGATGGAAGTTTTAAAAGATTTCTTCACAATAAAGAGAATTCATATACCATTTCAGACAACACCGTTAGGACCATAGCTGAAGATAAATATGGAAA
>JAIXUT010000051.1 GCA_027483385.1 Alphaproteobacteria bacterium
CATTTGTTTACCCTTGATTTTATTACGGATGAGACGAAAATGTTGCCAATTAATAACTTTTACATCAACGATTCTGACCCTAACAATTGGCGCGATGATTCAATGAGCTTGACGCTGAATTTCAGTTATCGTCGACCCAATAAATCTTCGTTTTGGAGTAGTGCAGACCCGCGTTTTGATAAAAAAGTAACCGTTACCCTTAATCGCCAAAAACAATAAGATTGTATCTGATATGGATGCGAAAAAGCTACTATTCTTTGCCCTCATTTCCCTTTTTTCGATCATTGAAGGTTGTAAAAAAGCGGAAGTTGAAACCGACGAATGCGACGCTGACCCTACTGCCTGCGGCTGCCCACAGGAGCCGCCAAGTTGCAGCGACCCAGGAAATAATGGCGGGCAGACCCTCAGTGGAAAGGTGTATGTCTCACCCAACGGCAGCGACTCCAATGATGGCAGTGAAGGGAAGCCTTTCAAAACCATCCAAAAAGCCGCTGACGTTGCCGACCCCGCCAAAGGTTTGGAAATCATTCTGCGTGGTGGTATCCACCTGAGCGAAGAAGTAAAGTTCAGAACTTCCAATATCAATCTGCATTCCTATCCGGGTGAGTGGGCAGTTATCAAAGCGATAATGACGGTGGAAGATATTTCCAGCTGCCTCTGGTTTAGAGAACCAGAGAGTGAAAATATAACCATTGAAAACGTAGAAATTATTGGGGGGTATTACTACGGAATTAAATTTGAAAGCAACTGGGACGATGACCGAAGCGTACCTTTTGACAAGCGGAGAGGGGTACGTAATATTAAAATCTTGAACTGCAAAATCCACGATACAGGCCGCGATTGTATCAAAATTACGCCAGGATGCCAGAATATTCAGGTCCTTAACTGCGAAATTTACCGCTCTGGCGTGGGGCCAGCCAATATATCGGCGCAAAATGCCGAAGGAATTGACAACGTAAACGGCTCCAATATGACGGTTCGTAATTGCTATTTTCACGACATCGCCACCAACGCGCTGTACGCTAAAGGAGGGGCAAAAGATTGCATTTTTGAGCAAAATCTCATCATGAATTGCGGCGAGGGTGGATTGGTAGCGGGCTACTTGGATACTGATGCGGAGTGGTTCAATACAATCTCTAACCCTACGTATTTTGAAAGCATAAACATCATTATCCGGAACAATATTGTGGTCAATACTAAATGGGAAGGGATTGGACTCTATGCGGCACTTAATGCTCAAGTCTATAACAATACGCTCATCAACGTAGCGCAGGAAGCAAGCGCAGCCTTGATGATTGCCCGGGGCGAAATTTATGGCACACCCAAAGGCGATCAATACCCGAATTGCAAAGACCTTAAAATTTCTAATAATATTTTTGTACAAACCGCCGCCGCCAAAGGCTATATTGCCCGCTTGCGGGGAATTCCCCAAGGGACCAACGAATTGAGCAATAACGTTTATTTCAAACCCGGAACGCTCACTTTCAGAATTGATAAGTCTGATGATGACTACACTGAATTTGAGGGTTTTGCAAACTGGAAAACCCAATCTAAATTAGATGCAACCAGCATCAACGTTGACCCTAAACTCGACGGTCAATACCACCTCACCGCGGGCAGCCCTTGCATCGGTATAGGAAAAGCACTGGGGACTTTGGTAGAAAAAGACTACGACGGCGGGGCAAGAGGTGCAAAACCAGACATCGGAGCCGACCAAGCTGGCAACGGCACAGCGCTTACCATTCCGCCACCTATAGTAGCTACTGGTACCAAAGGCACTGGTGGGGGCAATTAATGCTACAAGAGCAGAATACTTTCCAAGTTTTAGAAACTTGGAAAGTAGGAAACTGTACACAAACAAAAAAGGCTCCGAGCGGAGCCTTTTTTGTTTGTAAAAATAAGAGCGTTGTTTAGACGCTATTTATTTAATAATTCATCAAAAGTAAGTGAAACATAGTACATCGAACCAACAACTGGATTTCCCCAGCCTGTGCGGTATTGAGTTCCTAATAGATTAGTGCCCCCAATCTTAAAAATTGATTTAATAGAAGAAACTTTCTTGCTCACTTGGGCATCTAAAGTACCGAATGCTGGTATGGTAAGTTGAGTACTGTTCTGGGGCTGTCGGGCCAAAGCAGGTTGAAGGAGGTCCAACCAATCAAATGCTGTCTGATGACGCCATACTACATTGAAGCCCCAACCTGAGTTGCCTAAATTACGATTCCCAAATGTTATATTGTGTCGATATTTAGGGGTGTTCTATCCCACTTGAAAACCGTCATCCAGCACGTTGCGATTTTTCTCGCCACTAAACATCTTGACGCCGCCCGCATCAAGGGTATTATTGGAAAGGTTAAAGCCTAAAGTATAGTTTTTGGGTAATAAATAATCAAACCCTAAACCAAAACCTTGTGTCTTAATATCTCCTGTATAATTTGTTGACATTGATATCACTTGCGGAATAGCCGCGTTTCTTAGTAAAACACCACCGATGTAGTTTTTCATTGTGGTGTTGTAATAATATACATCTATCAACAATTTTTTGGCAATCATTCCTTTGTATCCCACTTCAAAACTCAAAGCGCGTTCAGGTTTGAATTCTGGAAAACTCCATGCCTGACCAGTAGCAATGTTGACAGAGCCACCTCCCTCCCGAAGTTTGTAATTGTCCCAGAGCGCAGGCAACCCACCAATCAATAAAGATACGGGCGTATTAAGATTGATGTATTGGTTTTGGTTGGTCGGAATTCTGAA
>JAIXUT010000074.1 GCA_027483385.1 Alphaproteobacteria bacterium
CCCCCCGTTAAAGGGGCAAGCAGGGCACGGCCCCCGCCCGTGCCTTGGGGTGGGGGGCCCAGGCTGGTCTGGCGGATGGGTTGCCGCCGCGAAAGCGTGGCGCCACCACCCATGCCATTGGGGGCTGTGGCGTCACCGACGGGGGCCCCCATTTCCAGCTGCTGTTGCTGGTCGGCCAATTGGGCCATGCGGGCCGCATCCTGTTCGCGCTCGAGCCGAATACGCTCCATTTCCGCCTGGCTGTTGGCCAGCATTTCTTGCATTTGTTGCACCAGCTGCTGGTTTTGCTCCAGCATGGCTTGCGACGCTGCGTCGCGGGCGGCAAACTGCTCTTCTACTTTGCTACGCAGCTCGGATAATTCCCGGCGGTTCTGTTCCTGCACGTTCTGCATCAGGGCGGGTCGGTCGGTTTCGAGGGCCTGAAAGCTGCTGGTGGGGCTCACCGCCGCCAGCTGGCCGCCCACCATCCCCACATTTAAAGTACCTTCTGGTGCCTGCGGGCCATTGCTGCCGCCAAACAACAACCATAAAATTGCCACAGCGCCTACCCCTAAACCCAGTTGGCCACCCTTCGGCAAAGCTTTAAATTTTTCAATCAGCCCCGCATTGGCGCCTACGTTGGCCAACCCTTCGGTGGCCTGCGTGGCCAAGCCGTCGGCGCGGGCACTGGCCCGGCTGATGAGGGAATTGTTATCGGGTTCCATGCGCGTGCTTAATGGTTCGGTACTTTTTCACTTTAACTGGGAGGGGCTGGCTGTGCAAAGCAGGTGCGTTTGTTACAGGCACTCGCGTCAAGCCAATCTGCCGAATTTTATGGGCCTGGGTGTGGGCGTCATCGGGCATTACGCCCGCCAGACCTTCGGCCACGCCAAGGTTTAGGCCTTTGGTTTCGGCCTCTTGCAGCGCGGCTGGGTATTTAATGCAAAGGCGGTAGCGCAGGCGTCGCCAGGCCAAAGAGGCTTCTTTAAATTTGAACATTGCAGCTGGCAGTTGGCCGTGTTGCAACGTGAGGGCCGCCCGGTAATGACGGCTGGCAAACAGGCGCTTGACGTTCAGCTGCAGTTGGCTGCTTGGCAGGTCGGGGAGCCAGTCGGTTGGGCCGGCCAAGGCCACGGGTGCATGGTTGCAGGTGGCAAGGGTGGTGCGGAAGGGTTCGGATAACACCTGGTGGTGCTTGGCAAATTCGCTGGGGGGTTTGGCCGCCGTAACCAGCGGCGCCAGGCGGGGGACCAGGTTGCTGGGGCATTGGCTGCTGGTGCCCAGCGCGCGGGTTTCGGGGAAGTACACGGCGAGGTGTGGTTGCGGCCAACCGCTGGGCAGCGGGTGATAACCCAATGAGGCGGTGGTTTGGCCAAGCGGCAGGGTATCGAGCGCAGTGCCGTACAGCGGGTGGTTTGGGTTTTCGGCGCGTTCCAAGCGGGTGCGCTCATTGAGCGTATCGTAGCTGGTTAAAGCAAGCACGGGTGCAAAGGCGTGCTTTAACTTATCGGGGAGTGCAAGAAGGCTTTCACAGCCTTCCATCGGCTTGCGGGTGGCCCGCACCATGGCGCCGGTACTGGCATACACATAATGGCTGGGGCACCATAATGGCCCGCTGACTTGCACAAAGTGGCCGCTGGGCAGCCAATCCCACAGCGCAGGTGCGGCAAAGTGCTGTGGCTGGGTGGGCAGCCAGCAACTCCCCCATTGCGGCACCAAGTGCGGGTGCGGCAGGCCTAAGTTTGGCAGCAGCGCGTCGGTGGGCTCCAGGCTTGGCCCACGGCTCACTTCAACTTGGGCGGGTACCACCTGGGTCGTGGTGGCAAAGCCCGGAGCAATCACGCTTAAAATGGTGCCACGGGGCAAGGGGCTGTCGGCTTCACGCACCACCGTATGCAGGCCTGGCACCGCGCGGCCAGCTTCCACGCCTTGCAGGGTAAAATCGGCCGCCACCTGGTTGGCGCCGTTGTAGGCTTCCATGGTGGGGATGACTGTCACGCCCGTCAAAAACAATTCTTCAAACCAGTTGGCACCGTTCACGGCTTCGTAAAAGGCTTCGTAGTCCTGCCCTTCAGGCCGCGTGGCCCAGCGGTGCATCAGGGCTTCGGCCATGGCGCTGGCGGCAGGGTGGGGGCGCGCAAAGACCCTTGCAATTTGCGGCAGGCGCCAGCCATCCGCATAAAAGGTACTGGGCCGGATTTTATACGGGTAACTGGCAGGGCTGGCGTAGGCACGGCGCAGCTGCACCGTGGGTTCGCCCGCCAAGGCTACGCCTGCGGGCGGGGCAACATCCAGCAACTGCCAGCTGCTGAAAATGGCATTTTCGAGGTACGCGGCGCCCCCCATGCTGGCGGGCACATCGGCACAACCGCTGGGGAAAATGGGCAGACTTGGCGGGTTGGGCAGCGGGTTCAGGCCGGTGTGGATCACGCGACCGCACAAATCGCGTACAAACACGGGGGCCAAGGGCATTTCATCGAGTAAACCGGGGTTACCCGCATGGCGGGGGCCTGCATCCAGCACCAGATGGTGCCCATTGCTGGCTAGGCCCAGCGGCAGGCCCAAGCTGGCAAGTTCTTGGTACTCCTCGCGGCTGGGGAACAGCGGCAGAGTGGCCATGATTTCCTGCAATGCGGCAGCGTGGTGGGGGTGCTCGCCCTTCGTTAAATCCCAGCGCCCTGCCAAGGCCAACAGTGGCGCATCAGGGAGGGTGGTTGGCAGCTGTGACATGGTGGCAACGGTTGGGCGAATTACAATGTTCCTTCACGCCCACTTTGCGGCATAAAATATGCCTTGTCACGTTGGCAGGTGCGGGAAAGAAGAAACATCCGCCCAAAAAACGGGCGCTGTCAGCCGCAGTTTAACGGCTGAACAAGCAGCCCGATTTTTCGCGATACATCTTGCTCACGCGCTGGGCAAATACCCCACGGCGGGCCTCCAGTTCGGCCATCCGTTCCAGCTGGCTGGTCACCGCTGGCAGCATGATGGTGCGTACCGCCACTGCGGCCCGTTGTTGCTGCAGCGGGGTTAATACCACGGGGGGGAGGCCATCGCGCGGCAACGGTTCGGCGGCACCGTTCTCCAGTTGGCCCAAGGCGGCGTTTAACTGCTGCACCACATACCGTAAGGTGTTGCGGGTGGCAGCGGTGGCCACATCCATGGCGGCCATGGTGTAGAAGGCGTTTTGGTCATCGGCGCCGCAAGTGCTAAGGTTGGCGGTCAGGTTAGGGTCGAGAAACGGCACTTCCTGGTTGGTCGCACAACCCGCAGCAATGTTCATTTGGGCGGCCAAATCGGTATCATCACTGCCACGGTCGGGGCGTTGGGTGGCTGGGTTATTCCAGAGCCGTAGGATGAGCGGGGTGAAGTCGGTGGCGCCGAAAGGGGTGGTTGCCAGTGAAAATGAAGCTATATCATCAGTTCCAGCACCATTACTGTTAGTTGTCTGAGGTTTATTTGCGGATACTGTATTATTAAGGTTTCCTGCAAGCATCGTATTTAGCTCCTGGCCAAAGGCCTTCATCCCAGCGGTGATATCGGCTTCCTGGCAGTTTAAAAAACCACCTTGGAAGGCCCGCAGCCCTGGCGTGCTGGCCGGTGTGCCTTGGGTGGCGGCTAGCGTACGAATGGCCATTTGGGCGGCAAGTTTTTGGCTGCTGGCATCAATCGCCACCAGCTGCTGGCGGAATGGCGCCAGAGTTTTATCGGCAAAGGCTTTGCCAATCGCCACGCGCTGCACATCTAAGTACGCCGCCGCTGTCAGGGGCGCGGGCCTTACGCCAAAGCCGTTATTGGTCACGCCTTGGCAGTCGGGGTTGCCTTCGGCACACAACCGTACCTGCGGCAAAAACAAGTTGGCCCAGCATTGCAGGGTTGGTTGGGCAGGGCCTGTGGTATTGGTAAAGCTGGGGCAGAGCAGCGGCTTAATCATGCCGTTTATATCTTGGGCCGCGCGCTGGGCTTCGGCATAGGTCTGCTGGCTTTGGGTTAAAATCTGTAGGGTGGATAAGTTGTACTGCTGCGTACATACTTCATAGGCTCGGGCGGTACGGCGAATTCTTTGTTCATCAGCGGAAATACGTTCAGCACCCGTAGAAGCGTCCGGCTCTAAAGTTGCATCATCAATTATACCAGCACCAGTTGTTTTATCACGTATAGCACGAACACATTCCTGAACATATTGAGCCCGGGCATCGGCTTGCTGGGCACTTAGGGCGCAGCCTTGCTGGAAATTACGGTAGCGGTCGGCGCCAAACTGGTTCAACTGGGCAAACAGCGCGGCGGTTTGCGGCATGGAATAGTTATAAGTCAGCAACTGGCGAGCCAGCCCACTGTTCACATCCTGGTTGCGGAATTGGTCAAAGGTGTCGTCGCTGTTAAACAGCTGGCCCTGGTAGTCGTTAATGCCAACTGTGCTACAACCTTGAACCAGATTAGCTTCAAGGGGCTGAGGTGTACCTGGGGCAAAGGCGCTGCCAAAGCCTTCGGGGCCGCCCGGCACGCCCAAACCAATCATTCCGCTGGGGGCGCCAAGGCCACTGCTGGCGGGCAGGTAACTGATGGGTTCATTGTAGGTTCCGCCTGCGGCATCGATTGTTCCTGCCCCTTGGCCCCACGCCAGCGGCGCCACCAGGGCGGCAAGCATGGCCAACAGGAAGCGGTGCTTCATAACTTTCAGCATGGGGCGCAGCGGTGCTTTGGGCAAGATAAGGGGTAAAGATTTGGCCGTTAACCTTTAGGGGGTGTGGCGCTGTAGGGGCCACTGGTAGGTTTGGCCAGTTGCACGCGGGCCTGGGTGTGCGCGGCGGCCACGCTTTCCAGCAAGCCTTCCAGCTCCCGCGCCTGGCGGTGTGTCAGGGGCAGGCTGCGCAGTTGGCGGTTGGCGCTTTCGAGGTGGTGCAGGGCTGCGGCATAGCGTTCCTGCAGGCTGTAAAAGGCTTTGATTTCCTTTAAATAGCTGGCTAGGGTGGCGTCATCGGCCACCTGCAGCAGGGCCTGGGCTTCCAGCTCGCGCTTCAGGCTTTCCAGCTGGCTGCGCATCTCGTGCAGTTGGCTGGTTTGGCCGGCAATGGTGGCCTCGCGCTGGCGGGCCCAGATGTCGGCCTCCGTCAGGGCCTGCTCCAGCGCCTGCTGGCGTTTTTTCAGGGCATTGGCAACGGCTGGACTAAAGCCACCTTCGTTCTGCACCGTGCCCAAGGGTTGCAACGTGGCATGCAGGTTCGGCATGGCAGGAATCGCGGCTTGGCTGGGCAGCTGGCCAATACGGGGTGCAAGGGTTGGGGTTGTACCTACCGCAGGGGCCAGCGTGTGCAGCTGGCCTGCAGCGGCGGCTTCGTAGGCTTCGGCAAACTGCGGGCCACGGCTAAAATTCGCGCCATGTTCACGAATAAAATCGGCCAGTTCGTCTTGGGCGTTCAGGGGCAAATCAACGGCGCTGCTGGCGTTGGTGATTTGCAGCAGCCCATCGGTAAACAGGCTCTGCATACGCGGGCTGCCTTGGTTCAGTAGCTTGGCGTACACAATCACGTTGGGGCGGCTGGTGCCGAGCAAATCGGCAATTTTGCCTTGCGGCAGGCCCAGTTTCAGCAGCGCCGCAATCGCGCTGTAAAGCTCCACTTTACTGAGTGTCCGCACGCGGCTGTTCAGCACCACCCGCAGCTGGTGTGCCGCCGCCAAACTTTGCGCGGGGGCGCCCGCGGCTGGCAGTTGCCGCAGCTGGCACAGCACATGGCTTAACCCTTTGGCGCGGGCCACGGCCAAGCGGCGTTCGCCGTCCAGCACGGCGCCGTCGGCGGTAATCAGCAGGGGTGGCCAGCTTTCGGCGCCGCTCTGGTGCAGGTGCTGCAGGTGCTGCAAGTCTTCTGGCGCTACCGAGCTGGGCGGACGAAACTCGATGCCCAAACTGTGCAGCGTATTAATGGCGCGCATTTCCACGCCAAGCGCGGGGAAGGCGGCTTCTTCTTCGGTAGTTAGTTGGGCGGGCAGCACGGGGCCGGTGGGTTCAGCACCGTTGCTTTGTTGGTCAGGCGGTGCATCGGCCAGCGCCAGTTTTAATGCCTGTCCCAGTTCGGGGTGTTCGGGGCCAAAGGTGGCGGCAATGGCATTGGCGCGTTGGCTGTCGCCGCCTTGCGCGGCGGCGGTCACAGCCTCGTGCAGCAGACGCAGGGCGCGTTTGTCGTTCAAGGCCAGTTTGCGGAAGTCGTACGTCACGCTTTTAAGGTCACCCGTAATCAGGCGCTGGACGTAAAAGGCGTCCATCAGTTCGTTAAAAATTTGGCTGGCGCGGCTGTCGGTCACGCCAAAGTGGTAGGCAATTTCCTCAAAGCTGCTCACACCACCTGCTTTCACGTGCTGCAGGGCGGCGCGGCGTTTATCGTCGCGCTCGGCGGCAATCAGCTCATTGAGCTTGCGTTCCATATAGCCTTCTTGGAGGGCTTTGGCACCCAGGTGGGTTTGGCGTTTGGCTTGGGCCGAGCTCATTTCACTTACTAAGTGTTCCTGCATGGTGCCTTCGTGGTCGAGGTGCTGCACCAACAGTGGCGGGTTCCGTTTAAAATCCTCGCGGTCGGAGTCGCTCATGTCGGCCATGTGGGCTTGGCGGGCTTGGTATTCGGGGTCGCGGTTGCGCAGCTCCATGGCGCGGCTTTCCATGCGGTTGCCGAAAAAGGTGTTAAATTGCACGGTCACCACGCTGCCATCGGCCTTGGTAAAGAGCGGGTTGAAATCGCGCAGGCAGGTCAGCAATATTTCGTAGGCTTCTTGGTGCAGGTCGTCGGCATCGAGGTGGTAATGACGCGCCAGGGAATACAGCGCCTGGCGACGGCTATGGAGGTACTGCACCGCATGTTTGCGGGCGAGCTGCAGGCCGCTGTCGGCGGCTTTTAGTTCATCCACTGCAGGTGTGGCGGCAGCAGCAGATTTGGCGGGTTTACGCGGGGCCATGGGCACTTCTTTTTTTGAAGTCTAGCCCAAGAGTTGGTACGCTGTCAGACATGACCAAAGATTCCTGACAGGGGCTGTGGCAGGAATGTGCCGACCCTCACAGAAGGGCGAGGGTTATTTCAGCAGTTCGCGGGCCAGGGCGCAGGGCTGACCCACGTATGTGACAAGCAGCGGCCCCTGCGTGCGGCTACAGGCCAGCAGCCACAGGCGGCGTTCGTGGTCGTGGTCGGCACCCAGGGTGGCGGTTGGGGCAGGGGGCCATTGGCCTTCGGCGGCATTCACCAGCACCACGGCGGCAAACTGGTGGTTGCGCATCTCGCGTACCGGGCCCACCGTAATGAGGCTTTGCATATCGGGGAGGGTTTCGGTCAGCACCCGTGGCAGCACGTCGGTCAGTTTGCCTGAAAGGGTCAGCAGCATATCCAAAGCCAACAACGCCTGGGGTTGTTCGGCAGCTGGCAGCAGTGGCAACAGCTCGGCCCAGAGCGCCTTAAACACGGCAGGCGGCGGCAGCGTGCGGTGCACCCACAGGGTGTGGGCACTGCGCAAGGCAAACCGAATTTGCTGCACCAGGCTTTGCACGGTGGGGGAGGTATTTTCGGGCAGCGGCAACGCACAACCTTGCGCCAACCAATCGGCCTGATGCAGCACGCCCAACGCCTGCGCATGCAGCACCACGTTGGCAGGCAGGCCCAAGCCCAGCAGCAGGAGGGTGAGTTGCCCAGAGGTGGCCTGATTAAGTAAAGCATGCAAGCTGGCCAGCACCACCTGGGGGGTTGGGTCTTCCCAGATCAATCGCGCAAAGCTGGCGGGGTTAAGCCCGCCCTTTTGCAGCACGTGGGTGAGGGTCGCGGCGGCAAAATCATCGTAGGTAATGCACCCCAAC
>JAIXUT010000134.1 GCA_027483385.1 Alphaproteobacteria bacterium
GCTTTGGTGGGGCTCGGTACCATTATGCTTTCAGGTGCCATGCAAGGTGGTGGTTAAGGCGGCGGTGGGGGTGGCGGGGGTGGTAATAACCAGAGTTATAACCCAGGGTATAACCAAGTAAGCGGTTTACCCGTGATTAGCCAAACTGTCACGCCCCGCACCGATACCGCCACTTTAAATTATAATTCCGTGGGCAGCACCAAAACAACAGCAGTGAATCAGCCTGCCTACAACACGCTTGGCAGTACTCTGGCGCCTAAATTGCCCGATTACGGCGTGGTGGTACCCGAAGTCACCAAACGGCGCGATTTTGCCACTTTTACGCAAACCCAGGCTACAGCCGCGGCCAACAGTGCTGCGGGCGGTGTGCGCTTGCCCAATGGCCAGCCTGCGCGGGAAAGTGGGATTCGGTTGGGTGGTTTTGCCAACGGCACCGTGGTGGCCAGTAACGGGGTGAACGTGGGCACCAGTGTCGCTACATTGGTGGGCGAACAGAAAATTGACTGGTTTACCCTGGGCTACGATGACGGCAGCAATGGCCGCGCCAAGCAAACCTTTGCCAACCCGCAGGAACAGTTTCAGTACGACAGCGGCTACGAAATGGGCGTGCAGTACCCCGTGGAAAAACCAACCCGCGTCGGGTAACCAAGCTAGCTTAAAAAGTTGAAGCCGCCCCCGAGGGGCGGCTTCTTGGTTGCGGCGCATGCTTTCCTTGCGGAAGGCCCCGGCGCGGCGGCGGGAGATATTTGGATCACCTCCCTTCCACGAGTCGAGCCTACGCGGTGACTTAGGCCGCGTCAGCCCTCAGGGTGGAAGGGAGGGCGAAATGGAGCTTGCGGCGCTCCCTAAGCCGGGCAGTATGATTTTTTCTCATGGTCTCTCCATGGTAGAGGCGGCACTGGGCCGCGGTGAGGCCACCCGATAGACTGGGCGGCGGAAATCAGGTGTGGGCACGCCCACGCAACAGCTCGGCCACGGCGTGAAAGCGCATCTCTTCTCGCTCACGCTTTCGACGCTGATTCCGGCTTGAGCTAGGCTTTTTGGGCGGCTTCATGAACCGGTGATACAGACGATTTGAAAACGCATGGGGAGGAACGCCATGCCGATTCTTTCGAGCCATTTTTAAACCTTTCGGAAAGAAGCCCCCCAGTGGGGCAGAAAAGCATCCAGAAGTCTGGCGGAAACGGTTAGAGATTTTCCGTTGCACAAGATGCAAGCGTTGTATGCCATTTCTCTCTCGCCTCCGCAACCCTTGCGGCGCAAAAGAGTGGCAATTGTGTAATGAAAGAACCTCATATGTCGAATCCTGCCCTTTCTGAACGTCTGGCCAGCCTGCAACCCAGCCCAATTATTGTGGTGGTCAACGCGGCCCGCGCCCTTAAAGCCGCAGGCAAGCCCGTGGTAAGTCTTTCTATTGGCGTGCCAGGCTTTTTGCCCCCTGCGCATGTGTATGAAGCCGCCCATAAGGCCGTGGATGCCGACAGTGGCGACTATTTGCCTGGTCGCGGCAGCCCGGCGCTCATCAGTGCATTCATTGCCAGCCTGCAGCAGCGCGGTTTTACGTACACCGAAACCGAAGTGGTGGCGCAGGTGGGCGGGAAGGGGGCGTTGTTTAATCTGTTGCTGGCGCTGATTAACTCGGGCGATGAAGTGATTGTACCCGCACCCTATTGGGCCAGCTACCCCGAAATGGTGAAGCTGGTGGGCGGCGTACCCGTGTGCCCCACCGCCACCGCGGCCAACCATTACAAAATTACGCCAGCCCAACTCCAAGCAGCGATTACCCCCAACACCAAAGCGATTTTATGGAATAACCCCAGCAACCCGACGGGGATGCTTTACACGGCCGCCGAAACCGCCGCGATTGCCGCCGTACTGGCCGCGGCCCCGCAGGTGTGGGTGATTTCCGATGATATTTACGACCACTTGGTATTTGATAAATCTGCCCCCCGCGCCGCCCATGTGCTCGATAGCCAGCCGCAGCTGCGCGACCGTACAATTCTGGTGCAGAGTGTTTCCAAAACCTACGGCATGCCAGGCTGGCGCGTGGGCATGGTGGCCGCCCCCAAACTGGTGACCGATGCCCTGCTGGCCCTGACCAGCCAAAGCACCACCCACTTGCCCGCCGTACCGATGGCAGCCGCCGCCGCTGCGTTAAGTGGCCCGCAGGATTTTCTGCACACCCAAACCGCGCGGCTGTTGGGGCAGCGCAATGAAACACTGGCAGTCTTGCAATCTCTCAATTTGCCTTGCCCAACACCCGAAGGGGCGTTCTATGCCTTTCCGCAAATTGCCCCGCTGTTTGGTAAAACCACGCCAGCGGGCACCAAAATTACCGATGACCTTAGCTTCTGTACCGCATTGTTACATGAAGCCTTGGTAGCCGTGGTGCCGGGCAGTGCCTTTGGCGATGGTGGGGCGATCCGGATTTCCTATGCCGGCAAGCCAGAGGAACTGACGGAGGCGTTAAGCCGCTTGAAAACCTTTGTGCAGGGTTTGCGCTCATTGGCGGATGAGGATTGACTTAAAGTGTGGGGCTTAACTGCTTGAGCAAATATGTTACGTAAGCTGTCAAGCATATCGGCTAAAAATTAACTTACGGGTGGCTTAATTTTCCCTCTTGCCAAGTTATCCCCACCCACCTAAGTTGCGCTGCATTAAGCACAGCGGCACTTAGGCCGTCCTCTGCTAAAATTTTAGGCACCCGAATAAGTTTTTCAGGGCCTTGAATGAACAACCGAACAACGCCTTAAAGGAGACCTCATGGCCCACACCAACCAGCAGCGGAAACGGATTCGCCAAACCGAAACAGTGAATACCGCACATACCGCCACCCGTTCGCGCGTGGCCACGTTGGTAAAAAAGTTTGAAACCGCCCTGGCCGCCGCCGCCCCCGAGCAAATTGCCAACGCCTTTAAAGTTGCGATGAGCGAACTGGCCAAGGCCGCGCAAAAAGGTGCCATCACCAAAGGGGCTGCCGCCCGCAAGACCAGCCGTCTGGCCGCAAAAGCCAAAAAGACGGCGACCAGCTAAACGCGCTTTTCCGCTTTTAAACAGCGGTTAAATACTTCCGAGACTTTGAAAACCCCTGTGAGGGACACAGGGGTTTTTACATTTTAAGTTATTGAAAAATAATAAAAAAATTACAAAAAAGGCTTGCCTCTGGCAGCACTTTTCTGCACCCTACGGTTATTAAGTTTTATGGTCATGCGGTTGCCCGCAGCCCTAAAACCCTTGCAGCCGAAAAGAAAGCCCATAAACCATGCACCCAGCTGTTGCCACGGTTCCCCAAGTTCAGTCGGCCATGCTTGGGGGTGGTGAGGTAGTGGATTGGGCGGCCTTGCAGCCCCAGCTGGTGCAGGCTTTTGGTGCTGAAATTGCCGAAACCTGGCTGACGCCCCTGCAAGCGTTGGGCTATGCCAATGGGGTGTTAACCCTGGCTGCCCCCACCGCCTTTTTTGCCATGCAAGTGCAGGCCAAATACGTTCCGGCGCTGGAAGCCATGGCCGCCCAACAGGTTGGGCATAACATCACAATTCAGTTGCAAGTGGTGCCCGCTGCGTTGCGGCAGGCAACTGCGCCACTTACCGCCGCCCCTGTGGCAGTGGCAGGAAGTGCCGCCAACAACGTGGTGGCGTTGCCAGCGGGGAATTTGCACAGCAGCAAGCTCGATACCCGCTACACCTTCACCAGCTTTGTGACGGGGAAATCCAACACCTTTGCCTTTACTGCCGCGCAAAGTGTCGCTGCCACCTTGGCCCGCCACGAAACGCCTGGCTTTAACCCGTTTTTTCTGCACGGCGGGGTGGGGCTTGGCAAAACCCACCTGATGCAGGCCATCGGCCACGCGGTACTGCTGGCCAACCCCAACACGCA
>JAIXUT010000130.1 GCA_027483385.1 Alphaproteobacteria bacterium
CCCAATAAATCTGGAGGACAAGGGTTGTCTGAAAAAAATAAAAGCATTCTTTCGGGGATACCTAAATCAAAAAAATAACTCCACAAGGGATGATTACGATCAAAATTGCCCATTAGAAAATCATAGGTCAACCACCGCCGTTGATTTTCAAAATCGGCTTGATATTGTAACGAAGGGGTACTGTAGGTTTTGGCTAAATCTTCGGTTTGAATCAATTTTGCATCGGGGTTAATTTTCCTGATTTCTTGCATTGAAAGGACGATGCCTTTTAATTGATTCAGTAATATTTTGGCAAAGACTACATCATTTTTGGCATGGGGGTGCCAAAGTCCGTACAAACCTGCAAAACGCGCCGTCGTTAATGGCTCATTGATGGGTTTATAATGGGTAAGCCAAGGAAACTCATTAGCGACTTGTTTGGCAAAAGCACTCAGCCCTTCGGCAAAACCATCATCTAATAAATGAGTAAAAGAAGGACCACTCCCGTGATGAAGCAGTCCAACTATTGGCAATATGGAAAGAGAACGCAACTTGTTTAGTTGTGATGCTGCCCAATCCCACTGGATGGGAGATGCTAGTTGTGGTTGATAACGTTCCCAAAGTAACGGATAATGCAAGGCTTTTATACCTAAGCGAGCAAAGTGCTCAATGTCGTCTAACCGTTCATAATGTTGACTTTGGGATAATTGATCAATAAATATATCTCCTACCCGGTTATAACTACATTCCATACCAGCCCAGATATCTGGATCGAAACTTTGAATATTTTCAGAAGTCATACACTATTTTCTTTGAACATAGGCCTACCGATATCCGTCCTTATGTCAGACAAACCCTGGGCCTGCAAAATAGCCTTACGGTTTTCATGTTTTGGTGCCGTATCTTTTTTTGTTTTCAACCGATGGCGTACCAAAGCGGCCATACTTGCCCATGTAGCATCCCAAGAATTATCATGAAGAAAGGCATCTACTCTTTGCAACCAATGTTGCTTATCAGTTATTGCCAGCTCTTTTTCTGTACATTCGATAAATTCCTCTGGGGTTTCGACAATGTGCACTAAGTCATTTTTTCCGTAGGTATCCACTATATCTTTTATGGGCGTTGAAATGACTGGTTTGCCTCCCGCCAGATATTCAGGGGTTTTGGTAGGACTAATGTAACGTGTAGATTCATTGCGGGCAAATAGGCAGGTAGCCAGGTCCCAACCCGCTAAATAAAGCGGTAATTCTTCATATTTTTTGCTGCCTAAATAATGGATATTATCCTCCTGCGGCAGACTGGTTGAATCAATTTTGACAATAGGACCAATAATAATAAAATGCCATTGCGGGCGCATTTGAGCCACGTTCTTCAGCAGCTCTATGTCAAATCGTTCGTCTACAACCCCATAAAAACCGATGCGGGGATGAGGAATTAGCAATTGATCGGTAGGTTCTTTACTGTATTTTCGCGCTTGGTAGAAGTGGGCTTTGTCAATACTACTGGGAAAACAATAGACGGCTTCATGGACCTTCTTTTTAGCTTCAAAAATGCTTACCCCTCCCGTAAAAACGATATCGGCCTTCGCAAAAAGCGCTCTCTCTTTTTGTTTCAACTCGATGGGTGCAAACTTAAAGGCCGATAATTCATCCATACAATCATAGACGATAAGACGCGGCCGAAAAATGTCGCTGACGTCCAGCGCTAAGGGAGTATAGTACCAAAATAGATAATCTTTGATTGATTTTTGATAAAACAATACTGTTAATAATTTTTTTTGTCTTTCCAATATACAGGCAGTGGTAGAGGAGTGGAGAAATGGAGTAACAACCCAAAGATTTTTTTGAGGTGAACTAAGCTCGATTTTATCAATACCTTCGTATAAAATGGGTTCTTCAATAAAAAAAACGCGCGAATCATGCGCAAATCGACTCAACAAATGTTGTGGTCTTTGGTAGACAAAATTCCATCGCAAGTGAGAAAAACATACAATGTCTGTTAATAATTGCTCCATAATAATGCTTAATAATGGTGTGACATAATTTAATTCATAAGCTGTTAAGGCCGACAATCGGGGTAAAGTCGGGGTAAAACTGAAAATTTCATGTGTTAAAATCAGCTTATCTTGGATACAATATATGTTTGTCTACAATTGTTCTTTTTGTTAGTCCTGTTAAAACTAACAACAAGTTCACCCCTAATTTTACTTTGCCCACCCATTATAACCCTCGTTTTGAGACATTTTAGGAGAATCGTATTTTACAGAGTTAGTAGCAAAAAGTTACATAAATTGTTTCTGTAGGCTTATAAAAGAACAATACCACCATTTGCTGGAATAGTTGCTGCCTATTTTTGGGACTTTCAATTCCCGATGGGGTAAGAGTACCCCATTTTTTTGCCAATTGTACATATTTAATCTTCTACTATTTCGCTGTTTGGGAACGTTGAGCATCCTGAGTTTTTGTGGCTTACTTTCGGGGGTGGGTAGTTAAAAATACGACGCATAAAACCGCTAAAAATTCACTTTGCCATAGCTAAATTGATTCAAACCGAAAACCGATTTTTAAGCCTTACACCCAGCGCCTTAACCGTTTGGAACAACAACTTTAAATAAATCTTGACAAACTGAGGCACGACCATTAGCCCGACTTTGTCATTTAATCGGTCAGCCAGTGAGTTACTCTACTCTCTTATGCATTAGCCGTAAGACACCACCATTGGCGCAGTCAGTGGTGGTGTGTTTAGGGGGTGATGATTTTGCGTTCAGGAAAGGGAGTCATGATGGGAATGTGGTATCATTTTCAGTGCCCTTTCAGCAGGAATTTCAATTCCACTGAGGTACGCTTAAGAGAGTAGGTTCCAGGCATTAGAGGGGAGTTCGTAGGAAATTTCCACTTCCTGATTTTTTTCGGCGCGTTGTGGATAGCTTTCCTCGCCGATGAGCTTGCCTTCGTACACCATCTCTGACGTGTGTTCCATACGGATCGCGTGAGCGTGTAGCCACAGTTTGCGGTGACACAAAAAGTAGTAATTGACAAGGGTAGCATTAATGTTTACGTTATTTGTGGCAAAAACTGCTGTAAAAACGTTTCCAATGAAACAACCCACCCATTTTCCTGAAACGGATAGCTTTCCTTTACGCGACCAATCACAAATACCTTCTCCGCTTTTAAATCCTCCATGGCCACACGAAACCCTTTTTCAACGGTGGGGGCACTGCTTAACTTTATTTCGATAGCGGCTTTAATGTGTCCATTTTTTTCCAATACCAAATCACATTCTGTCCCTTGATGGGTACGGTAAAAATACGGTTGCAGGTCGCCCGAAAGAGCATCAATGATCTGTTCAATCACAAATCCTTCCCAGGAAGCGCCCACCTGAGGGTCTCCCAGGAGGCTCTCCACTGAATTTAAGTCCTTGAAAGCGTGTAAAATACCGCTGTCTCTCAAATAGATTTTGGGAGATTTTACCAATCTTTTTTGAATATTGACCGAATAGGGCATCAATCGTCGCACCAAAAACGCGCCTTCCATAAAATCCAAATAACGATTTACCGTCGGAGCCGTAAGCCCCATGGAGCGGGCAATACTTTCGGCGTTCCAAAGATTGGCGTGCGAACTCGCCAACATGCGCCAAAACCGCTCAATTGTCCTACTTTCCGCACTTAACCCCAACATGGCCAGGTCTTTTTCAATGTAGGTGCGGATAAAATTCTTTCGCCAAATCATACTACTGCGGTCGGAGGGCGTCAGAAAAGCCAACGGAAACCCGCCCCGACTCCACAGTTTCATGGGTTCGCTGTTGTCCACTTCTCCCAACAGCAGCGGTGTCAGCTCAATGTAGCCGATTCTTCCCGCCAGCGAATCGGCACTGCGACGTACCAACTCAGGTGAGGCCGAACCCAACAACAAAAATCGACCCGCGCGTCGGTCTCGGTCAATAAGGCCCCGCAGTTCGGCAAACAACTCGGGCATTTGCTGTATTTCGTCAAAAATCACCAGTTTATCCAAATATTGCTCCAGATACAGCGTCGGGTCGGTCATTTTTTGGCGGTCGGCCGCTGTCTCCAGATCCAAATAATGGATAGCTTGGTGCTTTGCCAGACTTTTGGCAAGGGTAGTTTTGCCCACCTGACGCGGCCCGACAATGCCAACGGCAGGAAAAATGGTTAAATATTCGTTTAAAAGAGGCGTAATATTTCTTAAAACTTCCATGAAAATCGAAAATTTGATTTTGGTTTTTCATGGTAAATGTACCTATTTTTTATAAAATATGCCTACACTTTTAAAAAGGAAAATCGTCTTCGCCTGGCTTATAATCCTATAATATTGATGCAAACAAAGTACTTTACCTTGCGTGCAATCTACGTACCCGCAATTTTATATTATGAAAAAAATCAGTAAACCGCAGTTTAAAAGGCTCCAAAAAATCAATACCCGTCTCGTACCTACCGCCGAGTTGATGCGATTGTGTGAGTGTTCTGAAAAAACCCTTAAAAACGACCTTCGCTATCTGCCCGATACCTACAATGCCAAAATTCATTTTGACCGAAAGCTAAAAGGGTATCATTACCTGGACAAATTTGATTTGGATGTAAACGTTGCCCTTAGTGAACGTGAGTATAAAAATCAGGGCTTCGGTTGATGAACGTTCGACTGCATGTGGCTATCCGAAATATTATAGGGAAATCGGGCCTTGCTATTATTGAAACTATTCTGGCCGGTACCCGAGATCCCCATTATTTAGCCTCGTTAGTTGACGTACGTATGAAAAAATCCAAAGAGAAAATCGCTCAATCGCTTGACGGCTGGTGGAGACAGGAGCTGCTTTTCGAATTGCAGGCCTCCTTAGCTTTTTATAAGATTTATCAGAATGCCTTGGCAGAGTGCGACCAAGTAATTGAGCAGGCTTTACGAAGATGTATGCCTGTAGAACCAGTTGCTGTGTAATGGACCAAACTGCCTAATTTGCATCCCCCGAACATGATTGTAGTTAACATACCCCCCATCCTATCCTGTACAGCTATTTTTTATTCAGGCTCAGACACCTGTTTTTAAAAGTAATATACATCGGTTGAGTTTTTATCAGCCGTTACTAATAAAAACAAAAAGCCCGTTGTTTCATGTTTCAATGTTTCAGAGACTGGGGCTGTGAAACACTGAAACATGAAACACTTGGAACAGAAGTGCAACATTTGCATGAGCATAGTATAATTGCCGTTATTGGCTTATAAAGCAATACAGTCTGGTGTTGTTTTTGAGCTTGTCAATTTATGCTGTTTTTAATAGCAAAGCCCATGTAGCTCATGCTTAAATCATTACTCTCTCTGAACCTTATCCTGCGACCCATTTCTCCATAGGTTATTTCCCCTTTTATCCGTTGGCGGCACAGAGAAATTATCTCAAACGGGTTCACTCCCGGACTCATCCCTTTCACATCTTTGGGCTGAAGTCCGTTGGATTTCATCAATGCATCAAGTTCTTTGGGTTTGATGAACATGTCATACACGTGCAGGTTAGGGGGCATAAAAGCCGTCCATTGCCACTCCTGCATAATTTTAATCGCAATCAGTTTACTTTGGAAAGTCCGGTTAATGGTGTCGTAGAAAAATACTCCCCCAGGTTTAAGCACACGAGCTATTTCTGACATACACTTAGGCAGATCACGCACGTGCTCCAGCACATCACAGCAATAAACTACGTCAAATGAGTTGTCCGGGAAGGAAAGGTTTTCACCTGTGCCTGTTTGGTATTCAATGTCCAACCCGGAATAGTTGGCGTGATTTTTAGCGGTTTCGAGCGAGGCCTCTGAAGGGTCAATCCCTGTTACCTTAAAGCCTGCTGCGGCAAACTCTTCGGCCAATATTCCGCCCCCGCAGCCAATGTCCAAGGCTGTTTTATCAACTGCGCTCATTTTTAGCTGTTGGGTATATGCGTTAAGGAAATAAGGGAATCGACAGGGGTTCAAGCCCGTTTTTAAAAAGTAAAGTACGGCATTTTCCTGCCACCAGGAATCGCCTTGTGTGTTGTAAAGATGATTGTCGATCCGTTTGTAGGTTTGTTCTGCTATTGCATTCATAATCAGTTGTGTTTATAATGCAAAGCTACCATCTGACCCTTCCAGAAAAGATTGATGTATGTTATGTTTTTCTGGCAAGTTTGTTTTTTAATCTGCTGTAGGATTCCGGTTCGATACCCAGATAAGAAGCAATGTATTTACCGGCGATGCGGTTGGTGATTCCGGGAAGTTTCTTCATCAGGAAGTCGAGTTTTTCTTCTGCTGTACTATATTTCTGGAGCATTAACTGTTCAATATCGGCATGATGGTTTCTTTTTTCTACCTTAGTACGCACTTCTGCCAGCGAAGGGATTTCGCTGGCCAGTTTATCCCAGTCAGCCACGCTGGCAACTTGCAGAGTACTGTCCTCCAGGGCCTGAAAGAAGAATTTGGTGGGAACCTTATTGACTCTGCTGTGAAGATCACCAACCCAATAGCCTTCAATATTGAATTCAACCACTATTTCGTTACCATTTGTATCAAGAAAAAACTTTCGAAAACATCCTTCTTCGCAATAAACCACATACTTACATATCTCTCCATGGGTATACAAATAGTCCTTTTTCTTTAATTGCCTGCAAGAAAAATGGCTTAAGACGTAAGCATACTGTTGCTCGGTCATGGGAACGAGTTCGCGTAATTTTTCTTGAAGGACGATTTTTTTCATGTTTTAGTAATTAATGGTGTGCTGACCGCTAAAAACTGGACACAGGACCATCCTTATTTTAGGTTATACTGATTTGATAAATGGGGTTATCTTTCATATCAAACCCCTTGGTTTTTAAGAAGTCAGCGGGACTTTGAAAACCGATGCCCCTGTGAATACTTTCAAAAGTATAAAAACCTCTAAAATCATTCATAATTTGTTTAATATCATTTAAATATTTGAATTAAACACTCTGACAAACAGCACTTTCCATAATAGAATGATAAGCTTCAATATGGCTGTTTTGTTGAGGTGTGGCTGGCTTAGTAAATTCTTGGATAACGTTTTTATTTATTTATCTACAAAATAATCATTCCTCTTTGGATGTATTTACTAAATCGAGGAGAGTCGGGAGAGAGCTCAGTGATTAAGAAATCAATATCATTCAGCTCACAAACGCGAAGGCGTTGTGTACTCCCGAGTTTTTCACTAATAGTGACAATCGCCGTTCTTTTACAGGCCTTTATCATTGCTTTTTTCACCTGAACTGCCTCCAAATCAGAATCCGTAATCCCTTCGCTATCAATAGAATTTGTTCCTAGAATACACAAATCGGCACTGATGTCATTAATTCGACTGATTACTTCCCCGCCAACACTTATTTGAGAGTTTTTTACCAATTGACCTCCAAAAAAAATAACTTCCACATTGGGGTGGTCGCAGAGTTGCAACGCAGTGGTCAAGCTTACAGTAAAAAAAGTTGCGTGTAAATTCTGCGGCAATGCCCTCAC
>JAIXUT010000184.1 GCA_027483385.1 Alphaproteobacteria bacterium
AGCTAATTACCACGCTTGTTTTTGTATTTTGCCTAACCGCCCGAACAGTAGCACAGGATGTATTGATTGTAGCCGACGAGATTCCGGCCATGCAGGTGTTGGCCAAAGCACTGAAAGAACTGGAAGGAATTAGTACAAGAATCGTTTTTCAAAATGATTTACCAACTTCACTAACCGGCTTTCGGGCAGTAGTTGTCTATATTCATAAAGATATTGACGCAGGCTCTGAAAAAGCATTCATCGAGTATACAAAAAACGGAGGTAAACTCCTTGTTCTGCACCATTCCATCAGTTCAGCCAAACGTAAAAATGCCGATTGGTTTTCATTTTTAGGATTGGATTTACCCAAAAAAGAGGTAAACGAAGGCGGTTATAAATACGTGGGAGACATTACCATGGAAGTAGTGAACCTGGCCCCCGCCCATTTTATTACCACGCATAAAATCGACTATCCTGTTTCCATTGCGTATGCGCGTGAGCGGCAAAGCGAAGAAAAGCAACTGCCGGGTTTTGAACTTCAAAAGACGGAAGCCTTTTTAAATCATGAACTTCATAAGTCCCGCACTATTTTACTGGGTTTCAAAATGAAAGATACGACGGGAAAAGTATGGATGCAGGATCGCTCTGCCTGGTGTATGTTAGTCGAAAAAGGCTGGGTATTCTACAGTCAGCCGGGCCATACATCCACTGATTTTGAAAATCCAATTTACGCCCGTATCATTGCCAATGCGTTGATTTATAAGACGTAAGCTTATTTGTTCAAATGCGAAGCCTGATAGTGTTTGGGAGTTGTTCCCGTGATTTTCTTGAATTGATCGTTAAAATGAGTGAAGTTATTAAAGCCCGTTTCAAAGCATATCTGTGAAATGCTCAGGCGATTGTCTATCAGCAGCCGACAGGCATTATCCACCTTGATGTCGTTCAAAAACTGCGTATACGTTTTATTGGTATGCGATTTGAAATAACGACAAAAGGCCGTTTCGCTCATATTGGCTACGGCAGATACCTGCTCCAGCGTTGGATTGGCGGTGTAATTGTCGATGATAAATTGGTATACTTTATTGATACGCTCGCATTCATCTTCGCTCACGTATTTGGTAAAAGCAGTGTTCAGCAACAACTCATATTCTTTGGTTTCGGCCATAATTTTCAAAATGGAAAGCAGATCAATGATTCGGCCAATGCTGTTTTTCTGCTCGTCAAGCAATTGAATCTGACGTTTTAACTCTTCTTTGGCTTCTCCCTGAAATTTGATTCCACGGCGGGAAAGGGTAAGCAGTTTTTTGATGGGGGCAATCGGCGGTAATTGCCAAAAACTGTCGCCCAAAAAATTTTCCTTGAAATACACCACCGTGGCCTTTGACACCAGTTGCGTATCTTTTTGGTAATATTCTTTATCGCTGCGGTAGAGGTGAGGAATATTGCTGCCGTACAGCACCAGATCTCCTGCCTGAAAACGTTCCATGCTGTTACCTACAAAACGAATTCCCGACCCTTCCTGCACCAGCATGATCTCCAGTTCTGGATGAAAATGCCAAGTCGGGAAAAAATACGGATCATTGACCTTCATGATCTGAAAGGCCTCGCTCTGTTGCGTATTAACGATTTTGAGAATAGGTTTCATATTGAAAATCATTTTCAGTCATGTGACTATTAGGAACTTGTCATGAATAGTATGGGATGAAATATATAAACTTTCCAAGGATTTGTTCATAATGAACAAAACTTGGAAAGTTCACTAACTGCTTACTGTAAACTGTTTACTGTCTACTAATATCCCGGATTCTGACTGAATCCTCCTTCCGTACGATCTATTTGTTGCTGAGGTATGGGGCGTAACACGTGAAAATCCTTGATATTGGCCGCCGCTATCGGATTGTATTTTTTTACGCGTTCCACTAATTTACCCGTCCGAGCCAGATCGATCCAACGGGTTCCTTCACCTAAAAGCTCCCGTGCCCGCTCGTCTAATATAAAATCAATGTTCAGTTGGGCAGCGGTTACTTCCATGGCTTTGCGGTTGGTTTCCGTTTCGGCGGCGGTGGCACCCGTCTTGGCGGCTCTTCGGCGAACGGTGTTGACCAACGTAGCTGCTTCGGAGGTGTTTCCGCTCATCATCAGGGCTTCGGCGGCAATCAGGTAAGTTTCGGCCAAACGGAAAAACAACAGATCTCGGGAGCCGGGCTGGTCATTTACGCCGGCGCGTTGGGGGTCCAAAAACTTGGTGAGGGTCGGAAAAACGCGTTCATTTTGGCGGCTCGGCGTCCAAACGGTGTATTTTGCCTGACTGATTTCAGCGGCACTCCATTCGCGATCGGTTAAAAATAATGCCGTATCTCCAGCTGCCATGTTGACGGATTTGCCGTTAATAGTGTACGTACCCGGTTTGTTACAATAAAATACCCGTTTGAAACTCTTATCGTAACGACTGTCCAATTGTCGGTTAAACAGGGTATTCAGCGTAAAATCTGTGGGTTTGTAACGGGCATACGGGCGGCCGTTGGCAATATCACGCTGCATTCCCACCAAGTCATCGTATTTCATGATAGAGTCTAGATGCATTGTATTGCCTGGCCCGTTGGAAATGAC
>JAIXUT010000147.1 GCA_027483385.1 Alphaproteobacteria bacterium
CAAGTTACGTAGTACGTGCCTTTGTAATAACTGATGGCAGGGGCAAAAAGCCCGCGCGTCATGCGCTCACCCATGAAGTCCATTTGCGAAGGGCGATTGATTACATTTCCGATTTGCTTCCAGTTTTTCAAATCACGGCTGTGCATAATCGGCAAACCTGGAAAATAGGAAAAAGTAGAATGTACGGTGTAATAATCAGGCCCTACTTTGACAATGCTTGGATCGGGATAAAATCCTGTCAAAATGGGGTTGGTCAAGGTGACGGATTGGGCTGAAACAGTGTGGCTTAGTGAAAAACATAAGGCCATCAACAAGGCAAAGAGACTATTTTTGAACATTTTTATGTAAAGTTTAATATCAATGATTAGTTTATATTACTGATTTACAAGCGTATACACTTTCCCTGCTTGGGTTGGAATATCGTATAGCATTGTTTCTCTCAGGGCTGGGGCAGTTGGGTTGGCTTTGGGTGAAATAACGGCCGTTGGCGTTTCTTCCACGACATAAAAAGGATTAGGGTTCTGACCGGATGCTTTTTTCAGCGTTCCGCCTGTACTCAATTTTAGACCATTCGGTACGCGCAAGCGAAGGTTACCGCCAAGGCTTGATTTTATGGATAACTTGGTCAGTTTTCCGTCTTTCCACTGCATATTCACTACTTCAAAACCGCCGATGGCCCGCAGCCCACCGATGCTGCCCGATTGCCATACATCGGGCAAGGCTGGCAATAAATGCACCGCCCCGTCGGCACTTTGCATGAGCATTTCGGTAATACCCGACGTACACCCAAAATTCCCATCAATCTGAAACGGTGGGTGCGCATCAAACAAATTATTGTAGGTTCCGCCTCCGTCTTTGGTGACACCCAGCGGCGTAAGCTGGTTTTGAATCAGGGTATAGGCATGATTGCCGTCTTGCAATCGAGCCCACCAGTTGACTTTCCAACCCATGCTCCAGCCCGTCGAAACATCTCCGCGATGAATCAGCGTGGTACGGGAAGCATTAAACAGTTCGGGCGTACGATACGGTGAAATCTGAACGGCAGGAAACAGCCCGTACAAATGCGAAACGTGACGGTGATGGTCGTTAGGGTCGTCTACATCGTCCAGCCATTCTTGCAATTGGCCGTGTTGCCCCACGTGCATCGGAGCCAAGCGACCGCGTAATTGCCTGAGTGTATCGGCAAAAGAAGCATCTTTTTTCAGGATTCTAGCAGCCCGTATGGCCGTACTGAAAGCGTCGAAAACGATTTGGTTGTCCATCGTCGTACCAGCATCCAACGACGAACCCGCGTGGGCTTTCGGCGCGTTTTCTGGAGAGCTTCCTGGGTTAATGACTAGCCATTTGTATTTCGGATGTTCAATCAGGAAATCGGCATAAAAGGCAGCGGCTCCTTTCAGAACTGGATAAATTTCAGACAGAAACTTTTTATCACCGTTGTACAGATAATGTTCCCAAAGGTGTTGGGCGGTCCAGCCGCCACCGCCCGTCCACATTCCCCAAAAAGCCCCGTCAATCGCGCCTGTCGCCCGCCAAATATCGGTATTGTGGTGTGCCATCCATCCTTTTGCGCCATACATGACCCGCGCCGTTTCCTGCCCTGTCTCCGATAGTTCTTTCACCATTTTCAAAAACGGCTCATGGAGTTCAGCCAGATTGGTTTTCTCCGCTGGCCAGTAGTTCATTTGCGCGTTGATATTGATGGTGTACTTGCTGTCCCAAGGAGGGTTCATTCTGTTATTCCAAATTCCCTGTAAATTAGCTGGTTGACTACCAGGCTGAGAAGAAGAAATCAACAAATAGCGTCCGAACTGGTAATAAAGTGTCACCATATGCGGGTCGTTGGTGGAGCGAAAATTTTTCAGGCGCTCATCGGTAGGGAGTTTCGCCGCCTCTGTAGTTCCGAGATCTAATCGAACGCGGTTGAAGTACTTTTGGTAAGCAGTTATATGAGAGGGTAAAATGGCAGCAAAGGATTTCGGATAAGCTTTGTTCAGATAAGCAGTTGCCCGTGCATTTTCGTCACCGGTGAGGTCTTTGTAGCTGTTGAAATTGGTAGCAATGGAAATATAAATGGTGGCGGTTGTGGCCCCTTTTACCGTAATGCAACTATCGTTGGCAGTAACATTCCCGCCCACGGTTTTGATACGGGAAATGCCCTTAAAATTTACCATTCCCTTTACTCCTTCATGGTCCGAAGTGGTTCCAGAAAGCGTGAGCTCGTTAGGAGCCACCGTGTTGATGGCTCTTTTTTTATGAAGCGTTGCGTAAAAAGCAATAAACGAAAGGCTATTTGGCTTACTTGCCGTCAGGTGCATGACAATTACTCGGTCGGGAAAAGAAGCCAAAATTTCTCGCGTGTATTTGACGCCATTGACGGTATAAGTCGTTTTCGCAACGGCTCGTTCAATATCTAATTCGCGGTAATAATCGGTGTAGTTTTCGTGTCCTTCAAAGGTGAGGTGCAAATTACCCACGGGTTGAAACATCTGCCCGTGCGATTTTTTAGTAATGATTACTTTGTTGGCCAACCGTTCGGCATCTTTTTGCTTACCGTCAAAAATCAATTGACGAATTTCGGGCAATGCGGCCAATGCCTCCGGATTATCGTTGCGGTTAGGGCTACCCGACCAAACAGTGTGTTCATTCAACTGAATCGTTTCTTTTTCCACATTTCCGTACACCATGGCACCCAGTCGGCCATTGCCAATGGGCAGGGCATTTTCCCAGGTTTTGCCGGAAGGCTTGTTGTACCAAAGTTTCAGGTTTTTAGTGTCCTGAGAGAAACCCAGGAATGAGACAATCAGTAAACAGAAAGTAAAAAACGATTTCATTAATAACGGGTTTATGCGATATATAAGAATACAATTAATTGTTTATGAACTAAATACTTATGACAAAAGATGAAATGTGTAAATTTGACACATTTTTGTGTACAAAAAAAATAGTGATGGTAACACTACCACTATAATGTGTTCAGAAAAATG
>JAIXUT010000174.1 GCA_027483385.1 Alphaproteobacteria bacterium
CTGTTGACCAAAGCAACAAAAGCGCCCAAAGCCAGGATGTCGGTTTAAATGTAAATGTCATTTTCATTGGTTCTGGAATTTATACTATAACATTGATAATTTATACTATCACGATACAATATTATTTGATTATTAACGAGATGTCAATACTTTTGTCAAAATATAATTTTTTTATTGTAATTTAATAAGATAGGTTTATTGTATTTGTACAATACAAATAATAATTAGAAGTTAAATTTGGTGTTTGATATAAAAAAAATCATATTATCATCATTTTTATTTTTTTTTCAATTCCTATTTAGAATAAAATTATAGTCAATAAATAAAACATTAATACTCTAACAATAATCAAATATTATGGCGCATCAACTTTTTGATCTTAAGGGAAAAACAGCACTAGTAACGGGCTCTAAAAGAGGAATCGGTAAAGCTATGGCACTTGCTTTGGCCGAGGCAGGAGCCGATATTATCGGCGTATCTGCCACGTTGGAATTGTCGGGGAGCAGCATTGAACAGGAGGTGCTGGCATTGGGCCGAAGCTTTAAAGCATATCAGTGTGATTTTGCCGATCGTCTGGATCTGTATCGCTTCATTGAAGCTGTAAAAGCCGACTTTCCAAAAATTGATATTTTGGTGAATAACGCAGGCACAATCCTGCGCAAACCCGCTGCCGAACACCCCGATGAATACTGGGATACCGTCATTGAAACCAACCTCAACGCGCAGTTTGTGTTGAGTCGGGAAATCGGCAAAGAGATGGTAGCAAGAGGGGAGGGGAAAATCATTTTTACGGCTTCGCTGCTCACGTTTCAGGGGGGCATTAATGTACCCGGTTACGCCGCGAGCAAAGGCGCTATTGGAAGTTTGGTCAAAGCGCTTGCTAATGAATGGGCGGGAAAAGGCGTAAATGTCAACGGCATCGCACCGGGCTACATCGCTACCGACAATACAGACGCACTCCGCAAAGATGCCGACCGAAGCGCTTCTATTTTGTCGCGTATTCCTGCCGGGCGTTGGGGAACACCCGATGACTTTAAGGGAATTACCTTGTTTCTGGCCTCTGAAGCGGCTAATTATGTACACGGAACGATTGTGACCGTAGATGGTGGTTGGATGGGACGGTAGGACGGTTTTTCTTTAAAAAAAAAAAAAAAAATGACGCGTTTTAATGAATTGTTGAAAATCACCTATATTTACTCTCACAATAGTAATGTATGGTACAGGTAATCATTAAGGCATTTGATATTTTGGAAATGGTCGCTCAACGAAATGGGCAGGCGGTTTCTCTCCCCGAAATTGCGGAAGGTCTGCAACTCAATCAGGCTACCGCGGCCAACATCATCAAAACATTGGTGGCCAAAAATTATTTGGAACACATTGGCAAAAAGAAAGGCTATCGGCTCGGGCCGATGGCCTTTCAGCTGACCAATGAAGTAGCCTACGGACAGGATTTGGTTATGGCGGCCAAAGAACCGATGGAACAGCTCACCGAGCGGTTGAATGAATCCTGTATTTTAGGGACTTTGCGTAATTATAAACGCTTCATACTGCACGTTGTCAATAGCAATCAGGACATACAGGTACGGATTCGTTCGGAGCGCAGTGTCTATGAAACCGCGAGCGGTCGGCTGCTGTTGGCGTATCTTTCGGACAAAGAGCGGGAACGTTTTTTGCAACACAACGGCCTCCCTGAGAAAGCGCTGTGGGAAGAAGCGGATACCGTAGAAGGATTGCTGAAAGCATTGGCCAAAATCAGGGAGGACGGTATGGCCATGACGCATTTCAAAAATACTCATTTGGTAGGTTTTGCAGTGCCCATAATGGTCAATAATCAGGTCGTTGCCGGACTTAGTATCTTTTTGCCCGAATATCGTTTTTCGGCAGCTAAAAAGAAAGAAATTATTCAGGGACTGCGGGATGCCGTCGCGGTTATTAATCGAAAAATGCTCTCTTAGCTGCAAAATTCCATTTAATTTGTTAATTAACTGATTGATAAACAATCTTTAACTTCGTAAACTCTTACCATAATTCTTCGTCGTAATATATAAACCGAACGATTTAACTCTTTATAATAAGTTAATTGCAGTAGATTTCCGAATAATATCATTTTCATATAAAATGATAACATTTTTATAATCAAAACTCGTACTACTTAAGTTTTACCTTATCTCGCACCTATGATAAAGGATAGACTTACACCTGCCCAACACGCCGCTTTATGGGATGATTTTCGAGGGGGGAGCCAAGAGGCGTTTTCGCAACTTTATGAGTTGTTTGCAGCTGATTTGTACCGTTATGGCTACAATTTGGTGCGCAATAAGCAATTGGTGGAAGACTGTCTGCACGAACTTTATCTGCATCTTCATACCAAAAGAAGTCAGTTGGGCCCCACCGACAACATTCGGTTTTATCTGTACCGTTCGCTGCGGCGCAGGCTTACGGATGCGTTGACCAAATTGAATAAATTTGATTCGGATGATTATGCTTTTGATAATGCTGAATTTCTGATTCAACCCTATGAAAGTGATTTGATTGAGCAGCAAACGCTGGAACGACGGAAGCAAATCGTGGTGGCCGAGCTGAACAAACTCCCGAAACGACAAAAGGAAATTTTGTATTTGGTGTACATGAAGGGCCTCACTTATCAGCAGGCGGCTGATGTAATGGAAATTACGATGAAGAGCGTCTATAATACCATCAATGTGGCCCTGACCACTCTAAGAAGTTATATCAAAGAAACCATGTTGCGCGAGGGGCTTTTCGTCGGAATCCTGCTTTTGGCATTATTCAGTTATTTTATAAACTTTTGACAATACCCAAAAAAATTTTAGACAATTAAACGGGAAAAATGCGAGGTAAACCTGTTTTACGGTTAACAAACGATAACTAAAATGGACTATTCACTCTTCAAAGAGGAAGATTTCTGTGAAGATACTGCTTTTATACATTGGGTAATTTCGCCAACGGAGGAGTCAAACCAATTCTGGACGTCTTTTTTAAAAAAATATCCACACAAGATGAAAGAGATGGAAAGAGCAAGTGAGTTTATTAAAACAATTCATTTTCAGGAGTTTGAGCCATCGCAGGATGACCTTTCTCGCTTGAAACAGCGAATTTGGGAGGACATTGAAACGCCCGTACGACGGCTTAACCCCTGGACTCGTCTTGCCTATTGGTCGGCGGCGGCGGTGGCTTTATTGGTCATGGCGGCAGGTATATTCTGGTGGACTTTGCAGCCAACAACTTACCAAACCGCTTACGGTGAAATAAGAAAAATAACCTTGGCTGATGGCTCAATTGTGACCTTAAATGCCTCTACCAAACTCATAGTGGCCAATGATCTCAATACCGAATCTGTCAGAGAAGTATGGATCGAAGGTGAAGCTTATTTTGATATTGCCAAACGTAACGGGGCCAAATTCATCGTGCATACTCCCGAAGCGCAGGTAGAAGTATTGGGAACGGAATTTAATGTCTGTACGCGCCGAAAAAGTACAAAAGTGGTATTGCACGAAGGAAAAGTAAAATTACAGGCACCCCATACACAGGCAGTCGTGATGAAGCCTGGTGATATGGCAACCGTTTCTGATAAAGATCAATACATACAACTGAAAATAGTTACGCCCAAAAACTATGATTCATGGAAGGAATCCATTGTGGTACTCGACGACCGGCCAGTTTCGGAAATTGTACAAATGCTGGAAGATACGTATGGGATTCCTATTCAATTTGAAAACCCCTTGCTTCTTAACAAAAAACTGACAGGACGACTAAGCCTGAAGTCAAGTGATGAATTTGTAGAAAATCTCGCTACCATTTTAGAGACTGAAGTCGAAAAGACTGAAAAGGGATATTTTTTTAAATAATCGCGGTTAAAAAGTCAAAAAAATCAAAATAAAATCATAGAAAAACGGGAAAAGTTAAGTGGGTGTCTGTTTGACAGTTGAAAGTGCCACAAATCACTCAATTCTGTTTTTACTATGAAAAAACCTATCCTTCATTATTGCTTCACTGTACTGCTGTTGTATTTCGGGGGAGTCCAGGAAGTAAGTGCTCAATTTGCTCTTGCCTCCAACTTTCAAAAAAATGAAATACAAAAACCCACTCA
>JAIXUT010000063.1 GCA_027483385.1 Alphaproteobacteria bacterium
AACGGGGTCATTTTGATTACCACCAAGCGGGGCAGTTTTGAGCAAAAACCAAAGGTTAGTTTCAATGCTTCCTACGGACAGGCCAAAGCCACCAAACTCTGGGAGCTGACCACGGGGCCCGAGCACGCGCAGCTGGTCAATGAATGGTGGATCAACACGGGCAAAGATACGCCTTCGTTGAACCGGACCTTTGTCAACCGCCCCTTTCGGCCTGTCTCCGAAGGTGGCCGCGGACTGCCAGAAGAGCAGCAGACCTACGACCGCTTAGGCGAACTATTCCGCACAGCCAGCCTTTCAAACTATGATTTATCTCTCGCAGGAGGAACTAAAACCACCAAATACTATATCGGTGGCGGGTTCAACAACCAGGAAGCGATCATCAAACCCATCAAATTCCAACGCGCTAGCTTCAAGGTCAATTTAGACCAGAAGGTCAACGATAAAATTCAGGTGGGCGTAAGCAACAGCTTTACCCGCACCTACCGCAATCAGGCCCGCGCTGGCGACGGCCCTGCGGGGGGATTGTTGCAAGCTGCTCTGCACACCCCTACGTACTTATCTCCCGTCAATGAGCAGGGTGTGTTGGTTGGCCGTGCTGGCTTTGATAACCTGACACTTTTATTAGATAATTATAACGTCAATTCTACCAGTCTGCGCTACATCGGAAACCTCTACGCCGATGCCGAACTGTTGCCTAATCTTAAATTCAGAAGCAGTTGGGGGATTGATTATAACAATTACAACGAATCAGAATACTGGAACAATCTGCTGATTTCGGGAAGCCCCAACGGATTGGCAACCTCGTCCATCACGCAGTTTACGACTTGGCTGAATGAGCAAACGCTGACCTACCGGAAGAAAATCGGCACGCAGCACTCGTTTGGGGTATTGATCGGAAACACCCTGCAAAGCGACCTGCAAACCCGCACCTACGCCGAAGGAAGAGGTTTTGCCAATAATCAGTTTACGCAGATATCATCCGCCGCCACCACGGCTGGCTCTCAAAGCTGGACCAAGAGCAATCTGGCGTCATTTTTCGGAAAAGTGGATTACAGTTTTGCGAGCAAATACCTGATCGATTTCAGCCTGCGCGCCGACGGTTCGTCCCGTTTCGGCAACAACCGCCAATGGGGCTACTTCCCGTCGGTCGGTCTGGCCTGGCGCGCCAAACAGGAATCCTTTCTGCGGGATGTCCAATGGCTGAACGCCCTCAAGATCAGAAGCAGTGTCGGTATCACTGGAAACCAAAACGGCATCGGGAATTTTGCCTCTCAGGGCCTTTGGACGGGCGGAGCCTCGTATCAGGGAAGTGCAGGTATTGCTCCGCAACAACTCGGCAACTCAGACCTACAATGGGAACGCACCCGTCAGTTTAACGTTGGGCTGGATGCATCCATACTGAATTCTCGCGTATCGTTTGAACTGAATTATTACAACAAATACACTTCCAACGGCCTGTTACAATTGGCATTGCCCGCCGCCACTGGTTTCAGCGGCTACTGGTCAAACGCCGCCGAGATCAGTAATAAAGGCTTTGAATTTGTGCTCAATACCGTCAATGTACGCAAAGGCTATTTCAACTGGACCACCAGTCTAAACATAGCGCAAAATGTCAACAACATTGAGAAACTCCCCAACCCGCTGCGCTACGGAAGTCGTGATCTGATCCTGCTTCAGGAAGGCACACCGATGTATTCGTTTTGGGTGTACAAAGAACTGGGCGTTAATCCGGAAACGGGTAATGTGATCTATGATGATGTCAACAAAGACGGACAAATTACGGTAGCCGACCGTCAGATTGTGGGTAGTATTTGGCCCAAACTCTTCGGTGGACTGACCAACAACCTGTCTTACAAAGGCTTTGACGTCAATTTCTTTTTCTCCTTCCAATACGGCAACGAAATCTATAACCACAACCGCTTCTTCGGTGAAGGTGGTGGTGCCCGCGATGCTGCCCGGGTGATTCTGGCGAGCAACAACGACCGCTGGCAAAAACCTGGCGACATCACCGATACGCCTCGACCCGACGGTGTCAACGTCAACAACTATCGCGATGGTGGCAGCCGCTGGTTGGAAGACGGCTCTTTCCTGCGCCTGCGCTCGCTCAATATCGGTTACACCCTTCCCAAGGCCGTGACCCGGAAAATCGGTGCGGAATCCCTACGGGTGTATGTGGCAGGAACCAACCTTTTTTTATTGACCAAATACACGGGGCTTGACCCAGAGTCGAGCGCGAGCAGTGACCAAAACCAGCAGGGAATTGATTTGGGAACCCCTCCGCAGCCATTGGGTGTACAAGTTGGAGTCAATATCTCTTTGTAATTCAGTTATGTACAAATTCATTAAAGCAATGAAAGTAACAAAATATATTCTGTCAGTGTCATTGATAATAGTACTGGCGAGCTGTGATTCCTTTCTGGACGTAAAGCCCAAAGAATCCATTTCTGACGTGGTAACCATCGTAGATCGAACCTCTGCCGAAACAGCCATCAGAGGTGTGTATAGTGCCTTGGCCGATGGGGGCTATTATGGGACAAGTTTTCAGTCAATAGGCTATCTTTCAGGCGACAATATTGTTTGGACTGGCTCCCAATCGCAGGTGCAGGAGTTTATCAATAAAAGAGTAAATGCTGATAACTCCACCATCAGCGGAGCATGGATTGCGATTTATCGGACCATTAACCGCGCCAACAATGTTATTGAAAAAGTGGCGACTGTCACGGATCCGCAACTCACACAGGCGCTGAAAAATCAGTACATTGGCGAGGCGTATTTCATCCGTGCGTTGGCCTATTTTGATTTGGCCCGCACGTGGGGCGGCGTACCGCTGAT
>JAIXUT010000060.1 GCA_027483385.1 Alphaproteobacteria bacterium
ACCCCAGAGCATGCTTGAACATCACCATCCAGGCCCCTGGTTTAGGTAGAAATTTTAAAAGTTTTGGCTGGGTGGCAAGCAGCAAAAATGGCGCCGCCATCCCTAAGCCCAAGGCGGTAAATACGGCAAAACTTTCCCCAACGCTTTGCGTGAGGGCATAGGCCACTGCGCCGCCCATAAATGGCACGGTGCACGGGGTGGCCACCACCACCGCCAGCACGCCCGTGGCCGCCGAGCCCCAGAGGCGTTCGGCCTTGCCAACGCCGCCCAACCGCGTGAGGGAATCCCCCACCGTAAACACCCCAAAAAAGTTCAGTGCCAAGCCAACCATCAGCAACATAAGCCCCGCCACCACCAGTGGCTGCTGTAAATGAAACCCCCAGCCCAAGCTGGCGCCACTGGCTTGCAGAACGGTAATAACCGCTGCAAAAGCCCAGAAACTGACCAGCACGCCCCCCGTATAAGCCAGCGTATGGGCTGTACGGGCAGGGCCCTGATGATGCTTCACCAGGCTTAAAATTTTAAGGCTCAGTACCGGCAACACACAGGGCATCAGGTTGAGAATCAGGCCAGCTAAAAACGCAAACAAAAGGGCTGTTCCCAGCCCAAATGTTAAGGCATTGCTGGCGGTTGGCCCCGTGCCCAAGGTTAGGGGCACATCCACCGTATAGGCCTCGTTGTTGGGCAAACGCAGCAAGCCTTTCAGCTGCGTGGGCGGGGTGGATTGCTGATTATCGAGATTAAGCTGCAAGGTGGCGCCCTGCAACACTTGGGGGGCACTGTCATCAATGATTCCATCTTCGTGGGGGATGAACTGGACGCCTTCAACCGCCAAAGCTGGAGGCAATTGCAGCGTGGCCGTAAGCCCTTGGTACGTGGCCTGCACGGGGCTTGGCAGGGCCTCTGGCAGCCGCTGCACAGGCGCAAAGCCCAGGTTGGCAACCGCCGCCGTGGCAACGGTGAGGGGCAATTCTAGGGTCGCGCGGCCCGGCAGGCAGACATCCTTGCAGTAGAGAAAGTCGGCCTTAAATGGCAGTGTGGTTGTGCCCTGCGGCAGGTTGCTGGGGATGGTATAGGGCGCGGTAAAGGTCACGGCCTTGTGGTAGCCGTAATTGGTCACGGGTGGCAGGGCAATCACTTCTGGTACTGGGAAGGTGAGGGGCAATATAGTGTTTGTAGTGTCGCGTAGTTCGGGCGGCAGGCCGCTGTCGCCCGCGTTTTGCCAGTAAATATGCCAGCCCGGCTGCAGCGAAAAATCCCACGCCAAAGAAATGGTTTGGCCTGGCGTTACGGTGCCGTGGCTGGCAGTCAGGCGTTGTTGTAAAACGGCGGTTTCGGCTTCCGTAATGCCGCTGCTGGCCACCCAGGCACTTTGCTGGGCGAACAGGGTGCTTGCCCCTAAATTGGCAAAAATGACCGTGAGCAAAACAAAAAGACGCATGGGGGCAAGGGCTTTGGCTTGATTGAACAGGCGGTATCTTTTAAGCTAATTCAAATTAACGCAAGGCTTTTGCGTAGGGTTGCAACAACAAGGTAAGAAAATCTGATGCCACCATGGCTACGCGGCGGGGTTGGGGTGCTGCTCTGTGCGGTTGGCTTGCTGGCGTTCAGCCTCATGGTGGGCCTGTTCCCGCCACCTGACGGCGGGAGCCTTTACAGTGGCTACTGGGCTGCCCCGTGGGGCATGAACCCGTGGGGGCAAAAAGCTGGGTTTGCTCTCTATCTATTGCAATTTTATTGGCCTGCGGCGGTGGCATTGCTGTTAGGTTTGATGGGTACCTGGCTGTGGGTGCAGGGCCGTGGCAGTGATGAATCGCAGGCGTTTATCGAACATATCTATGCCCTTGAAACAGCCTTAAAACAGGCCCGTGAATCTGCCGAAGCCAGCACATCTGCGCTCGATGGCCTTAATAGCAAGCTCGATGACCTCTTTGCCCGCACCGCCGAGCTCTGGCTGGTGGTGCACCCCATCAATGGCATCCGGCGGTATAACGCCAATGCCCTGAATTTGGCCAAGCGCCACAACCCGGGGCTCAGCACGCTGGAAGGCCGCAGCCTGAACGAAGTGGCGGCCGATGAAACCCTGCGCTTGGCAGTGCAAAAGGCGGCCGCCGATGGTACGGTCTGGCAGGGTGAGTTTAAATTGCCAGGCCTCGAACAATGGTTTTTGGCCTGGGTACTGCCGTTTGGTGCCGAAGTGGCGGTGGTGCTGCGCGATGTCACGCCTCAACACCGCGGCAACGATTTTTTACAAAACACCGAACTTTTATTGCGGCAATTGGTGGAAGAAAGCGTGCGGCCCGTGGCGGTATTGGGCGCCGACTGGCGCTACCTGTATGTAAGCCACAAATGGCCCGAAACCTTGGGGCTGGCGGCCAATCAGAACCTGGTGGGGAGTGAACACTGGGCCGTCTGCCCGGGCTTCCCTGCCAACAAAGGTGTGGTGTTGCAACAGCTGGAGGCAGGGCAGTTGCTGGGGATGCAGGAAGAGCGCCGCACGGTGAATGGCCGCGAGGTGCTGCTTAAGTGGTTCATTCGGCCCTGGAAGGACGCAGGCGGTAGGTTGGGCGGGTATATTTTTGGCGTGCAGGACGTGACAGAACAAGTGCGCCTGCAACAGCAGGTGGCCCAGGCCGAGCAGCGCGAAAATCAGCTGGCCTACGCCGATGCCTTAACAGGCCTGCCCAACCGCCAGCTGTTTAACGATAGGCTTAATGTGGCACTGGCGCAGGCCTACCGTACTTTAGGGAAAATTGCAGTGGTATTCCTCGATTTGGATGGGTTTAAAGGCGTGAACGATACGCTGGGGCACGACAGCGGCGACTTGCTTTTAAAGCAGGTGGCCGAACGCCTCAAAACCTGTGTGCGCGATTCCGACACCCTGGCCCGTTTGGGCGGTGATGAATTTACCATGATTTTGCAAATTCGCGAGCCCAAAGACGCCGAAGTGGTGGCGCAAAAGGTGCTGCACGCCGTGCGCCAGCCCTACGACCTCAACGGCAAGCTGGCCAACACGGTGGGCACCAGCATCGGGGTGGCGCTCTACCCGCAAAACGGCACGCAGGCCCTGGAACTCATCAAAGCCGCCGATAACGCCATGTACGACGCCAAACAGGCGGGAAAAAACACCTACCGTTTTGCCAAACCGCCTGAATTGGGTAAAAAATAAGGAAAATGGTCATTGCGAGGAAAGTTAAATCGACGAAGCAATCTCCCGAATAGTGTTAAAAAAGAAAGAGATTGCCGCGTCGATTCAACCTTAATAACTCCTTAAAAACGATTTCTCCTCGCAATGACACCTCCCCCCCTTGCGCACCCCTCTGCCTCGCCCCATATCACCCCTAGAAGTTACAGACGTTGACGCTGGCACAGGGCTGGCTTACGTTGTTATTAACAAAGGATAACGCCATGCCACACAGTCTGTTTGCCGGTCTGCAATTGCCCATTAAGCCCGCCATGGCCGCCGATGGCGCCACACTGGCCATCATTGAAGAGCCTGAAGCGGCGATGCCCGGGCAAATGCCGTTTTTTGGCGGCTACGCCGAAGATATGCTGGCCGATTTAGGTTTTGATGTGGTGGAAGATGTGGCAATGCCCGCCAAGGCCAAGCAGGTTTAGTTAAATCCAGAAATAAGGGGCCTGCGTGCCCCTTTTTTTGTGACAAAAAAGCTTGAGAATGTGTCATTCAGAGGCAAAGCCGATGAATCCAGGTCTTTTCAAGTTTGCGAAGACCTGGATCCTTCGCTACGCTCTGGATGACAGAACGGGAGATTTTATTATGCTGCTCATCACCACCCACAACGTGGAAGGTTACCGCATCCGCAAGTACGGCCCCCTTGTGGCCGCCGAAGCCGTGATGGGCACTAACATCTTCCGCGACTTCTTTGCCAAAGTGCGCGACGTCGTGGGTGGCCGCAGCGGCACGTTTCAGGATAGTTTGGGCGACGCACGCGAGCTGATTTTACGCGAAATTACCAACCAAGCCGAAGCGGCTGGCTGCAACGCCGTGATTGGGATCGACATTGACTACGGCGAAATTTCCGGCAGCGGCAAAACCATGCTGATGGTGGCGGTGCAGGGGACAGCAGTTTTCATTGAACCTATTTAGCTAAAAAAACTGGCGCGCCGGGTAAGGGTGCGCCAGCTGTAGGTGTTTGAAGAGATTCTATCTCGGCACGACGCGTACTGTGGACACAAAAATGTGCCAATTGGGATCGCTGATTTTGATGTCCTTGGGGTTTCCTAGGTACATAGGCGTGGGCTGATCAGCGATAGGCCAGTATCTTTCCCGAGCGACTGACCTGCAGACCAACCAGTCTTTTCCGAGTTCAGGCGAGTAATGTGCGAAGAATAGCGGCTCTCCGTCCGCCGTGTATTTGGGGCAGATGCCCCTTGATTTCCAGGGGGCATCTTGAATGGCGCTCAGAAAAGCCATTCCAGTGACAACGCCCATGAGAAAAAGAGCAACATAGCGCATGAATATCTCCCTAGTAGCGCTGCTGGAGAAGGGCCAGCACCCGATTACCCCGCCACGGGTGAAGAAACAGTTTGATGCGGCGGGTCGTGGGGCTGTTATGGGGCGCCCGCCTACCTGCTGCAACCCCCATCCCACCAAAGTTGCCCCCGCGCCACAAAGCAGGCACTGCGGGGAGGAAAATGCTTGCACTGTGCTGCATCGCACCATAGGCTGGTAACAACAATATAAGCCCTACTGAAAGCGCGCACTCATGGCCAATGTGGTCAAACTTCCTTCCAGCAAAGCTGCCCCCACCAATGGCGGTAACCAAGGCAATCAGGGCACCAATCAGGGCGGCGGCGATAGCCTGACTGTCACCCTGCCGTTGCTGAAAGGCACCGTCGGCCCCGCCGTAGCCGATGTCCGCGCCCTGTACAAAAACCAAGGCGTCTTTACCTACGACCCAGGCTTCATGAGCACCGCCGCCTGCCAATCGGGCATTACCTTCATCGATGGCGACAAGGGCGAGCTGATGTACCGCGGCTACCCGATTGAACAGCTGGCCGAACATTGTAGCTACCTAGAAGTTTGCTACCTGTTGCTATTTGGCGAAATGCCCAACCGCACCGAGCTGGAAAACTTTGAAAATACCGTGATGGACCACACCATGGTGCACGAGCAAGTGGCGACTTTTTACCACGGCTTCCGCCCCGATGCCCACCCGATGAGCATTCTGTGCGGCGTGACGGGTGCACTGGCCAGCTTTTACCACGACAGCACCGACATCCATAACCCGCGCCACCGCGAAGTGACGGCCTACCGCCTGATTGCCAAAATGCCCACCTTGGTGGCCATGGCCTACAAGTACAGCGTGGGCCAGCCCTTCATGTACCCCGACAACAACCTTTCTTACAGCGGCAATTTCCTGCGCATGATGTTTGCGGTGCCGACCAAGGATTACGAAGTGAACCCCGTGATTGAGCAGGCAATGGACCGCATCTTTACTCTGCATGCCGACCACGAACAGAACGCCAGCACCAGCACCGTGC
>JAIXUT010000016.1 GCA_027483385.1 Alphaproteobacteria bacterium
GATTAAGCGGTCGTTAAGGATAAACAAAGGGACGATTTTTTCGTGCAATGAACTGAAATGGAAGTTTTTAACCACTCCCACTATCGTATAAAAAACGGGTGGGCCGTCCTGTTGCGCAAAATTGTCGGGGCTGATGATTTGCTTGCCTATGGGGTCGGTTAGGCCTAGTTTGGTGACGGCTTCTTCGTTGAGAATGACCGATACGGAGTCGTTGAATGTACGCTCAAACGCTCTGCCAGCCAGCATGGTCATGCGCATGGTTTGTAGATATTGTTCATCCACGAGCGTACCTCGTCCTGTCACACTTTCGTTATCGCCATTTTTGCGGAAGGTGATTCCAAAAAAGCCTTGTTTTTCGCCAGGCGTTGACGAGGTTCCTCCTACGCTTTCCACCCCCGAAATTTGCTCCACTTCCCGCTTAAAGGTCTCGGTTTTGTTCCCTAGAAAACCAACGCCTTGTAGTTTGATGATGGATTCTTTGGTAAAACCGAGTTCTTTTTCCTGCAAATAGTTCAACTGACTGTACACGATGATGGTGCCGATAATGAGAATGATGGAGATGGAAAATTGAAAAACCACCAGACCATTGCGCAGCCAATAGCCTTGACGAGTGGATAAAAATCTACCTTTTAGAACCTTAATCGGCTCAAACGCCGACAGCACCCCCGCTGGATAACTTCCCGCCAGCAACCCCACAAAAACGGCCAATGCTGGTAAGAACGGCAGTAAAGACCAATTGAGAAAATAGCCGAGAGCCAATTGCTTACCTGCCAGATTGTTGAAAGAAGGAAGAAACAACGGTACCAAACCAACGGAAACCAAAAAACTGAACAGGCTTAGCAAAACCGATTCGGTCAAAAACTGCGCCGCCAATTGCCCTTTTGTCGAGCCCATGGCTTTGCGAATGCCTACTTCGCGGGCGCGCTCAGATGACCGCGCCGTGGCCAAATTCATGAAATTGATGCACGCTATCAGCAAAATAAACAGCGCTATGACCGAAAATAAATAAACCAGCGTGCGGCTACCGTTGGGTTGTAGTTCTGCTTCTATGTTGGAGTCAAGATGAATGTTGCGGATGGGTTGTAAGAAATAGAAATAGCCGTTTCCTGCTTTTACGTAATCTTTGTACGAAACCCCGAAATTGCGCTCAACTTCCCCGGCAGCGTATTTTTCGACCACCTTCGGAAACTTCGCTTCCACGGCGGCGGCCTGGGTATGCGGTTTCAATAACAGATACGTATAGGCTGAAAAACCAATGTGGTTAATTTGGTCGGCCGGTCGTAAGTTGACTGTAGAAGCCAGAAAATCAAAGGTAAAATGCGCATTGGTGGGTACATCTTGGCAAACCCCAGATATTTCCAGTTTCGGTCCCTGAACGAGTTCGACGAATTTTCCGATGGGACTCACTGTACCGAATAAACGCCGTGCGGTGCGTTGGGTTAACACGACCGTATTGGGCCGAGATAGAACTTTGGTCGGTGCGCCTTCGAGGAGGGGAATCTGAAATACTTGAAAAAAGGCCGAATCAGCAAAAAGAAAAGCGCGCTCTTCGAGGGTTTTGTTGTTATGACGTAGGAGCGTGGCGCCTTCTCCGTTAAAATTGAAGACTCGAATCGATTGCTCTATTTCGGGGATTTCCTTGCGAACCGACTGCGCATAAGACGCGGGTATGATGGCGTATTTGGTACTGCGGTCGGGGTATTTGCGTTCCAACGCCATGCGATAAATGCGCTCGCCCTGCGGCCAAAAACGGTCAAAATTCAGTTCGTCGGCCACGTACAGCACAATCAGCATACAGCAGGTCATGCCGATGGAAAGACCCGTAACGTTAATGAACGTATTCGTCTTGTTTTTCAACAAATTACGAAGGGCGATCTTGAAATAGTTTTGCAGCATGGGTTTTGGTTTTAAAAGGTAGAGGCGGAGGCAAGCCCCGCCCCTACGGTTATTCAGATTTCAGCGAATTGACCGGATTCATCAACGCCGCTCGGATGGCCTGAAAACTGACGGTCAGTAAGGCGATGCATATCGCTAAAATGCCCGCTGTCAAAAACATCCACCACGAGATTTCGATGCGGTACGCAAATTCCGTGAGCCATTGACTCATAGCGTAATAGGCAATAGGAGAGGCGATTAATACCGAAATAACTACCAGAACAAGAAATTCACCAGAGAGTAAACTCACGATATTAGGAACACTCGCTCCCAATACTTTTCGAATACCGATTTCTTTGGTGCGTTGTTCCGCCATGTAGGTCACCAAACCGAATAGCCCCAAACAGGCGATCAAAATGGTGAGAATGGCAAAGGTCAATGCCACTTTTCCGACACGCTGCTCGGCGCGGTACATTTGGTCAAACGATTCATCCAAAAATTGGTAGCTAAAGGGCATTTCGGGAGCCATTGATTTCCATTTCGCTTCTATTTGACTCACCAACCCTGGCACATCCTTGGTGTTGATCTTGAAGGCGGCGGTCCAACTGTTGTTTCCCAATCGCATACACAAAGGTCCTACCTGCTGGCGTAGTGATTCGTAGTGGAAGTTTTTAACGACTCCCACGATTTCATAGGCGGTGTTAATGCCCGCCGTAGAACCGGTAGACGTATAGATTTTTTTGCCGATCGGATTATCGTAGCCCAACACTTTGGCGGTGGTTTCGTTGATAAGTACCGCCGAAGAATCCGAACCGTACGATTTTGAGAAGTTTCGCCCTTTAATGACTTCCATGCCTAGTGTCGGAACGTAGTCATAATCAACATTCCAAACCTGCATATTGAAGCCGTTTTTCATGTCCATGACAGCTTCCTTGGAAAAAGTATTGTCACTGCGGGAAGAATTGGCAACGGGCAAATATCCCGCATATGACGCACTTTTTACGCCCGCCATTTGACCCACCTCATTCTTGAAGGCGTCTCTGTTGGCAGTCAGAGCACCGGTACCATTGATGATCAGTACTTGGTCTTTGTCGAAACCCAGTTTTTTGGTTTGGATATAGTTGAGTTGTTGGTATACTATAATCGTCCCTATAACCA
>JAIXUT010000125.1 GCA_027483385.1 Alphaproteobacteria bacterium
CTTCCCCGAAGGCCATTCCGTCCGGACCACCGGGGCCATCAGGGCCGCCGATGTTACATTCTATTTTTGCATTTTGCCAAACTGCGGCATCTGCATTCCATTGGCCTTTCCAAAGACGGTGTCGGTACGTCTCGGCTATTACGAGCTCCGTTCCGTCAGCGCTGAACGCCAATCCGTTGGGAAAATACAGGCCTTCGGCAATTTTCCTGACCTCACCTAATTTAGTCAACACACAAACATAACCGGTCGGCTCTCGGCGGGAATTGCCGGGACAGGTAAAAACCAAGTTACCGTTAATGTCAAAGGCAAGGTCGTTGGGGTTGCTCAGAGCTTCGGTTCCGCATTGATAAACAATGGTTTGTGTTTGTCGGGTTACAGGGTCAAACCGACGGACTGAGTTTTGTTCCGAATCACAAAACCAAATATATCCCGCTCCGTCAATGGCAATACCGTTGGGGCCGCCTCCGACAGGAAAGCGATGAAGTTGGCCGTCTTTGAGTTGAACCAAACTTCCTCCTTTTAATTCTACCGCCCACAAACTTCCATCCACTGCAAAAGCAGGGCCCTCCGGAAAATTCAGACCTTCTGCCATTATATTCACTTCAGCCTCTAACACCTTCATTTTCAACGGATTCTATCTTTTTCAAAAAACCAAACCACCGCCATCCAGATAAGGGACGCTCCCAGAACATACATAAATGAAAGATAGGATAACCCCGCCGACAAACCCAGTGTAGGTTTGAGTACCCCCAAAATATACGGCGAAGTAGCCCCCACCAAAAAAGCACAGGCTAGCATTAGCCCATACGCCGACGAACGGATGTTGGGCGCCACCACTTCATACAGCGACGCAACGATGTTGGAATCATACCAACCTCGAAAAATGCCAAAGAAAAACAGCGCGGCATAGGTTACTGTTGGAGAAAGGCTGACGCTCATCAAATAGATAAACGGCGCGCCTAATAATAGCCCTAATGCCTGCACGATCAGACGGCTCTGCGGTTTTTTGGCGGCGTAGCGGTCGGCGATTTTGCCGCCCATCAGTACACCCAAGAATGCCCCAGCATGGTGATAAAACAGTGAAGTAAAGCCCGCTTCGGTGAGCGATTGGCCAAATTTTTCGGCTAAAAACGATGGCATCCACGTCAGATAGCCCACGTTGACAAACACCATACAGGCAAACGCCAAAGTCAGCATCCAAACTGTAGGTTTACGAACAATAATGCGGGCAACCTGACCAACACCGGGCGTATTTTCAGCATTAAAATCATTTCCGAAATTATTTACAAACGCCGGTACATCTTTTTTTACCCGCAGAAAAAACACAATGCCAAGCAGTATACCAAAACTGCCGAAGAGAAAAAAGGCTCGTTGCCATCCGTAATGCTCACCTACATACCCCGCAATCAATCCGCTCAAAATAATGCCGAAATACACCGCCGTTTGATGGATCGATAGGGCCAATGAGCGATTTTTAGGGTGGTGCTCACTCAAAAGGGAATTGGCCGAAGGCGCATAAAACGCCTCTCCCCCACCCGTTGCCATACCGCGCAACAGCACGAATTGAATCAGCGTGGTACAAAAACCCGTACTCAACGTAGCCAATGACCAGAAGACAAGGCTAACACCCAGAATATTACGCCGCGAAAAAAGATCACCGATAAAACCCGCAACGGGGACGAGCAGACCGTAGGTCCAGACCAAGGCCGAGGCAATGAGTCCAAGTTCGGCATCCGACAGACCCAAATCTTTGCGAATCAGCGGCAGTACTACGCTGAAAATCTGACGGTCGGCCTGATTCAGAAAAAAGGCCAGCCACAGCAGTACCAGCAGCTCCCATTTATAGTTTTTGCGGGTGGCAAGTGGCGGTATTTCCAATGATTTGTTCATAATTTCACTTCCGTTTTAGGGGAGTTCCACGCTGAGAAACTCACTTTTGCATTGTTTTGTGTCTCAGGTTCGCGCCAGAGTACGTCCAGCGTTATTTGGCGGCTTTCACCAGGTGCCAGCCAACTGTAATTATCGCTTGCCACGATGGCCCGCTTGGTGCCGCTGATGTCCACTTTGGTCATAAAGGCGGGCAGATTACCTTCATTTTTTACGCGCACGGTAATTCGGCTGTGTTGAGCATCTGTTTTTTCATGATTTACAACCGCCAACTGACAATGGGTAACGGACTTGGCCACGGTGGGTTTCAGCCACGGGCCTTTGTCGAGCGTGATCCATTCAATGGGTTTGGTGGTATAGTCGGCATAAAAGGCGGCATCTTCCATTTTTGACAACACGCGCGGATAATAAAAAGAGCGCGAAATCAACTTGCCGGCAGCATCCTTCAGTTCAGTCAACACCAACAAAAATCGGTCTCGGTAATCGGCCGGAATCTGAAAATCACCCGTTTGTAAAGCATTAACTGATGGCCCTGCCTTAATTGTAACGGGTTTTTGTTGGTGCCAAAGGGATTTGAATGAATCATCCAGCACCGTCACGGACACCTGCGCTCCCTTTATCGGCTGTGTTTGTGCATGAGTGATTTTGACAGGCAGGTTGATTTTTTCCCCCGCTTTCCACAACATCCTTTCTAAATCAACAGCTACGTGGGTAGGTTCATAGGTTCGTTTAAGAAAATAATACGGCGCGCCAGCGTGGCCAAACCAATCCATGAGTTGGATGGCGATAACGGGCCAATGACGCTTAAACACCCACGGCATCAGTCCCGCCGTAACGGGATAATTGCCCTGTATTTTTTCCGAAAAAATCTGATAAAACTCACCCGCTCCCACCTGCGACGCCTCCGAAATGGCATCAATGCTCGGGTCGGTTACGTCTGAAATGTGCGAGGCGCGGCTCAGCATACGCGGTACACGCCCAGGGCCGTATTCGGTGAAGTGGTGAATGAACTCAGGGTGGGTTTTGTAGAATTCTTTGTCCCACATTTTACCCAAATCCGTAAATTCTTTGTTATCAACGGTTTCATAAAAAACGCCCGCTTCCGGGATAGAGTGCATGCCTGTTTCGGAAATCCACGGCGCTTTGGCATAGCTGCGGTTGTACCAGATCGGGTCCATGTCGGGGTAGGTGTGAATGGCACCGTGGTCGGGCGTAGTGCGCTTAAAAACGCGGGAAGGATCAAAGAGTTTGAGGTTACGCTCAATGATTCCGAGGGAAGCGGCATTACCCAATGAATAGGCGTTGAATTCATTGCCCCCGCACCAGATGGCCAGGGATGGATGATTCCGTAGCCGCACAATGTTTTGCACTACCTGTGCTTCCCACACATCCTGCGGATAGTCGGGCGTGTCCTGGTTTCCGATGGGAAAATCCTGCCAAACCATGATACCCAATTCATTACAGAGGTCGTAGAAATGCTGCGTTTCGAGCAGACCCCCACCCCAGATGCGAATGAGTTGAACCCCCATTTTTTTGGCAGCTTCGAGCGTCCAGCGGTAGCGCTCGCGGTTTAGGTCGAGCAAAATATCCTGCGGCGTGAAGTTCATACCTTTCACAAATAGCTTTTTGCCGTTGATGACAAACTGCCAGTTATCCCAGCGGTCGCGGGTGCGCTCTCCCGCCGTGGGCAGGTACTCAATACGGCGCACACCGTACGTAAACCGCAAATTATCAACGACTTTCCCCTCTTTTAAAAGCGATATTTTCACTTCGTAAAGCTCCGCTTTCCCCAATCCGGTGGGGTTCCACAACTTCGGGTTGGGCAGCGCAATGTCTTTCTCCAGCCAGTTGCGACCTTTGGTCAGGTTGACCTGCCATGTCTGTTTGAGTGCGGAGGTTGTCCCCGACAGCATCTCAAACTGTACGGTATAATTTTCCGTAACAGGCTCAAATTTTTGACCATAATTGTTGGGATGATCGAGTTGCGCATTGACCCACGGGTGGAGTGAAAGGTTGGTGGAGGCTTCGTTGGCCAAAAGTTCTAAACAAAGGTGCAGGGTGGCGGATTGTAAATTATTCAGGCCTTTTAGGTCGGTTGTGGTCAAATAAGGTCGCTCCAAATGTACTTTCGGGACCACTTCCAGCCGCACGCCCTGCCACATACCCACGCTGAAGAAAGGCTCCCCGCCCGAGCCGCCTGAAATCACCCAAGGCTTGATGATTTTACCGCTTGCGCGGGGGTTGTAACCAGTACGTTTTGAGTAGTCAAATTCGCCCGAAGCCGAGCGCGGTAAATTCTCATAATACGTGGCTTTGTTGCCCCAATTGCCGGCACGCACTTCCACTACAATTTCGTTTTCGGCTTTTAAAAAACGGCTTATTTCCACGGTCGGTCCGCCAAACATGCCTTCGTGAACGCCCACAAGCGAGTCATTGACCCATACTTTTGAAAAATAATCCACGCCCTCAAAGCAAAGAAAAACGTAGTCGTCGGCTCCTTTTTCAGGCAACTTAAACGAGCGGCGATAATACCAGGCTTTTTCGTCGAGCCAAGTGTATTGCAGGGAATTTTTATGGTAATACGGATGCGGCAGTTTTCCCGCTTTGAAATACGACCAATGCACTGAATTGGGCACC
>JAIXUT010000005.1 GCA_027483385.1 Alphaproteobacteria bacterium
AGGGCCAATACCGCTACCGACAATTCACCCATCAGCATGTTGGAAACGATTGTGCTTCTCAAACCCAAAAATGAATGGCGAGAAGGTAAAACCAAAGACGACATTATCAACGAGCTGAATGCCAAACTCCAAATTCCGGGCGTAACCAACGGCTGGACGCAACCCATCATCAACCGCATCAATATGCTTTCTACGGGCATTCGTACCGACGTCGGCTTGAAAGTTTACGGCCAAAGTCTGGACTCCATCAACGGGGTTTCGCAGATGCTCAAAAAACAACTGGAAGGAATAGAAGGAATCAAAGATTTGTACGTAGAGCCAATTACGGGCGGAAAATACATCGACGTAGTGGTAAAGAAGGAAGAGATTGGCCGCTACGGCCTGAGTGTGGATGACGTAAACATGATTGTAGAAAGTGCATTGGGCGGTATGATTCTCACCACTACCGTTGAAGGGCGACAGCGGTTTACGGTCAATGCCCGTTTTGCGCAGGATTTCAGAAACAACATTCAGGCCCTCAAACGAATGCAGGTACAGACGGCAGGTTATGGCCCGATTCCGCTGGAATCCGTCGCCGAAGTAAAGATTTCGGAAGGCCCACCCATGATTAATTCTGAAAATGCCATGCTGAGAGGCACCGTCCTGTTTAACGTCCGCGACCGGGATTTAGGAAGCACCGTTGAAGAAGCAATGAAGAAATTGGAGGCTTCGGTCCAAAAACTACCCAAGGGCTATTTTATTGAATGGAGCGGGCAATGGGAGAATCAGCTTCGGGCCAATCGTACGCTCAAAATCATCCTGCCGATTGTGCTCGTGATTATCTTTTTCGTACTCTATTTCACCTATAACTCTATGAAAGAGGCGCTTATCACGATGATTACCGTGCCATTTGCCCTCATCGGTGGGGTGTACATGGTGTATTTTTACGGCGTAAATCTTTCCGTAGCGGTGGCGGTCGGCTTTATTGCACTCTTCGGAATGGCCATCGAAACCGCGATGTTGATGACCATTTATCTCAACGAAGCCATGCAGCATTTGGTGGCCGAAAAAGGAAACTCCAAAGAGACGATTACCAATTCTGACCTGTGTGAGTACGTGATTCGGGGCGCTGCGCAACGCCTCCGTCCTAAATTAATGACCGTCTCGGTGTCGCTTTTTGGGTTGATTCCCATTTTGTGGGCCACGGGTGTAGGTTCAGATGTGATGCTACCGATTACGATTCCGCTGATTGGCGGGACGATTTCGTCTACTATTTACGTGCTGCTGGTGACACCGGTCATTTTTGAAATGACCAAAGAATGGGAACTCAAACGCAATGGAAAAATTGAAATTTACGATGTCAAAGAATAAGATGTGGTGGGGTTTGTTGATTGTTTGGTCAACAACCACTCAGGCGCAATCGGTGCTATCGTTGGAAACAATATTACAACGAATTGAGGCTTCTCACCCCAATTTACAGCAACTCGATGCCAAAGTAAAAGAACTGGATGCTTACGCTGAAGGCGCCCGAAACTGGGAAGCCCCCAAGTTTGGGGCGGGCTTTTTCATGACGCCCTATAATTATATGATGTGGAGTCGAAAGGGCGCACTTTACCACGAAGGAATGAGTCAGGGCATGGGTTCTTTTATGGTGCAGGGCGAGCAGATGATTCCTAACCGTAAGATGCTCGACGCCGAAGAACGCTACATGAAATCCATGTCAGGCATGGAAACGGCCCAAAAAGGCATGGTGCGTAATATGCTCTTTGCCGAAGCCAAAACGGCCTATTACAAATGGCAGGTGCTTGAAAAGAAAAAAAACGTGTTGAGCGAGAGCCAATCCTTGCTCAGTTACATGATTCAATCGGCCGAGATTCGCTACAAATTCAATCAAGAAAAGTTGAGCAGTATTTACAAAGCCCAAGCCGCCCTGAGCGATTTGAACCGCATGAAACTGATGCTCGACGGAGATATTCGTCAGCAAAAAGTAATGCTCAATACGCTGATGCTTAAAGACAAAACCTTTGATTTTCAAATTGATACGCTCACGACAACCTCCTCATTCACCAATGGTTCAATGGCGCTGGATACTGGTATGATTGGCAACCGAAGTGATTTACGGATGATTGAACAAAGCCTGTTGATCTCCCGCAACAAAAAGGAAATTGAACTGCAAAAGCTCAAACCCATGTACGGCGTTCAGTACGGACACATGTTTGCGTTTGGCAATCAATGGCAATTTACCCTGATGGGCATGGTGACGATTCCGTTTGCGAAATGGTCGAGCCGACAGATTAAAGCCAACCTTAAAGGTCTTGATTATCAACGCCAAACGTATGCGAAACAACGCGAAGGACTGACCAATCAAATTTTAGGAAACTTGGCCGACCGTTGGGTAATGATGGAGACCTTTCAGGCCCAAATCGACCAATACGAAAAAGAGCAGATTCCCGTTTTGCGCAAGCGCTATCAAAGCACACTACTGGCGTATGAACAAAATACCGACGAGTTGTTTATGGTGTTGGATGCTTGGATGGAGCTTAAAATGGCTCGAATGAACCAGCTGGATTTAGTGCAACAATTACTGCAAGCCCACGTAGAATATGAAAAAGAACTGGAAAAAAGGTAAGCTATTTCCTTGGCTTATCGTGGCGCTGCTCGGTGGGCTAACGGGTTGTGACTTTGTAGGCCAATACTTCAAAAAAGAAGTCACCCAGCCCCAAGAGGCCTATGCGTGCCCCATGAAATGCGAAGGCAATAAAACCTACAACGCCCCCGGCTCATGTCCCGTCTGTGGCATGGATTTGGTCAAAGTGACTTCTCATTCATCGCACGCCGATACGGCCGTGGTAATGATGGGCCAACGACGAAAAACGGGCAAAAAGTACTATTGCACCATGAA
>JAIXUT010000146.1 GCA_027483385.1 Alphaproteobacteria bacterium
CCATTTCTTTTCAAACGGGTGTATTGCGAACTCGGGCTGGCTCCAGTGCGCACCGGTGATAAAATTGAATTGACACTGCCACCGCTATTCGATTATGAAATATTCCAGGGCGATGGCATTGATGATCCGGTAGATGTGCCAATGGCATACATCAAAACAGCTGGGACCGTGGAATACCAAAGCGGTACCAGTGGTGGATCGCCAGTATACACCCGCCAAACTGCCGATATTCCAGACAGAATGACGCTATACCGTGGCATTCAATTAGGTAGTGGCCCGGGTGATTATCCATTGGCCCACAGCCACAATTATGATGGCTTAGAGGCGGTAATTGGTGACTACAGTTTATTTGTAGATGGAGAGTATGGTATTTACCAAAAATTTTGGCGCAGATGGTTCAATATGCTGCGCAATGGCAAGCATGTATCGCAGCAATTCACGTTGCCTATTTCCGAATTAACCGCATTTTCATTTGAGCAAAAAGTACGTGTAGAGCAGATGGATTATTTCATCAAGAAAATTAAAATTTCAAAATTGATTGGCGATAATCGGCTATTGATTGAAGCCGATATGGTAAGCGTTTTTTAACACATTAAAAATGCTTTACATAGTAGCTTGCATAACCTAAAAAATGGTATAACAATTGCAGTTGATTGTACAAACAAACACTGCTATGATAATCGAGATAAAAGTACATCCGATGAGCAAACGGATTCTGGAGGCAGAATACGGCGCTCAGCCATTAAGTATATCGCGGCACGATATTTTGTTTTCATACTTATGCTTTCGCCCAATGGATGATCGTATGAGTTACCACCGCGCCCGCCTATTCCTTACCAGCCGAATATTGATTGATGTAAATGACAAACTTGCCTACCACATCGCAAGGGATCTGGACCGCATTGGGCTTACGCTTTTCAAGTTGCACAAAGACCTGATGTGTCGGCATGCAGCCGCAGCTGTTCAAAATGGACAAGTCGCCAGGAAGGCAATTTTAGCCTGGCTGGAAATGCATGGCATCGAGGAAGACGAGTTCGGCTTGGAAACGGCTTACAAGAAGTGGCAACGATTTCAATGGCAATTAGAGAAAAAAAACATGGAATTTTCTAGCCACTTTCGGTACAAGACGGCGGTAAAAGTGGCTAAAAAAATGGAGGCAAAAATGCCCTTAATAATGCAGCTGGGTATAATTGAAATTGAACTGAAACTATCAACATTTATTGAATGCTTAAAAGAAAATATAAAAGTGCCTAAAGCATTCAATGGGCATGCGCGTTGTTATCTATATGTAGTAATTGGTAAAATGAGTGCTCGAAAAGCGGCATCATTATTAGGCATACATAGATCGAATGTAGATTATGGAGTAAAAGTCGTAAAAGCCTGGGCTGCAAAAAACCGAATGGTAGCCCACTGCTTAGCCCAAATAAGCGCCCTACCAGATAAGTAGCAAGCATTGCACCTTCGTTGTATGAACGTAGCGCTACATGCAATCGCGCGCGTGTGCAACCCAGTTGCAGGCGGCCTGAAACAGTTGCTGATGATTGATCCCAATGATCTGTCATCGCAACCGGTATTCTATTTGGTGCCCAACATTGAAACGCTTTCTTTAAAGCCCGGCAAAACGGCGCTGGTGCTGGAACATGATCGATTCAGCGCCATGCTGGAAAGCGATACCGATGTAAGCAATAAGCAAGGCGATATTTTCACCTACAGCCTGCAAGCCACGGTAAAAGGTATCCGCTTGGATGTAGAGTATTTGCGGCAAAAACTGATGAATCGCCGCATTCACATGGTTGCAAAGTATTGGGATGGCACCCAGCAGTTTTTGCCGTACGTGCGCCTGCGCGCGAAAAGCGAAAGCGGCAAAGGCGTGCGCGAAAAAAACCAGTATACCTTCACCGCACAGGCACAATATGCCACGGTGGCGCCACTCCTGCAAGCAAGCCTGAGCGTACAAACGGGCGATGGCACCATTATCACGCCACCAGGCACCGGATCATCGGTACCGGCCATGGCAAGTATCACCACAAGTGCATCCTCATATACTTATACGCTACCGGCAGGAAAACTCCTGGTGGCGATATTTGTAAAAAGTACGGCCGCACAAACCATCATGATCGGGAAAACCAGTGGTGGCGCTGAAATCGCAGGACCGGTAGCCATGGCATCGCTTACCGCCGAGTTATTTGGCGCGGCTTCCTTGCGCGCCGAAAGCGGCACACCTATCTATTTCACCGGATTAACAGGTACCAATACCATTGAGATATGGACTTTAAGCGCGTCATAGTCGTAATATGTGTTTGTTTTTGTTGCAGTATTGTCTGGGCCCAACCTAACCTAACGGGCTCAGCAATATTTGCGCTGCGAAAACTGCAAATTGGCGTGGATACTTCCAAGTATTTCACCGGAATATCTACAGCGCTGAGCGGAAGTAGCACCCATCGCCAGGCACCTACTGCCAAAGCGGTATATGATTATGTTACAGCCAATGCGGGTACTTATTATCAGCGTATGCGGGACGATGGCACCAACGCCCCCCAACGCGCAGCATTAAATTTTGTAGGCACCGCTACAGTAGGCACTATACTGGTTGATGATGTAACGAATGGTGAAACAGAGATTTGGCTCAATGTGCCCACCGATGGCATTACCGCCACCCAAATCGCCACCGATGCGGTAGGATCGCCGGAAATTGCAGCTAATGCGGTAGGTGCAAGCGAATTGGCCAGCACTACGGTAACGGCCGGATCCTATACCAACAGTAATATCACCGTGGATGCGGATGGCCGCATTACGGCTGCCAGTAATGGATCGGGTGGTAGCGCTTTTTACCAAACAATGCGGGATGATGGTACCAATTTCACGCAACAAGCCGCATTGAACTTTGTGGCTACCAGCACCGTGGCTACAACGCTCACCAATGATGCTGCCAATGGTGAAACAGAGGTCGCGCTCAACGTCCCTACCGATGGCATTACGGCCAATGAAATTGCAGCTAATGCGGTGGGTGCATCGGAATTAGCAAGTACAACTGTAACCGCAGGATCCTATACCCTGGCATCCATCACCGTAGATGCGGATGGCCGCATTACAGCTGCCAGCAATGGATCCACCGGTAGCGCGAATTACCAGACAATGCGGGATGATGGCACTAATTTCACACAACGTGCCGCATTAAACTTTGTGGGAACGGCTACCGTAGCCACTACACTCACCGATGACAGTGTAAATGGCGAAACCGAAGTGGCCTTATCCGTGCCAACCGATGGCATTACCGCTACCCAAATCGCCACAGATGCCGTGGGCGCTGCTGAGATTGCCACCGATGCCGTGGGCGCTGCTGAAATCGCTACCGATGCGGTAGGAGCGCCGGAAATCTCCGCAAATGCGGTAGGTGCAAGCGAATTGGCCAGCACCACAGTAACTGCTGGATCCTATACGAATAGCAACATCACCGTGGATGCGGATGGCCGCATAACGGCTGCCAGCAATGGATCGGGTGGTAGCGCTTTTTACCAGACAATGCGGGATGATGGTGCCAACTTCACGCAACAATCCGCATTAAACTTTGTGGCTACCAGCACTGTGGCCACAACCCTCACGAATGATGCTGCCAATGGTGAAACAGAGGTTGCGCTCAGCGTGCCCACTGATGGCATCACCGCTACCCAAATAGCCGCTGATGCGGTAGGAACCTCTGAAATTGCCGCTGATGCAGTAGGTGCTTCCGAATTGGCCAGCACCACGGTAACAGCCGGATCTTATACTCTGGCATCCATCACTGTTGATGCGGATGGCCGCATTACAGCCGCGAGTAACGGATCAGCCGCCGCGAATGCCTTTGTAAATGGAGGTAATACATTCGGCGCGGCTGCCAACTTAGGTACCAATGATGCGAATGATATGCGTTTCCGTACCTCAAGCATATACAAAGGCCGCTTTGATGATACCAATGGCTTTTTCATTGTAGGTGGCACTACAACGGATGAACCTACCGAAATGATTGAAAGCAAGGCAGGAATAAAGGGAAATTATCTATTGCTTAATACTACCACGCTTACCAATACCAATGGCCAATTAGGCTTTGTAGATGCGGGAACCGATACACCCGATTATATTTCATTTGGCGGTGGAACAACGGCTGGCACTGCCGATCGGCGTTACCCGGTAATGCCCGAGCATGTGCGCTTTCAGTGCATTGATTATAACGTAAGCTGGACAACCGGTCAAACCAAGGCTTTTTGGACTGTACCTACCCGCTATTCGGGATGGAAAATAAGCCGCATTTATCTTGAAGTAAGCACCATTGGAGCAAGCAGTGCACTGCAAATTCAAAAGGGTGGCGTAACCCAATATACACAAACTATTTCCAGTGCCAACCATGCTATTCAGATAAATGCCAATGCGCTCACTGCAGGTGATATCTGGACATTTAATGTGAGTACGGCAGGGACGGCTAAGGGCCTTAACGTCGAAATTGAACTATGTCAGTAAAATCCATCATAAAAGCGGAATATCCGTATCCATTACCAATCAAATTGTACCGAGGTAATACCTGGGATAAACAGGTATATATCAAGGATGGCGGGGTATTGCAAGATATATCGGCGGATAATATCAGTCTTACGGTAACAAATACTGTGACTGGTAATATCGTATTGACAATGACCATGGGCAATGGACTATCTACACCTAGTCTTGGATTGTTGGACATTCACTTCACAGCAGTTCAAACGGTAAATATGCCTATTGAAAGGATGGAGTATGAACTTAAATGGAGTCGTAGCAACGGTGAAATTCTATCACTATTTGCTGGATCAGTTGAAGTAAAAGGCAAACGATAATGAGCGATATCACAATTGAGATCATTAGGAGCAATATAACCATTGAGTTTAATGAGGAGCCGATTGAATTGTGCTTTCCGAAATCTCTAAAAGGTGAAAAGGGAGATGATGGATCAGGGGGATTTTCATTTTTGCCTGTAAATATCACAAGCCCCACAACTTACACTGTTCCTGCTGGTAAATTATTATTAGCGATCGCTGTAGTTCCTGCCGCTGGCGCAAGAAACATAAGTATTGGTTATACAGCAGGCGCAACGCAGGTTTTAGATACTGAGCAAATTGACAGTAATGCAGCAGCAAGTTTTCTTGTAAACCGATATTTCAATACTGCCAAAACACTTCACATTTCCGGTTTTACCGGGCAACTCATTTTTTACATTCTATGAAAACCAAACTGATTTTTGCAATTATTCTTTGCAGCCTATCTGCATATGCACAAACAACATCAACCGTTGCGGATCGCATTCGAGCGGCTGAATGGCTTCGTATTGGATCAAATTCGTCTCAAAAGGTGCAAGGCTTTGATTTGTCAGTGCCGGGGACGCCAACGCACGACAAATTGCCAACTACCAAAACAATGGTTGACTGGGTAACGGGCGCTGTAATTCTTTCAGGCGCAACAGCAAACGGAGACTTATCCGGCACATATCCTAATCCAACCGTTGACGGATTACAAGGCCGTGCGGTCAGTGCAACAGCGCCAGTTATGGGCGAGTTTCTGAAATGGAGCGGTTCGCAGTGGGTGCCTGGGGGAGAAGTGGATGGATCAACTACCAACGAACTTCAAACTTTGTCGCTTTCGGATAATAATCTTTCGCTTTCTAGTGGTGGGGGAACGGTGGCGCTGCCGAGCGGGGCTGATGGGAATGGGATTTATAGTGGTTCTGGCACTATACCGACTTCAACAATTGCAGCGCTTACAGATAATTTTAGTATAAATTGGCCAAGTGGCGCTTCTGCGTTATCATTTAATAGTAATAGTTCATTTGCCTCGTTTACAAGCCCATTATCTTCTTCAGTATTGGAATTTGGCGACGATTATATGCAATTAAATAGCTTTGGAAATTATTTTACAATTAACGCGGGTGGAATGTTTATGTTTTCAGGCGATAATTATGGTTTACAATATATTGACGAGTATAATAATATTAAAACAAATTTAAGGTCTATTCCTGACGTAGGTATTGTTGCAAAAATTATAAGCGATTCACTATATCGCGACCATTTACATTACATAGGAATAGTTGGAGATTATACCGATATGGCTGGTTTTACTTATGGCAATGGCGCGCCAGATATGTTTGCATACGGGAAAAATCCTGAGAATGGTAACAAGCCTCTTTTATATGGGTTTTTTGGGGATTATTCCTCCCTTTATAGTGTATTTAATTTAGATAATAACGGGATGATTTTTGGATCTGGAAACGCGAATACAGGTTCTACTTCATCGTTTACTTCTGGCGGCGGTAATACTTTTTTTATTAATTCTCAATCTGGTAAAATTGGTGTAAGTCAAACAAAAGCCTATGTGGAATCTTATAATAAAAAAGGTCTTGAATATTTAGAGGACTATTCAGATACAATAAAACTATATAATAGGTCTATTCCAGACGTCTTGACGGTTAAAAAAATCATTGCCGACCAACTGCACTCCGGCACTTTTTCAGGAACGGCAACCTCAAATGGAGCGGTTACAATTACGCACGGATTTTCAAGCGCTCCAACAAGTATTGTAGTAACGCCTCAAACATCCGTAAGCAGAAACGCGGTTTTAGTTTCAAGTAATGCTACAACTTTTGTTGTGCGCGTATATGAGGATGGAGGAGCGTGTAACGCATGCGCGCTTGTGATTAATTGGATGGCTACAAAATGATAACTATGAAAAATATATTTATATTATTTTTTTTCACATGCAGTATATCTGCATTACAAGCCCAGTATACTACACCATCGCTCGTAGAAAACACAGCCATCCCCAAATACAACTGGCTAAAAACCGAAGGCAAAAAAGCAATTCCAGCCTTTTCCCTTTCCTTTATCGCCGGAACCGCATGGGGCTTACACGAAGCGATTAATTACCGCAAGGATGTGTTTTTCAAGCGCTTCCCAGGTGCCAATCGCCAGTACTTTGACCCGGCCATCAGCTGGGAAAATAAATACATGCGCCCAGGTGTGCCCGTACAATTGACGGACGCCAAGCACTTATCATTTGCCATCAACAACATCGCGCTTTCCGGAGCAATCAGCGCGGCCACCGTGTACTGTACCGTCCCCATTGTGCGCCCGAAACAAGGCCGAAAATGGTGGCACATACCAGCGCGCATGCTCATTCAATCAGCCGCCGTATCAGCCGGATATGCGGCGGGTAATTGGCTCACCTTTTCACAATTTTTCCACCCATGAAAAAAATACTCTTTTTTCTACTGCTGGCATTTTCCATGCAGGCCCAAATTCCTGAAGTGTATTACCGCATTGACAGTGCCGGCACTACTACCTGGTACTTTACGCGCCAGGTAGTAACTACCGAAGCAACGGGAAATAAAGCGGTGCAAGAGTACCGCACTTTCTATCCGTCAAAAGCCGCCGCTCGCGTAGCAGCAGATACGGCCTTAGCGGTGAATAAGCGCGATAGCATCACCGCACGGCGCACGCTAGTGGCCACGGATAGCATTAAAGCCAGGATCAACCGAGCGAAAAGCAAGCCCGTAGGCGATGCGGGCTTCAAAAGTGTTCGCCCTGGATCCGTACCAGTACCAGAAGTAATTACACCAACTCCGGTAATAGATACGAAAACACGCAAAAAAAGGCGTCCTAAGCCGAAATAAGCGGCCTACGCATTTTTGTATTGTAAAATCTGGGTTATATCCAAATTCACTTAAAATCACCAAATGAAAGGATTTCTTTTTTCACTTTTTATGATGTTGGCCGTAGCGCTTAGTGCGCAAACGCTCACTATCAACGCCCATACCGCAGAGGTAACGGGCACCGCCAAAACCAACTTGTACGATCTTCAGGACCTGTACTTCGTGTACAACTGGAGCACCGGTGGCTTCGAAGCCCGTGAGGTTGATACGCGTAATGTGGTGTATGCGGCCAATATTTCCACAGTTACCATTTCCGGCTTGAGTACGGCAGCATCCAAAATCACTTACCTGGAGCGCTCGCACTTAAAAAGCAATACCGCAACTTATAACGTATTATTGCCCAAAGCGGGGCTGGCAATTCGATATAAAAGCGGCGACAAAAAAACGGAGATCGTTTCACGGTTTAATATGTCACGAACGCCACTATGGTATGGCCATATCGACTCGGTAAAGACAGCCTCAACGGATACCACTACCGCGTTGCGATTGACAGCATTACGTAGGATCGCACGAAATGGTAGAGGTGAAATCATCAACCTGATTAATGGCACTCCCACCATTGCAGCAGGCGCGGCAGCAGGTACATCGCCAACCGTTGCTATTACAGGTAATGGCCAGGAAGGTGAAATCACGGTTACCACAGGATCCACACCACCCACTACCGGCGTCATCGCAACCATTACGCTACCGGTTACTTTCCCAACCGGCGCACGGGTACAACTTACGCCATCCAATGACAATGCCGCTGCCGGTATCGCCAGGGTATTTGCCACTGGAACGAGCAGCACATTTATACTGAATGCTAGTGGTACGGCGCTCAGTGCATCTACAGCTTACAAATTTTTCTATCGCGTAGGAGGTCTGTAATATGAATTGGGAGAAATCGACGCCAACGCTGCTCGAATTTGCAGCCGACAATATTGATGCTGCCACCGGTGTCATCAATATTGTCGTCATGGTGCAGGAAGGCCCTGCGCTCGGTCACGGCGTTGAACTCGATGCCGAATTCATCAACCAGATCGTTGCGTACGATCAAGCCCATTTTTCAAAAACTGGCATCAAAGCCCGCTTTGGGCATCCGAATGCCAGCAATGAAACGATGGGTACCCAAATGGGCTATTTCCAAAATTTCAGAGTAAGAAAGAAAGCAGGCAAGATGCAGGCCATCGCCGATCTGCACCTGCTGGATAGTGCAAACCTAAGCCCCGAAAAACCAAATATGAAAGACTGGATGCTCAGCATGGCTGCTGAAGCACCGGATTTCATTATGAGTTCCATTGTATTTTCTCCTACTGGTTACTTTCAAAAGTACACCAACGGCAAGAAAAAAGCGCTGGATCCCAATGGCGACAACTACGATCCGGAGCAAGGCCCGGTGTACGTTGATTTTGGCGATAATGGCCAACATTACTACACCGATCTAGTAGAAGCCGGTGCTGCCACTACCAGTCTTTTTTCCAACCAGGTAAACGAGCATCTATTCGTTGTCCAGGTTGAAAATTTCATTGAAAATAACCCTAAATTAAAACAATTCATCAAGGCCCATCCCGATCGGGTGCAGAAGTTTTTGCAAACGCTTGGTATCGCGCCGAAAAAAACACTCAGCATGAGTATTAAAGAACTGTTTTTCGGTGCGAACAAGCCCGAAGATGATGTAACTCTGAGCGCTGCGGAAGTAACCGAGTTGCGCGAAAAAATGGCCTCCCTCGAAACGAAGTTTGCCGCACTCGAAACCGAGAATGCCGAATTGAAAGGCAAATTGGCTACGGCAGAAACGGCACTGGCTACTGCTAATGAGTACACTGCAAAGTATAAGCAAGAGGCAGAAGCCGCAAAAGAAGATGCACGCAAACTGCACACGGAAGGCAAGAAAGGAATTGAACTGGGCAAGACCGAGGAAGTAGAATTGGACATCAACAAGCGCGCTGCTGCCATCGCAGCAAGCCGGAAGGCATAGATTAACCCTGATTAACTAACTGACCAAAACTCGATTATTATGAGTATGAATAACCAGTACGCCATAGCTTTCCAAAACTATGTGCGTGATTATGCACCGGATCTTTACACGCGCTTATTCTACGACTTCAAAACAGGTCGTTTGGCTACGCCACATGAAGGCGTCAAAGGCGAATTAATTATCACCCAAATGCAAATTGGGGATAACCTTGCGCGCCGGTGGTCCAAATCATTCAACCCTATTTCAGACCTTTTTACGGCTAAGCCTAAAAAACTGAAAACCGTATTGAACAAGGTTGATTTCAGCATCACTCCGCAGGAGTATGAAGCATCCTACCTGGGCCAATTTCGCCAGAAAGGCCAGAGCGTAACCGATTGGCCATTCGAGGCTTTCCTCATGGACAAAGCGATGAAAAAACTTAACCAGGAGTTTGAGATTGCTATTTGGCAAGGTTCGGAAGAAGATGCTCCATCTTCTGATGATTACCTGCGCCAAACCTTTGATGGCTACCTTACCCTGATTGTGGATGCCATTGCAGCCGGTGATATCACTGCCGTTGCTACGGGCGCCATTACCAGTTCCAATGCATTGACGCAGTTCAAAGCGATGTGGGATCAGGTGGATCCAGTTTACAAAGAATACGGTACTGACATCTTCTGCTCGTTTACCACGTACGACAACTACCGGAAACACTTCAAAGACACGTACAAGTTTGACGTGCCTTTCGTACAGGTTACCGATGCGGGCTACAATGGTATCCAGTACGAATATGGCAACGGCAATACCACCATCATTCCGGTGTATGGTATGGGTAGCAGCGGTCGCGTAATCATCACCCCACGTGAAAACCTGCACTACGGTGTAGATGATCCAGCGGATGTAATGTTCAACGTAGAAGCCGAAAAGCGCGAACTCCATTTTTGGATGGACTTCCGCATGGGCGCTCAGATGTTGCTCCAGGAGACTGGCGTACTCGTCGTGAACGACCAGGCATAGAGAAACCCGATTTATAATTCGAGTGGTGCGCTTTTATTGAGCGCGCCACTCAAATTCTTACACCAATGAGCAAAGAATTATCAATCGAGCAATTGCTCGAGGAAAATAAAGCCCTCAAAAGCGGCTTAGCCGAAACCGAAAAGGCGCTGGCTGCCCTGCAAGAAAAAGTAAAGGCCGATGCTGCTACTATGGAAGCATTTGAGCAAGTAATTGCTGATCAGGATGCCAAAATTACCGAACTGAAATCCAGCGCAGTTGCGCCCGATCGAAAAGCAAAAGGTGCAGTGCACGCTACTTTCAAGATCGGCAAGGATCAGTACGGCATCGTTTATCCAGCCTTGTTTGTGAATGGAAAACGCCTTACCGCTGAGCAGATCGCAAATAATCCGGAAGCCTGCAAAGGATTGGTGGTAGATAATAGCAGCGCGATCAAAAAGATTTAATCCTATCAATTCACATCAAAATACTTCATTATGCCTTGCGTATTCACAGCTGGTACAATTGATAAAATTTGTGGTCAGATCAATGCACCCAATCTGACCCGTATTCTTAGTATGGTTGGTGCGGATGACATTACTGCGATTGCGGCACCTGGAGCCAACACGCATATTGTATCCACCGATATCACTATGGTTGCGACCAAGGTGTTTTTTAAATGGAACTTCAGCAAAGACGATAACTCGTATTCGTCGGAGCGAGATCCAGATACTGGCCTCTGGAAAACAGAGGTGAAGATTTTTATTCCATTGCTTCAGGGCCCTACAACGTACATTCTTAACGGGATGAATGGCGATAACTACGTTTGCATCGTAAAAGATCTGAATGGTAAGAACCGAATCATCGGTGCCATTGACAATGGTTGTCGCGTTGCCGTTAAAGAGCAGACGAGCCCCAAAAATGGTTATGAAGTAACTATCACCTGGGAGTCGGCCTACGCGCCTTACTTCTACACTGGCGCAATCGCGTACTAGAATATGGAAGAGAAAAACAGCGTAAAAACACCAGCCGAAACAAAGCCAACTCCACGCAAGTATATCTGGAATGGCCCGCCATTTTCCACCGGCGTATCACTGGATGGTATCGGCGAAGTAAAGCCGCAGTTGATGACCGACAAGGATATTGATTTGCTGCTCAAAGATTACCCGGCATTAGCAAGATATTGGAAGACGGGATCATAGGAGGGTTTGAATGTTTTCATTGTTATTGTGGCCCGCCCTCACGGGTGGGCCATTTTTTTATAAAAAAAGTAAATTTATATGCACCAGGAAGCCTTAAATACCTCGGTAGAGGCCATCACCAATCCTATTTTACAAATTCTCATCATTTGCCTTTCTATTGCCGTTTCAGGCCTTACGGCAGCAGTGGTATTCATGTATCGGCAGTGGCGCGAGGATATGAAGGATCGGCTTGAGTTCAATACCGAGGCAATCAAAGCACTCAGCGATGTGGCAAATAGCCTGGAAGGGCTGAATAACCAGATCGTTGATTTTCGCAATCAAGTGTTAACCAAGATTCTAAAATAATGAAAGCACTCACCATGCAGCGGAAGTTGAACGCAAGTCGACTTTCACAAGTTGCCAATACAATTTGCCAAAATGGCCAACAAGGTCCATCCGTAGAGCCCGAAAAGCAAACGGAATACGATTTCCCACAGCACATGGAAATGGTAATGCCGCAACGAAAACGCGGAAGACGGCCACAACCCGTATTCCAAACCCAAAAAGCCTGATGATAAGCATTACTCGAGCCCTCCTGACCAACCCACGCAGCCGCCCGGTACTTAATGATCCGACCGCATACGCCATCAAGGAAGTGCGCGCCATCATTGCCCATTGGACGGCAAATACCGACCGTGGAGCCAACGCCATGGCCAACCGCAACTACTTCAACCTGGGATTGCGCGCCGCCAGTGCACACTACTGCGTGGATGATAGTACCATCGTGCAATGCCTGTTTGATAATGAAGTAGGCTACCACGTGGGCGCCACGAAATACAAATCGGAAGGGAAGCGGGTAATGCGCGGTTACAAAACGCCCAACTATACCACAGTAGGCTTTGAAATGTGCGTGAATGCCGATGGTAATTGGTTTAAAACTTACGCCAACAGCGTACAGGTTGCAGCCTGGCTATTATACAAGCACGGACTAAATCCGGAAACCGATTTATTGCGCCATTACGACATTACGGGCAAAGACTGCCCGAAAATGATGCTGGAAGAAAAGCCGTGGATTGAATTCAAAGCACGGGTGCAAGATCAGTACAATGAGTTGAAATCATTTTATGTGTGCTCGGTCAATTCCGAATCACTCAATGTGCGCAGTGGCCCGGCCGCAACTTTTTCAGTAAAACATGAATTGTCCCAAAGGGAGAAAGTAGTCGTTTTTGAGCGCCTTGAAAATGAATGGTGCCGCATCGGTGCGGATGAGTGGGTAAATGGGCGTTTTTTGAACGTCCTATTCAAGTGGTGAAAACTCACGCATTTTCGTGAAAACTTTTAACGTTAAAACTTTTTCACCACATGAATGATCAAGAAAACTTGAAGCAATTGGAGGAAGCCCTCCAGTTTGGCTTTGACCTCCAAAAAGGCATTACCGACTCCACCAAAGACGGTCATGTAACCGTAACCGATGCCTGGAACTTCTGGCCAGCGGTGCGCTCGGCAGCACCTGCCATCAATGACCTGGGCAATCCAATTAAGCGCTATCGCGAACTTTCTCCAGAGGGCAAAGACCAACTCAAAGCCTTTGCAAAAGAAAAATTCGATATCGCCGATGACAAACTGGAACAACTCATCGAGGACACCTTCGATTATGTTGATACCGTTATCAATATCGGCGTAACGCTGGGCAAACGCTGGATTGCCGAGTTCCAACCTGACGCTCCAGCCGAAGGGTAATGCCCAAAGTTCAAATTCAGTATAGGGGCGTTTTCAAAACACGACGCATAATCGCGCGCGATCTGCCGGAGTCCTGGAAGGATGTCCCGGCAGATCGCCGTTTGCGCGTATTGCAAGCATTGCTCAGCAGCCCATCGGAGGAAGTTGGGCGCATCAAAGCGCTGAAAATCCTGCTGAATGTCAACCTATCCGTGTTGAAAAGCATGAACGCTGATCAAATCAGCGCACTACTGAATACCGTTCCATGGCTGAAATATCAACCCAGTGCCGAACCGATCCTTGAGTATTTTGACCATGAGGGCAAACGCTACTTTATGCCGCAAGCATTCGGCTTCAACATGCGCGCCATGGAATACCCCATTGCTGATGAAGCCCTGGAGCGATACTTAACTGGTAACCAGTTGGAGGATCTGCATTTACTGTGTGCCACCATTTGCCGTGAAGGTGAGCCGGATGAAGCCACGGTGAACCTGCGGGGTGATATTCGCATACAACTCCGTAGCCGCGCAGAAGCCGAAGCGCGCGCAAAGGCATTTAAAAAATTACCGCTACCGATCGCCATGGCCGTACTGGCTTTTCAGGCTGGACTGAAAGAGTATATATTCAAGTCGTATGGCACGGTGCTGTTCAAACAGCCCGAAGAAGATGGCGATGAGCCGCAACCGGAGGGATTCACGCTCGGATGGTGGGGCACGTTTTTCGACCTGGCTACCGATGGACCATTTGGCAACATTGAGCAGGTGTACCAGACCAGTTTTCACGATATCTGCCTGTACCTGGTGAAGCGCCGCAAAGACCAGGAAGCCGCCGAAATGCGGCAAAAAATGCACAGCCCTGATTGGGCGCAAAACGCTGACGAATGATAACTACTCCCGCATCCTTTCGTGACTATTTCCAAAAAATGGCAGCAGACTTTACCTGCTCATTTTCGTATGGATCAGAAATCCGCATACTCAATCGGCAACTAAGCCAGATTCAATATCCTTTGTTTTGGCTCGAACAGCCCACTGTTCGCCACGTGCGTGAAGGCGTACTGATGCGCGAATACCGCACCGGATTTTTATTTCTGAACAATGTGAGCCCCGATGATGAGCAAGCGCAGGATGAAGCCAGCGAGCAAATGTTTAACCTCGCACACCAGGCGCTTTTGCGACTTGAAACCGATGCCGATGCAGGCGCATTCATTTTTGATATATCCGACTGCTCGATGGACATCAAGGAGGCCTGGAGCCCCGATGATGATTATGGGTGGCGTGTGGAAATCGTATTACTCACCGCCATAGAATGTGAAGACTGTGAGTAGAACCAGCCAGTTTTTAGCATTTGCGATCAATGATTTTGCAAAGTCATTCGTAAAAAATCGCGCGGCCGATATTAGAAAATCGGATGTGGTGAATACTGGTGCCTTACTGCGTAGCCTGAGCGCCCGCGTGCAAGCCGATCAGGATCGCGGCATTTACCTGGCACTGATCTACTTGAAAAGTTACGGCCGCTACACCGATATGAAGCGCCGGTATACTAAAGCGGGTGGAACAGAAATGATTGATTTACTGAAAGAATGGGTATCCGAGGAAGGTATTCAGAAATTCACCAGCAACCCGAAATACGCCCGCGCTTACAAAGGCCTCACTGCCGATCAAATACGCGCTGCCATCGCCTGGGGCATTGTGCGGCGCTATAAAGCCAAAGGCACCGGACGGCGCAAAAGTTGGTGGAACAAAGGTAAAACAGCAGACATTGAAAATTTTTACGATTTCATTTTGCGCGGATATGCCGAGGCTACTGTGCAAGACCTGAAAAATATGATAGAAAATGGCAACACCCAGAACTGATAGTGCCAACCTGCTGCTTACCATTGATAATAAGGCGGCAGGCAATTCGATTAAGGACCTGAATAAACAGGCCACAGACCTTCGCCGCAAGTTGGAGCGCCTTCCTGTTGGTTCGGAAGAATTCAAGCAGGCAGCAGAGGATTTGAAGGAAGTAAATACGGAATTGAAAAATGCGCGCGACGCTAGCAAGCCGCTCGCGGCCGCTATTGCTGAAGTACGCTCCGAAACAAGCCTCTGGCAGCGCGGCATTGCGGGCGTGGTAGCCGTGTTTGGCGGCTTAAGCCTGGATCGGATTGTTGAAAGTCTGCGCAGTTACGTTACCGAGTTATTCAATATCGGCGTAGGTCAGGATAGCCTGATCCAAAAAACGCGCACGGTATTCGGTGAAGCCGAAGTGATCGTGCAAGGATTCGCCGAAAAAAATGCCCAATCGCTAGGCCTGGCACGGCAAGAATTCGTGAACCTGGCCACGGGTATAGGTGACTTGCTGGTACCCATGGGCTTTACCAAAAGCGCGGCAGCAGGCCTGAGTGATGAAATCATCAAACAAGCGGGCGTTCTTTCAGAGTGGACGGGTGGCAAATTCAGTACAACCCAAGCCAGCGAGATTTTAAATAAAGCCCTTTTAGGTGAGCGCGAAGGCCTGAATGCACTTGGTATTGACATCAAGCAAAGCGTAGTCAATGATGAACTGAAAAAGCGCGGTCAGGACAAACTCACCGGCAGCGCCTTGCGCCAGGCCGAAGCCCTGGTAACGCTCAATGAAATTACCCGCCAAAGTGCCAGCGCCAATGAGGCATTTGAAAAAAATACCGGTAGCCTGGTGCGCACCAAGGCCATTCTGCGCGCACGTATCGCCGAAGTAAGCCAAAACCTTGCTTCCGCGCTTATTCCAGCATTTACTGCCGCACTGAATGCAGCGGATAAGTTACTTACCGGTTTGATCGGCTTTGGTAAGGCGCTGATCGCAATCCCTTCCTTTGTTTCAGAAAACCGCGTGGCCATCGGGGCTTTGATCGTTGCACTTATATCGCTCAATGCCCAAAACATACTGGCAGCGGCCAATACCTTGCGCGCAGCCGTGGCCCAACGCGCAGCCACCATCGCCACTGGTGCCCAAGCGGCCGCGCAGCGCCTGCTTAATTTGGCTTTAACCGCCAACCCGATTGGCTTGGTGATCGCCGCGATCGCGGGACTAGTGGCCATATTTGCTACCGCTTACAACCGATCCGAAACCTTCCGCGCAAGCATATTGGCCTTGGGGGATGTGGCAAATGAGATCGTAAGCATCATCGGTGACCTGTTCAAAAATGTAGCGGGCGGCTTTGTAAATCTGCTGAGCGGTGATTTTTCGGCGGCGGCTGAAAATTTTGGAAACCTGTTCACCGGTATAGGTGGGCGAGTGAAAAAAGCGTTCAACGATGGATTTAACCGGGAAAAAGGCAAAATAGATGCCGCTAAAGTGGTGCAGGAAACCCAGGCTGCTATAGATGCAGTGCCCGAAAAGCCAACTATAACAATTACCACTAAACTTGACGCAAAAGAAGCCGAAAAGGCAGCAAAACAAGCGCTTGATTTAGCCTTGAAATCTGATGAAATAAACTCAGAAAAAAGGAAAATTGCACTATCAAAGTTTAGGCTTGATGGTACAATAAATGAAGAAAGATATCAAGATGGCCTAAAGGGTATTGAAAAAAGGGAACTTGAAGATAGATTAGCCACATATAAAAAGTTTGGCAAGGATCAGACGCTTGAAGCGTTACAGATTCAAAATAAACTATTGGAAATCCAACAAAGCCAAGCGCGACCAATATTTAGACCTATTGAAGCACTTGCAACACTACCAACAGCAACAGCAGTAAGTCAAACCGCCACAAATGGTATCAATGCAAAGGCAGGCATTAGCGTAGCAGATGAAGAAGCCGCTTTGCGTGATCGATTCAACCGATTACTGATTAATGAACTGGAATATAAGCGCCAATCAGCTGCACTACAAGTAACTGCCGCAGAAGAGCGCTTGAGATTACTCCAGGAAGCAGGATTGCAAGAAACAGAGGTATATAAGCAGGCGCTTCAGGATAAATTGGATGCGGATAAAACCTACCATGATACCATCCGAGCCAATGAGGAAAAAACAAAGGAAATAAAACGTGCCATTGTAGATGCCGAATATGGCATTGCCAATGATGCTACGCAGTTGGCCATTGATATTTTGGGTAAAGATGAAGCCGCACGAAAAAAACACGCCAGTGCGATCAAAGCCTTTGAAATCGCACAGATCGGTATCAATCTGGCCAGTGAGATCCAGGGTATTTATCGAAATGCAAACTCCAACCCAATCAATGCGCTGATCCCTGGTTGGGGGCCCATTTTTGCTGGAGTGCAAACCGGATTAGCCATTGGCCGTGCCGCGTTGCAAACCAATAAAATTACCTCTACAAGAGGCTTTGCGAGTGGTGGTTACACCGGCCAGGGATTTGGCTTTTCCGATCAATCAGGCCACCGGCCAGCAGGCTTGGTACACGATAATGAGTGGGTAGCGCCTAAATGGATGGCACAGCACCCGGTATATGGCCAATACATTGGTGCACTTGAAAACTTCCGATTGCGCGGTTATGCTTCTGGTGGCTATGCTTCAGTAAGTACTACGCCTACGCCATCAGTGGCAGGAATACCGATTAATTCAAGCGGTTTTAATGCAAGTATATTCGACAATTTTGTAAGCCGCCTGGAGCAAGCCGTAGCACAAATGCCAAGACAGGTGAAAGCCAATGTGGTGTATACGGATATCGAAGATGCCGGAACCACCCTGAATACAGTCCGCAATGACGCTTCATTTTAAAATAATTAACGAAAATGGTTAATAAAAACAACTTTTTGCCAGGCTGGATGCCTTCGCCACCGGATGAGCGGGACATCACATACACGCTGCGTATGGCGCCCAAAAAGAAACTGCCGGCAACCGTAACGCTAGAGAAAAAACTGCCTGGTGTATTCGATCAGGGCAATCTCGGATCCTGCACCGCGCAGGCTGGATCGGCTGCTCTGTACGCAATTGCGGCGCCCAAGGAGTTTGATCCAAATCCTAGCCGCTTATTCCTATATTATTTCATCCGGAAACTCCAGGGCAACACTGCTGAGGATACCGGTGGTTATATTCGAAACGTATTCAAGGCGGCCAACAAAGTGGGCGTAGCCAGCGAAGCGCTTTGGCCTTATGATATTGAAAAGTTCACTACAGAGCCGAATGTAATGGCTCAAGTAGATGCAAAAAACCACATTGCCCTCAAATACGAATCCTTGCCGCAGGATATTGAAGCCGCGAAGGATTGCCTGGCCAGTGGTTACCCGGTCATTTTCGGAATGTTGCTGCTCACCAATTTTTTCAAAATAAAGAAAGACGGCAAAATGCCGCTGCCGGAAGGCCGCATTGAAGGTGGTCATGCATTGTGCGCCATTGGGTACAGCAACCGGCGCAAAGCATTCCTGGTGCGCAACTCCTGGGGACCAAACTGGGGCGCAAAAGGAAACTTTTGGCTGCCTTATGATATTTTCGAAAGCTCAGATTTCGTAGACGACATCTGGACTGTCAAACTTGTTTCCTAACTAAAAATCATACGATGAAGAAGATTTTGAAGGCCGAACTGGCCAAACGAATTGCCGAAAAAACATTCATGCCCAAAGAGTCCGTTTTGGCCGTACTCAATACCCTCGATGATATTATTGCCGAGGAAGTAAAACAGGACAAACCCGTGTACATTGACAATATCGGCACCTTCAAACGGGTATTGAAACCGGCAACGCGAAAGTATATCCCAAGCAAGGGTGAATCCGTGGACATTCCGGAGCGCGTAGTGGTGAAATTGGTGGCCAGCAAGACACTGGTGCAGCGGGTACAGTAAATTTATATAAATTTAGGTAAATACAGCCGCTTTGGATGATCCAAAGCGGCTTTTTTATGCGTCCTAAGCCCGGTTAATTAACGCCCATACATTTGGGCCATGTTCGATTACAGAGGTGAAATAAGTATCAATCAGGTGCTTTCCGATATCCGATCTGAGCCTGATAAGCCTTTTTGGCTCGCTTATGTGCGCAGCACGGGCAAAAAGCAGGGAACCATCAAAGTGGTAGCCCGGGCCATTTATGGCGCGCCGATCCGCAAAGAGCGCCGCCATCGTAACCCTGCCGAGCGCTCGGTGCCGTTACACATTGAAAAAGGCACCATCCCTATGACCAACCAGGACAATGGGGAATACGAAACCCCACTGATCAGCCACATTATTTCATACAATCTATACAAAGTCATACACTGATGTCGAAACCGCAACGGATTTCAGAGAATACATATATCCTGCCGGGCGCTGCTTCGGTAGTATCCTTCAATCGAGGCAACAAGCCTATTGATACTGCCGCTGATTCGGGAAATGCCGGAAAAGAAATCAAAATCAGCTCGGATAAGGGCGGTTTTGAGATTTGGCGTTGGGGCAAACGCAATAATTTGCCTACTGAGCGAGAAATGGTGGTCCAGGATAACAACATCATGGGTGAATTATTGGCCACTAAGCGCGATATAACCCTGGGAAGTGGTTTGCAATGCTACCAGGAATCCTATCAGGATGGGCAGCGTGTACTTACACCAGTGGAGCATCCAGCGGCTGCAAAGGATTTTTTTGATAAGTTGAAGGTACCAATTCATAGACAACTCAATACAATTGCCAGAAATCTTGTATTTCACGCTAATTATTTTGTGGAGTATGTCCGCGTCGGCAATGAAATCGTGAGCATGAAAGCCCAAGAATGCCGCAATTGGCGCCCTGAAGTGATGGATAACGATGGGGTAATCAATAATTACTTTTTTTCCGGCAATTGGAAGAAATACACCGAAAAAAAGTATGAACCAAAAATGGTTCCTGCTTATAAGGGTGAGGAAGCGCGGCAATTACGCTTTGTTCTGCATGTAAAAGATGATCTGCTGAATGACGAGTACTTAGGCATTCCACGCTGGTGGGGTGGCCGCACCTGGATCGAGGTGGCTAATGTGATCCCGGTTTTTCATTTGAATAATGTGCGCAATGGGTATGCAATCCGGTGGCACATTGAGATTCCGAAGGATTATTTTTATGACTATTCGGCTGCAATGCAAACAGCAGATGCGCGTAAATCGGCTGCCGACAAAGAGAAGTCAGATAAAGAGACTTTTCTTACAACATTAAACAACTTTTTGGCGGGCGAAGAGCAGGCTGGCCGGGCGTTAGTAACGAATTATGAGATCAATAAGCAATTAGGCAAGGAATTCCCAGGTATCAAAGTCACCGCGCTCAATCCAGATTTGAAGGATGAAGCATTGCTTAAATTATTTGATAAGTCAAACGAAGCAAATATGTCAGGTTCAGGGGTACACCCTACCCTTGCTGCCATCCAAACGCAGGGAAAACTGAGCAGCGGTTCAGAAATCCTCAATGCGTTCAATATGTACGTGGCCATCAAAACACCGGTGGCCAGGGAATTGATCCTTGAATCCATCAACCTGGTGCACAAGGCCAACCAATGGGGCGAAGGCCTGGTATGGGGCTTCCGCGACATTCAATTGAAAACCCAAGACCAAGCGCCCAATGGCGCCGCGCCTGCCGATCCAAACGCAGCAGCATGACCGAACAGGAATACATAGAGGATTTGGCAGCATTGACGCTGTTGGATCCAGCGCATATCCTGCTCAATCGACTGCGCGAAGGCTTTAGCGTGCCCAATAAGTATTTGCTTATTGGTGCGCTCAAAAAAGCCCGTGAAATTGCCGAATCTGTAGTAATTGAAGAGGTAGTGATCGAGGTTGATTGCGATGACTTTTTAAAAGGGCTTTACAACCGCAAAAGCACCCTGTTTTGTGATCGGCGCAAACTCAGTAACACCTTCCATACCTGCAAAAGCGACCGTGAACGTGCGGATGTAAGCGACAATATTCAGGGCGTACAGCGCAACATTGAGCAGGTGATGCGCGACATCAAAATATACCAGGACAAAGGAATGATTGAGGTGCAGGAAAAATACCCGGTGCCTGCCGATCCTTTGAAGCGGCAACTACTTATTCAATCACTCCGGAGTAGCATCAGCCGTAAACGGAAAGAAATCGCTGATTTGAAAATCAGAGTGGGCGATGGATTGCCGGGTATTGCCGAAAAGTTGAACAAATGCGAATTTAAACTACAAGACCTTACTACTCACTTAGAACATGCCGAAGCCCCGTAAAATCGAAATATACAGTATAGATGATTTCAAAAAAGCGGATTTGATTGACAGGATCCGCATGTACATGATTGAGCCAGAGCGGTTTGAATTATCGGACCGCGATTTTCAATATTACAATAAACTAAGTCAGGCTTTTCACATCATTTTTGAAGAGGTGGCAGAGGGTGCTGCTATCAAAATGATCCAAATGTCTGTGGAAGGGTGCGAAAATCTGGTTTTAGCCAAAAAAGTGCTTAATCATTGCTTCGAACTATTCGGGCCAATGGTGAAGAAAAACAAGGATATGCGCAGAGCGATCCTTGTGGAAAAATTCTACGAATTGGCTGCAAAAGCCGAGAAAAACGCGCATTGGACTGAAAATGATGAAAATGGAGTACCCCAAAAGCGTTTTGATAGGGAATGGATGCAAATAGCAGCCAATTTGTACGAAAAAGCCGGAAAATTCGAAGGATTGGACAAGCACGATGTCCCGATCCTAAATCCCGACGATCTGGAAATACCGGAGATCATCATTACACCCGATCCACAGGTATTCATCGAGGCGCAATCTGAGCCATTCGATGAATACGAAGATGAGTCTGATGATGAGTAATGCCAGGCAAGTATATTTCAATGCCGCGCAAATCCGCTTTGCCACAGCGCGGCAAAAAATCAAAACCCTGATTGCGGGCCGTGGATTCGGCAAATCAACGCTCATCGCGCTCATTTTGTACCAAATGATGCGCGTATTGCGCCGTGGAAAGATTTTCTTTTCCAGCACCACAGTAGAGCAGATAAAAAACTCCACCCTACCGCCAGTTATTGAAAAACTGGCTGAAATGGGCATTATTGAGGATAAACACTTTGTAGTGGGCAAAAACCCATGGGCGCAAGGATCCAGGCACGCCTGGTTTAAGCGACCAATATCACCGGTCAAAGAATTCGATAATGTTGTAACCTTTTTCAACGGTTTTACGGTGGTTTTGCTCAGCGCGGCAAAGCCATCTGGAAAACGTGGCGGCAGTTACGATGCGGGTATTATAGATGAGGCCGTTTTCATCAAACGGGCATTTTTTGAGCAAGTTCTGCTGAAAATGATCCGTGGTAACCTATACCGATTTTCATCCTGGATGCATCACAGCATCATCATACTCAGTAGCCAGGCGCGCACGCCGGAGGGTAAATGGGTTCATGAATTTGAACTGAAGGCCCAAAAGAACCCCAAAACCTTCCTATTCATGTGGGAAAGCGCCCGTGCCAATGAGGCCGTATTGGGCGCTGATTGGTTTGCAGCACAAAAGCAATCATCTACTGATCTGGATTACCAGATCGAGGTGGAGAATGAGAAGATTACCCAACTACCCGATGGCTTTTACCATAAACTTGATCGATCGATACATGCCTATAAGCCATCCAAGGTATTAGGTAAGATGATCGATATACGGTCAGATGAAATGCTCGAGGCTTCATTTGACTTCTCGGGTAAGTTCCAGTGTGCCAGCCTATGGCAAGAGCAGGGATTTGTAGAGCGCTGTGTTCGGCGCTTCTATGCGAAGGACAAGAGTAAGATACGCGCCTTAGTAGATGATATGTGCAATCACTTGAAGTCGCACGAATTCAAGTATATACGCTTATGGGGTGAACCACGTGGACGTGATCGCAACCCTATTGAGCAGGACGACATATTCACCATCATACAGAAGCAATTCGCCTTGCATGGGTGGACGGCAGAGATCATGGTACCTCAAGGCATGAGCACCAAGCGACATAAGGAACGCTTCACCTTCATGGAGATCATTCTGGATGGTCAGGACCAACGCTTACCTAAAGTATTATTCAATGCGGAAGCAAGCGAAGACGTACTCATCAGCATGGAGAACACAGACATGCTCGAGGACTTCACAAAGAACAAGTCTGCCGAGCGTGATCCCAACTTCCCGCAGGAGCACGCGCCGCACTTCAGCGACACAGTTGATTACTATCTCTATTACAAACATCAATGGCGATTGAATGACCAGGTGAACCTCCGACCGGGTTCGGCTTCATCGGTTTAGCCCACAGATAACCTGCGCGGCGGGCCATGCTAATTGTCAAAAAGCTAATCCGCGCCTTGCGCTTCCCAAATCCATCTTAGTGACCGCAATTTTTTATATTTTATATGTTTTTGAATACCAATTGGTTATAAATACGGTACGCAAAGGCATAAAAGATACAAAAAACGTCCTATTTGTTATAATTTTTCACGCAGAAATTTGAAACATGAAAAATGTATTCCGCAAATTAAACGACAACGCCACCTCAGGCAAAGAACAGGTAGGCGACTTTGATTTCAAAGAATCCTACCCGGATGTAAACCGCTCCATGGCCTGGAGCGACCTGCTCCCATATATCCGACAGGCGACCCGCACCTATATTATACCCTATCTTGGCGATACCTTATACAATGCCATAGCGGATAAACTTCAGGAATCGCCACTGGACCTTACCGATAACGAGGAAACATTCGCCTCTTACTTGCGTGACTGCATCGCCTATTATGCGATAATGTTGGCGCTGCCAAAAAAGAAAACGGTAATCGCGAGCATGGGCGCGGTAGAAAATGCCGGGAGCAATATACAAGCCACCAGCCAATGGGGCTTCCGATCCACCCTTTGGAGCGTTGCTCAGGATGCTGACCGCATGGCCGATGAAATGTTGACCTGGTTAGAGAAAAATGCACCAAGTGATGACTTCCTGGAGCAGTGGCTGGACGATGATGCCAGCACTTTCGGCACATCCGTACTGGTGAAAAACCGTAAAACCTTCGCCGAATACCATTTTTTGAACTCCCGCCGTACCTTTTTGGCCATGGTACCAACGCTGAATCTATGCGCCGAGCGCTATATTTTGCCCGTTTTATGCACGGAGCAGTACAATGATCTGGTAGAAAAGGTAAAAAGTAACGATCTCAGCGATGATGAAAAGCAATTGCTGCACCTGGTACTCAAAGTATTAGTGAAATGGACGGTGTGGCACTCGGTTAAAACCCTGCCCGTGCTGCCCGATCAGGAAGGTTTTCGCTTGATTTCCAATGCCGATGCGATCGATCAACGCGCCTACACCACCGAAACCATCGCTGGAGCGATCGCCGGAATATCCGAACAGGCAGAAATGTCTGCTCGCACGGGTGCAGGTGATCTGATTGAATACCTATATAATAATGCGGACAAGTTCCCGCTTTGGAAAGCATCGGACTGCAATAAGATGAATGATGCGGACTATTGCAAGGCATGTATGCCGATTGCCGATTTTTATGGTGCAGTTATGATTTGATAAAAGGTAAATCAATCGGCAAGTTTTTGACCTTTTGATTTACTTGCCCCAACCGCTTCACATATCGGTTGAAAACATCCAGTGAATGCTGCCGGAAATGGTGCATGGCGCTCACCACATCTACCCCATTGTTGAGTAGATAGAGCGCCAAAGTATCCTTCAAACTGTAAAGTTGTAAGCCAGTAGTATCGTGAAGCAGTCCCCGTCTTTTCATTTCAGCAATGGCGCATCTGAACCGATGCGCCATTGTATTTTCACCAATGCGCTCTGGTCCAGGCTTGAAATCTACATTATGCCGCCCTTTTGCCTTACCGAACACGTAATAAGTAGCCGGGTAATGCTGAAAGCCAAATGATTCCAGTTCGGAAACAAGGCTTTCCGGGATCGTGATATTGCTATCCTTGTTGTTCTTACTATCTCTCCCAGGGAAACGCACCATCCCCGCCTTGAAATCAAAGGCACCACACCGCAAATTGCGCTCTTCGCCGGGCCGAATGGCCAGGTATCCAAGCAAAAGCGAGCACAGATATAGCGGTAAGTCGTGCTTTCGAACAAAAATCATGTAAGCCTCAAACTCTGCAGGCGACATCGGGCGGCGTTTGGGCGCGCCGGCAACACGCTCAGGCACTAATTTCACGTAGTTTTCTGATAAATACTTACGGGTAACCAGCTCCGTAAACAGGCTGCGCAGGTTGTTTTTGCGCGTATTATGGGTAGTATTGGCTACTTTTTTCACCACGATGATGTGATCGAAGTAGGCTTGTACCATTTCGGCAGTTACTTGGCTGCACCGTACACCACCCCATCCTTTTTCCTGGAAAAATTCTTTGAACCACCGCGCCGTTTCCCGGAAAGTCTTCATGGTTTTCTCTTTATCGGACCGTTTCAGTCCGACTGCAATATCCAAGGCGGTACAAAACAACTCCTGATCTGGATCCACGCTCACCGGCCGCAGGCGTGCGCGCAGGGCATTCAGCATTTTTTGCGCTTCAACTTCGCGCTCATCCAAGTTTGCAATGGAATTCAACTCAATGCCGGTATCCGTAACGGATTTGCGGATGCGTGACCGCTTACCATCGGTAGTGGTGAAGTACCACTCTATGTACCAGGTATTGCCTTTCTTAATTTGTGGGAAGGAATCAGGTTGACGTTTGGGCATTTTTTTTTTGCAACTGGTCTGCCAAATCATTTGGCAGACCAGCGCAAAAAAGCGAACGTATCTTATTGATTTTGTGGCGTTTAGTTGCCACTGATGTGGCGGAGGCCGGACTTGAACCGACGACCTTCGGGTTATGAGCCCGACGAGCTACCAACTGCTCCACTCCGCGATTTAGCGAGCGCAAAGATACAACTATATTATTGAAATGTCCTA
>JAIXUT010000075.1 GCA_027483385.1 Alphaproteobacteria bacterium
ATGCCACCGCGAGGCTGCGCGAGACCTACCCATCCGCCGCCTACGATGTGCTGACAATTTACCAAGCGGCGGCGGTGATGCAATATTTAAGCGACGCACAACGCTGGCCAACCGTGCCGAGCCGGGTACAACCCAAGCTGGCCGATTTACTGGCCGCCCAACGGGTGCGCACGCAGGTCGGCGGCTTGCCCGCACTGGCAAAACCTGCGCCATCGCAACCCACGGCAGGCGGGCTTTCGGCCGCGCAAATCCAGCAAGTCAAAACCATTGCCCAGGGGATGCCCGCCGCCACGCAGGCGCTGGCTGCGCGCCTGCTGGCCGCACAAACCCAGCCACGCGCTGTCGCCTTTGCTGCCGTTGCACCTTCCGCTGCGCCCGCAAAATTTGTGGCGCCAACGGTGACGCAAAGTGTTGTAACGCCAGTGGCTCAGCCAATGCCACAAGCCGTGGCCCCCGCGGCCCCCATGGCGCCTTTGGCAGCGCGCATCGAGGTTTCGGCCACTCCCGCGCCCAACGGAGGCACCATCAAGGAGGCACTGGCAGCGATGCGGGCATTTAATTCGGCCAGCCAGCCCAGTGCCTACCGCGCGGAGGCGGCTGTACCTACCCCATCAACGCCAGCGCCGCGCCAAAACTTTACTGCCACACTGCCACCCCCTGCCCCAAGCGCCCTGCCCGCTTCGGCCCGTGGCGTGGCCAGTCCCACCGCCGAGCCTGCAGCCTCCGCCTTTGCCGTGGGCAAGGTCAGCGCCATCAGTGTGCTGAAGGCCCTGCGCACGGCGCGTTAACCTTTGGTGAGTCCCGCCACAGCTATTTGGTGCAGGCGGGATTGCTGAGTAAATCGGCCCCGCGCAGGTTTTTACATTCTTCGTTGGCCAGAATACTATCGAGGGTGCTGCCATTCAGTAAATTAGGGTTGGTGCCAGTCAGCCCATCTGGCTTTTTTAGCTTTTCCATCAATTCCTTATCCAGCAATTCCTGCTGCTTTTTAAGTTCTTCGGGCGTGAGTGGCCGAGGCGTTGGCTGCAATTCGGGACGAGCAAGCGGGTTTTCGGTATTCCCCACGTTGGGCGGTACGGCGGTCATGCCCATTGGCCCATCGGTCATTGGGCCAGGGCCTGCATCGGGGTACCAGCCATTGCCATGGTTATCATCAGTGCCAAAGTTCCCACTCTGCCAGCCGCTGTTGGGCGCCGCGTAGGCCCCCAGCCGAATACCGCCCCCTGCACCCGCAGTGCTGAGGCCACTGCGTACCTGCGTGTTGGTGGCATAAACTGGAGAGTTCGGGCCACCCCAATCGCCTGGGGCCACACCATTATTAAGGGCAACAATCAATTGGCCACCTCGGCCAGCTGGGTCTACCTTACGGCCATTTTCCAACACTTCATAATGCAGGTGGTTGCCTGTACTGCGGCCCGTGGTACCCATCAGGCCAATTGTTTCGCCACGTTCTACGCGGCTGCCAACATCGGGGAGATTCGAAGCATCATGCAGGTGGGCGTAACGGGTGATGACGCCATTGTCGTGCTGCACTTCTACCATGTTACCAAAGCCGCCGCTCCAGCCCGAACTTATCACCCTTCCATTGGCGGTGACAGGAATGGGCGTGCCCGCTGCACCACGGAAATCCTGACCGCCATGCAGTTTGGGTTGGCCGGTGAAGGGGTCGTTGCGGTAGCCAAAGGCACTGTTGGCATTTCGGGCAATGTTGGGGCCTAGCTGGTTTTCCAGCAGCTGCATACGTTCTTGCGGGCTTAAAGTGTTTGGGTCACGCGTGACCAAACTTTTCATCAGGGCGTTGCGTTCATCTTCAATCGTGCGGAGTGGAATGGTTTTTTGGGATAACGCAGGGGCGTCGCTGGCTGTCGCGGGTGGGGCCACATCGGCGGGGTTTGTTTCTGTATCTGGCGCCTTACGTTCGGGAAACTTCAGTTCCATGGCCGCCTTGCGTTCAGTGCGCTCGGCTTGGCCCGCTTCCTCAGCCTGCGCCTGCATCCCTGCGGCATAGGCTGGTTCGGCCATCCGTTTGGGATTAGGTTCAAACTTTTCGGCATCGGTATAGCCCTGCCGAAACGCCGCCGCATTGCCTATGGCACCCATGCCTTTGCGGGTTTCATCGGGGTAATCTTCAAAGGCCCCCAGGCGGGTGGTGCCTGGGCTTGCGGGTGCCGCCGTGGTTTCAGCCCCTGGTGTTGCCGCAGTTTCGGCTTTGGTGGCATTTGCCTCGGTTGGTTCGCTTGCCGCTTCGGCAGGGTTAAGAGCTTTTAAAGGCTTGAGGGGTGCCCCTTTGGTTTGCGGGCATTGCTCTTCATACTTTTGCTTGGCTTCGTCGGTTAGCTTGCTTTCGTCGCGCTTGGCATCTTCGGCCAAAATTAAACACGCCTTTTCCGCAACTTTGCTGGCTTCTTCGCCGCCTTCGTTGGCGCTGGCAGGCCATGCTGCAACCAGCGCAAAACCCGCTGCAAGCCCTGCAGCAAACATCGGGAAGCGAGGCAAATTTTTCATGTTATATACGGCCTTTCAGTAACAAATCGTAAGCTGGGGTGGTGGTTTCGAGGCTATCGGGCAGGCGGTTGGCGCCGTTGAAACTGGCGGGCTGTACAAAGGCCTGGGCCTGAAAATTTTCGGCCATGGGAAAATTCGCTAAGGGCAAGATGTTTTGCTGCAATGGCTGCGCAGCAACGGACGCAGGCATGGTTGCTATTGGCTGGGGCATGGCTTGCGGCAACATCGCCACCTGTACGGGTGTGGCTTCGGCGGGCTGATACAGCGCTTGGCCATAGCCGAAGCCATAGTCGGCAGAGGCGCCCGCGTAACTATTCAGTGGGGTTTGATAGGCACCAATGCTCAAGCTTGCAACCTGATTGTAGTTGCCAGAACTTACTTGTGCCGACTGATACCCCCCCGTTGGTGCGAAGGTGGGTTGGCTGCCAGCAAAGTTGCGCATATCGGGGGCTGCATACAGCCCGCCTGTGTATTGCGAAAGCGCTGTTTGGGCGTAGTCGAAACGGTTTTGCCCGCCATGCACCCCAAACAATTCGCTCCCGACCCGCTGGGGCCGTTCGTAATAGCGGGCCACCAGTTCGGTTGCACGTTCAAGACTAATATTGGGTTGATACAGTTCGCGCAATTGCGGAAACATCCGCGCTTGGGCTTTAAGGTCGGTACTCATCGCGTAATCCACCTGCTGGGTAAAGGTGTTGGCCAAAGTGTTGCGGTTTAATTGGCTGACGCCCAGATGGTTGGCCAGCCCTTCGGCGCGGTCGTTGCGCCATTGGGCCAGACCAAAGGCGGTGCCACGGTCGCCCCGAGCGTTGGGGTTAAGCCGGCTTTCCTGCACAAAGTTCCCAGCAAACGCGGCAGCCGCATTGGCACTCAGGCCATGCATTTTTCCCCGCGCCACAATCCCTTCCATGGTGGGTTGACGGCTCAGGGTTTCGCGGGCGGCCTGCTGTTGAGAAATTTGTTCGGCCGCCCGTGCGCCCGAAGCATCCTGGGCAAAGCTTGGCAGCTTGCTGCTGGGGTTTTGCGGGGCAGCTTCGGCGGGTTGGCTTGGTGCGGCGGGTTTAAACATTTCCTCGGCAGGGAGTATTTCAGCAGAACGGAAGCTTTCAGGCGAAGTTTGCGGCAACACCAAATTGCGTTCGGCAATTTCAGCTGCACGGGCTTGGGCAAAACTTGCCGTGCTCGGTAGGGGTTCGGCAGCGGGTGTTGCAACAACTGGTGAAGCTGGTGCCGTAACGTCCGCTTTAGGTTCTTCCCGCCAGTTGGTAATGGCGGGGTTATGCCGTTCTGCAATTTCAGCGGCACGGGCCTGCGCCATACTGCCCATTTCGGTACCCACCGATTTGTTGGCAGTATTGGGGCCAGCTGGTGACGCAGCAGCTTGCGCAGCCACTGGCGGCGTTGTTGCGGGTGTTGGCACGGGTGATGGTACGGGCGAAGGTATCCCTTCCCGCCAGTTCTGCACAGCTGCGTTGTTGCGCTCGGTAGCTTCCACCATGCGGCCCTGCGCCTGATTGCCACCTGTACTGCTCTCGGCAAAGGCACCGAGGCGGGTTTCGGGGGTTGGCGCAGGGGCGGCGGC
>JAIXUT010000029.1 GCA_027483385.1 Alphaproteobacteria bacterium
GATGCCGAATTTAAGGCGGCTTTGGCGGCCGAAGTAGAAAAGTACGTTTGGCCCCTCATGGGCACGGGTCAATACAAACCGATTCTCTATAAAGTCTTTCCCCTTAGCGAGGCGGCCGAAGCCCACCGTTTGATGGAAAGCTCCGAGCACATCGGGAAAATCGTTCTTGTGCCTTAATCATCCAATGACTGATAAATCATCATTTCAAACTTACGGTCTATTTCGCCACCGTAGCTGGTAGGCCACATTTGTTTCATAATAACGGCGCAAATTTTTTCTTTAGGGTCGGCAAAATAGTTGGTACTGAATGCCCCGCCCCAACTGAAGGTGCCCACGCTGCCCAAACCTTTTGAGCGCCCTGCTTCGCTTACGACGCTGAACCCCAAACTGAAGTAGCTGCGTGGGTCGGGAAACAACGTTCCACTTTGGTTGGTGTTGGTAAAAAGCTCCACGCCTTTGCGGCTCAACAGCCGTTTGCCGTTGTACACGCCGCCATTCAGGAGCATTTGAAGAAAAATGGCATAGTCGTATGCTGTGCTTGATAGGCCACCGCCGCCTGAATAAAAGGCTTTGGCTCCCTCAATCGGGTAATTGGGGTTTGCCGATAACGAGTTGGTGGTGCCTTTGACCAACTTCTTGTCTTTATCGTCGGAATACAGCGGCACCAAACTGTCTTTTTTAGAATCAGGCAGATAAAAGTAAGTATCTTTCATGCCCATTGGGGCAAAAATCCGTTGCTGAAAAAACTGGTCAAGGGTCATTCCAGACGCAATTTCCACCAAATACCCTAGTACATCAACGCTTAGGCCGTAGGTCCATTTTTCGCCGGGCTGATGATTGAGCGGAAGTTTGGCTAGTTTTCGGATGTTATCCCCGATTTTGAGATTTTCGGTGGTAAAGGCATCCACAATTCCTGCTTTGGCATAAATGGCCCGAAGACGCTCATCGCTGGAAATGACATTGTAATTGATTCCCGACATGTGTGTCAGCAAATGCCGCACCGAAATCTCCCGCTTAGCGGGCACGGTCGTAAAGCTGCTGTCTTTCGGGTTGAATTGGTCGAGCACAACGGGCTTAGCAAACTCTGGAATGTATTTGCTGATGGGATCATCGAGCATGATTTTGCCTTCTTCGTGGAGCATCATTACGGCCAACGATGTAATGGCTTTGGTCATAGAAGCAATTCGGTAAATGGCATCTTTGGCCAACGGTTTATTGTTTTCAAGGTCTGCTTTTCCGAAGGCTTTGTAGTACACAATTTTACCATTACGAACCACAATGGCCGCCACGCCCGGAAAAGCGCCTTTGTCGATATACGACTGAATCATGCCGTCCAGCCGATTGAGCCGCTCTGAGTACATCCCCACCGACTCGGGCGTAGCCGTCGATAGTAGAGGAGGGGCTTGTCGGGTACCCGTTTGAGAAAAAAGAGGTAATGCTGACAACAGCATCAATACCACGGCACGGCAAAATTGATTCAAGGGCATATCGTTAAGGGTTTGAAAATGACCAAAGTTAAGAGAAACTACGGTGTTAACAAATCCTCCGAGAATTGTTCAAATGACTTGATTTGATATTGTGCTTGTACCTGTTTATTGAGTAGACGATACGTGGGGTTGTTTAATTCTTTTAAAATTTCTGTCAAATGACGTTCGGACCGAACGGCATTCTGGGGCGCAAGGTCAATCAAGTGGCGGTCGTTTTGGTATTGGTGAATAAAACTGTACAAACTCAGACCGTCTTTGTTTTTGTAGCCATAATCTAAGATGAACGAAGGCGTATCTGTGAAACATGCTTCCAAGCCCATGGTGGTGCCTAAATGAAAAAAGGCCTCGGCGTGGGCAATTTTCTCAAATTTCTCCAGAATATGCCCGTCTTTTACCGACAAATCAACCGTCCGAAAACCATCGTCCATGATTACATTGGGTAGATTACGGAGGGTTTGATACACTTCCCAATTGCTCTGTACTGGATAAGGACGAACCACTAATGTGAGCTCTGGGCGGGTTTTTGCTAACACCTGTGCCACTGACATGGCCACACTGACTTCTTCTTTGACCAGATCATCAATGCCAATGGCGCAGCCAAAGTATACATACCGAAAGGAGTAAGTTCGGGGTAGTTGTGCTTGTCGTTGCTGATACTCATGGATGTAAGCAAATTGGCTTGCGCCAACTACTTTTACGTGGGCTGGTGGAACATGTTGTAGATGAACAATGTCTTCTTTGATACGCTCATTCCAGCAGATATAATGCGCGCGTTCAGAAAAACAGATGTGCTTGCAGGCGTGGTCCCAACTGTATACATATACTTTTACGGGATACTTTTCGTGGAGAAGGCGGGCCAATAGGAAATCGTCGGCAATGGCCGTAAAGCACACAAATTGGTCGATTTCGCTTAAGTCAGTACCTTTCTGATAGTTTAGACCTTTTAGGTAAGTATCGTATGAAATGAACTTGGGCAGTCGTCGGATCCATTGGATGATTTTATAATTCTTTTTTCGAACTGCTGGGTCGGTGGCATGAGAGGCTTTGAACAACTCCATCAGGAAAAAATTATGACGACTTTTGGGAATACGTTTGAAGAGTACGAACAATTTCATCCAAACGTTATTCCAAAAACTGTTTTTGCGCTCGTTGATAACCCTGAATTCCAGTCCTTTGGGCAGATGCCGCAGAATTTCGTCGCGATTTTCGGGGCGGCCAAAAATGATTACTTCGTGTTGTTTATCAACTTCGGCCATTACGCGCCGCACATCGTTGCGGAAATCAAAGAAAGAAACGACAAATCCAATTTTCATATTTAGTGGTACAGACTGCCCGTCTGTCATAAGTAAGCAGCAACAAAATTGCTAAAATCATCCCATCTACCCAAACGTGGCATACAGTGAATGAGTAATCACATAATTTGCCAAAAAACCTTGGACAATCCATCACTTTTTGTTTAAATGCCGGTCTTTTTATTTTTACACAATACAACCTCAACTACTTACAGCTCCATGAAATTTACTTTGATTCTATGGGTATCCACCCTGCTCTCGCTTACTGCTTACAGCCAGACAGTTTATCCCGAACGTGACGTAGACAAAGCGGCTCAACCCCAAGGCGGGTTTGCGTATTTGCAGCAATTCGTCAAGGATAATTTGCAGATACCTTTTCAGGCACGACTTAAATCAGTACAGGGGCGGGTATTTATTAGTGGTATTGTAGAAACCGACGGCAGTGTTTCTGGCCTGAAAATCATCAAAGGCATTCATCCACTTTGTGATGCCGAAGCGTTGAGGGTTGTGGGGCTTTATCGGGCGTGGGAGCCTGCCCTTAAAGACACGAAGCCCATTCGTCAGGATTTCAATTTTTTCGTTGTTTTTCCTGATATGCCCGTTACCAATTATGACAGCACCAGCCAACGACTGGTGGATTATTTCAACAAAAAATTCCAGTTTACGCAAGACCCCACCGAGTACCATTTTCGTAGATACATTCCCGTTGATAAAAACGGTCTTGTAAGGGATGATGTGATTTTTGAAGAGTTGAAGAAAAAAGAATGGAAGCCTTTTTTGTCAGTGCCGTTTAAACGGGATTCATTGATGTACAAGATTACGCATGAAACAATGACCGATTCGGTTCGAGCTTATCGGTTGACGGTCAGTGATAAAGATTTGAATTCATACGTGCCCGAAACGATTGTTCAGAAAAATGGACAACTATTGTCCACCATAGAAAAACAGGGAAATAAGGTCGTTTCTTACGCTGAATATTACGCAAGCGGCGCCTTGAGAGAACGGCAGATGGTAGACGGGAAAAGTGAAAAGATAGTGACATGGTATGATAACGGTCAACTGAAAGAAGTTCGAACACAGGAAGCGCCCGACCCGACCAAAACAGCGGAAATTTCGGTCGTTGATTTGTGGTCACGTGAAGGGAAAGTTTATGTCAAAGGAGGGAACGGTTGGGGTATTTATAAGTCCAAAGTTCGAAAAGAGCAGTTGATTATAGAACAGGGCGCTTTTGAAAATGGGAAGAAAGTAGGAAAATGGATTGCCAAACGCCCAGACAGCACGCTTTATTATGATGAAATTTACGATAAAGGAAAATTGGTACAGGGACGTTTGATGTTGGATGGTACTGAGCATACCTATACCGAAGTACAGCAAAATCCGCAGTTTCAGGGTGGGGTGTCAGCCTTGGGTATGTTTTTGGGAAAAAATCTCAAGTACCCCAAAGAGGCGTCTCGAAAAAATATTTCAGGAAAAGTCTTTGTTTCTTTTGTTGTATGTGAAGATGGCTCCCTGTGCGACTACGAAGTACTCAAAGGAATCGGTGGTGGTTGCGACGAAGAAGCCCTACGCGTGGTCAAAGAGATGAGTGGAAAATGGCTTCCTGGTGTGGAACGCGGTCAAAAAGTTCGGGTTAAATATAATTTGCCCGTGATTTTTTTGCTTGAATGACAGGGAAGGAACTCTTTACAATTTCACAAAACGGTTGCGACCGCTTCCCTCGCAGTAACTGACAATCAGCTTATCACCCTGTAAATCCATATTCCACGTATCACAAGCTAAACAACTCACCAAAGCGCAGAGGGGATTGTTGGGAAGGCTTTCCTTGGGCACAATGGTAAATGTTTTTCCGTTTACACCGAGGTATTTTGGGGCGCAGCAGGCAGGTAAACCATTTTGATCAAGGATGACGCCATCGTAGCGTATTTCAAATTGATACTGGCTGCTTTGGGTCACATCCTCCCATTCGTTTTTGCCTGCTGGTTGAACCGCGCTTAATCGCCACTTACCTACCAGAGGCTGTAATTCTTCTGGGGAAAGGGCCTTTTCACGGCACCCCACCATACCCACTAAAAACACCAACAGCAGGAGATTTTTCATTGCGTAATTCTTTTTTCTATTGGACGAAAATCAAGCCTAAATGGTTGGAAACAAAAAAGCGTCAGACGGTTTTGAACCGCCCGACGCCTACATCACTGGTACTTATTGATAGGTTAAAAATGAACTAGCTCCAATCCCGGTCCCACGAATCTTTGGTGTTCC
>JAIXUT010000204.1 GCA_027483385.1 Alphaproteobacteria bacterium
GAAGGAACTGGCCACTGCCGAGATTCCGCTTAATGACGTGCTGCAGCTGGAACGCGACGTGACGGAGGAGTACGTGCTGGCCATTCAGGGCAGCGGGCTGCTGGATGACACGGTACAGGTTGTTGGGTGTCATGGGCAAACTGTGCGGCACTTGCCCCATGCAGGCCTGACCTGGCAACTGGGCGACCCTTCGTTTTTGGCAGAAAAACTAAGCCAGATGGCGGGGCATCCCATTCCTGTGGTGATGGATTTCCGCCGCCGCGACCTCGCCGCAGGGGGGGAAGGTGCGCCGCTGGTGCCGTTGTTTCATCAGGCCATGCTGGCCGGCCAAGGCGCGAAACACTTCCCCTGCGCGCTCCTTAACATCGGCGGTGTGGCCAACATTACCTTTCTGCCAAACCTGCAACCCGATGACGTCCGCGCCACCGATTGCGGCCCAGGCATGGGCCTGCTCGACCAATTCGTGCAGCACCGCACGGGCGCGGCGTTTGATGCCGACGGCGCCTTGGCGCTGGGCGGGAAAATTAATGCCAAGATTCTTCAACGCGCGCTGGATGAATTGCCGTTTTTTCAGCGCCCGATTCCGCGCAGTGCCGACCGCTACGAATTCAATGCCGTGCTGGATTGGCTCGAGAAACTTAATACCGAAGATGGTGCTGCCACGCTGGCGGCCCTGACAGTGGCGGGGATTGACCAAAGCCTGCAGGGGTTTGGCACTTCGCCCAAGCACCTTAAAGCGCTGTATCTGGCAGGCGGTGGGCCGCGTAATGCCGCCGTGCGGGAGGGGTTAAAACAGGCGGGCTGGCGGGTTGCACCCGTGGCGCACTTGGGCTGGGACCCACTGGCCGTAGAGGCCGCCTGCTTTGCCTGGCTGGCGGTGCGGCGGCTGCGCGGGTTGCCGTTTTCGCTGCCCGCCACCACGGGTTGCCGCCAGCCGACTGTGGGCGGCGTTTTAACGTTTTAGCGCATTCTATATGTGGACCCTGCTCCCCATCGGCCTCGGTAGTTTTTATGTTGGTTGGCTGTGCGTCTCGTGGTCGATTTTTTGGGCGCAGCAGGAAATCTGGCTTGTCTTTTGCCTGCTGGTGTTCGCCGGGCTGGTGCTGCTTACTTTAGGCTGGCGCGCCATGTATTTTGCCGCACTGGTGATGCTGGGGCTGACCAATTCTAGGCTCGCGCTGCGCGATTTTAAAAATTCGCTAGCCGATTGGTTGTTTACGAGTCGGACTGGGTGGAGTGAGTGATAAATTTTCGTTCATTCGTCTAGTTCCTAGCTACCTCGTTCCTAGTTCCTCAACCTACCCCCGCCGCCAGCGGCCATCGGCCTCCCGGGCGGCGTGGCCTTCCAGCTCCAGTTCAACCAGCAGTGCACTGGTTTCAGCTTCGCTTAAACTGGTTTGGCGTACCAGCACATCGAAGGTGGTGGGCGTGGTGCTGAGTAACGCAAACAACCGCGTGCGGGCGGGCTGGGACTCGCTTTCGGTGCCTTCTTCCAGCTGCAATAAATCGTCGGATTCGCGACTGCGTTCTTCCGGAAACAAATTCGGCTGCGCCCGAAAGCGCTGCACAAACGGCGCCGCACTGCCAGGCAACTGCGCCAGTACATCGGCGGCCGATTCAATCAGCGTCGCGCCGTTTTTTAACAACCAGTTCGGCCCACCACTGCGCGCTTCCGTAGGGTTGCCAGGCACGGCCCAGACTTCGCGGCCATAGTTTAAGGCGTAGTCGGCAGTAATCAGGCTGCCGCTGTGGCGCGGCGCTTCGCTTACAATGACGCCCACACTCAGGCCCGCAATAATCCGGTTACGCTGCGGGAACAGGTTGGCAATCGGCTGCATGCCTAAGGGTTGTTCGCTGATCACGCAGCCTTGTTCAATAATCCGTTGGCGCAGCTTGGCATTTTCGGGCGGATAGATATGGTCGACCCCGCCCGCTACCACCGCCACCGTGCAGGGGGTTTCGGTGCGTGCGCCACTTAGCGCCCCTTCGTGCACGGCGGTATCCACACCGCGTGCCAAGCCGCTGGTCACCACCACACCTGCATGGGCCAGGGCCTGGGCAGCGGTGCGGCTCCAGCTTAACCCCGCGCTACTCGCGGCCCGATTCCCCACCATTCCTACCTGCCGCTGGTTCAAAACTCCGCGCACGCCAAGGCCACTCAGCACAATCGGCGCATCAGGCAAATCGCGCAGCGCGCTGGGGTAGTCACTATCGGTCATGCATACCACCCAGCCACCCAATGCATATAATTTTTCCATTTCCTGCAGTACGGCTTCGGTGGTGGCCAACACCATGCTGGGCTTGGCCCAGTGGCTGAAATTCTGGAGCGCGTTTTCGGCATTTGCATAACGTAACAGCAGCCGTTTAATGCTGACTGCACCAAGCCCATTGGTGCGTGCCAGCCGCAGCAAAGATAGATTTTCCGCAGATATTTCCATGGTGGCAGCGTAACAAACTCTCGCAAAAAAGTCACACCCCACCGGCAACTTTGCGCGGAAAATCAGCAGTGTATCTTTCTATTCAGTGGCACGCGTGTGTAGCATTACAAATAATAAAAGGGATTGAGCTGTTATGTCTGCTGTCGTGATTACTGTTGCGCAACAAAAAGGTGGCGTGGGTAAATCCACATTGGCCACGCATTTGGCGGTTGCGTTTGCGCAAGCTGGTTACAGCACGATGCTGTTCGATACCGACCCCCAAGGCACTTGCACGCACTGGCACGCCCAGCGGAAAAAGAATGATATTGGCCTGGTGGCCACCAGCGGCTGGCGCCTGACGCGCGACCTTTCCATGGCGCGGGAAACCAACGATGTGATCATCATCGACACGCCCCCCCATGCCGAAATGGATATTAAGGTGAGTGTGCGCGCTGCCGACCTGGTGCTGGTGCCGATGCAGCCAAGCCCCGCCGATGTGTGGGCCGTGAAGGAAACCTTCCGCACCATCAGCAGCGAAAGCCGCCAGTGCTTGGTGGTTTTAAACCGCGTGATTCATCGCGCCAACATTACTGAAGAAACGAAGCAAAAACTTCAGCAATACGAAATTCCGGTCGCCGAGCAAGAACTTGGTAACCGCGTCCTGTTTGCCGCCAGCATGGAGAGTGGGCTCACTGTGCTGGACGGTTTTGCCAACCCGAGCCAGATTGAAATTACCAATCTGGTGCGGCAACTCGCGGCAAAACTTGGCTTAGCCTTTAAGGGCAAAGCCAAATCCAGCAGCGGCAATTCCGCCGATGCAGTGAGCACCTCCCCTGCCAAAACTGAACAAGGACAAACTGAAATGGTTGTAAAAGCTAAAAAGAAGGCTGCTCCTAAAGCTGCTGCCAAGGCCAAGCCAAAAGCTGCCGTGAAAAAGGTCGTAAAGAAGGTTGCTGCCCCTAAGAAAAAGGCCGCTACCAAAGCCAAGCCAGCCACCAAGGCCAAGCCAAAAGCTGCCGTAAAAAAAGTGGTGAAGAAGGTCGTTAAAAAAGTTGTTAAAAAGGCTCCTGCCAAGGCCATGAAAATGGCTGCCTAAGGCAGAACAAAAAAAGCCGCCCTATGGGGCGGTTTTTTTTATGCCTAGATTATATTTAAACCGCTTCTGCTCCCGAAATAATTTCAATCAATTCCTTGGTAATCGCGGCCTGGCGGCTGCGGTTGTACTGCACCGAAAGCTTTTTAATCATTTCTCCCGCGTTGCGGGTGGCGGCATCCATCGCGGCCATGCGGGCAGCCTGTTCGCTGGCCTGGGTTTCCAGCAGAGCACTAAATACTTGCAGGTTCAGGTTGCGCGGCAGCAGGTCGGCCAATACTTCATTTTCGGTCGGCTCAAATTCGGTACTACTCGGGACAGCAGGGCCAGCGGGTTTGGCGAACGGAATCAGCTGCGTGTGCTTGGGCGTTTGCATCAGCATGGAAATCATTTCGGCCGAAAGCAGATGCACTTCATCGCAACCACCTTGGCTATGACCACGTTCAAAGGCCTCAAGGGCTTCTGTGGCAATCAGCTGCGCGTGGGCAAATTCCACATTGCGGCCCATCTCGGTGTGGCTGTTTGTCAGCAGCGACGCATGGGTAATTTTCAGCCCATCCCGGATTTTTCGCCCTACCGCCACCAGTTGTACGGTGCGACCCAACGTTTGCTGTTCGCGCACCCACTTGTGCGCGGCTTTCAGTAGGTTGCTGTTCAGGCCACCGCACAGGCC
>JAIXUT010000168.1 GCA_027483385.1 Alphaproteobacteria bacterium
CTTTTGAGACTCTCCATTTTTTTTTTTTTTTCCCTTCCATTTGCATGGTATGCACCTGTTGGGGAGTGTAATAATTACAATCGCACCGATTTCTATGGTTTATGCAAGAGATGAGATATAATTTTTGTTATATTTTTCACCTCGACTTACCACCGCGTATATTCGATGAATTAGTTTATTACGAACCGCATTTAGTACCAACATTTTGTTTTTACCCTCGGCAACTTTGCGCAGATAATAGTCCTGTAATTCACCCTTTGCTCGAATGGCAGACATTGCTCCAAGATGAAATAAGGATTTCAGTCGTTTTCGAGCCTGATGGCTTACTCGGGTTTTGCCACGGATACTCGTTCCTGAGCGATACTCAAAGGGGGCGACACCGGCGTGACAAGCCATTTTTTTGGGATCGGTAATAGCTTTCATCTCATTGGTAGTCACTAAAATCTCAGTCGCTGTTGCAGGTCCAATGCCGGGAACTGACACCATCAAATTAAAGAGTTCTTTAAGATGATTGTCAGCCTTAATCAGCCCATCAATTTGGGTGTCAATGGCCTTTTGTTCTTCTTTTAGTGCGGCTAATGATTTCTTAGATGTAGCCAGTAATTTTTTTTGGAGTGAGGCGCTTACAAAAGATTGCTGCTCGGTCAGGGGGCCGTCCAAGAGTTTGTAGGCCTGAATAAGTCGCTGACGAACAGCACTTAAAAATGATAATTGCTGAATAATCTGACGAGGGGGTTCCCATAATCGGATCTGATCTCGAAAACGGTAGGCATATTCGGCAATTCGCTGAGCATCAACGGTGTCATTTTTGCCCCGTTGCATCCCTCCGGCTTGCTTAATTTGTAAACTGTTTTCTAACCAAATGGGCAGAGCCGCTTTGTGAAGAAACGTTAATAAATGAGCATTGTAGTCGGATAGGTCAGGAGCCTTGCGGCTCCCTTCCCTCCTCAGAACCGGACTTGTGCCTTCCAACACATCCGGCTCAAGCAGATGACAACCGGCTCAGGGTTCCTTGCTTCATTTGTGTTGCTGCGAATGCTTTTGAGTGCACCTGTTGATGACACGTTACATGAACCAACCGCAGATTGGAATAGGTATCACTGCCGCCTTCCTGCTTCGGCTTGATATGATGAACGTGGAGGGCTTCGTCGGTAAACAGACTTGTTTTACAGACTGGACATTGGTAGTTCTGTCGGCGGGCAATCCGTTGCTTACTTGGTACTAACTCAGTCGACTTTCGTTGGTTCCGTTTCTGCCAGTACGCTCGCAAACTAGGATCGTCTGGAGAAGCAGTGTGCTGAATCAGAATATGCCGTTGGATTGGCGTCCAGACAAACTTCTGGAGTGCCATGCCTTTCTGTTTATCCCCAAACACCCACTTATCCCGGCGATCCAGATTGAGCCGTCCCCAATACTTGGCTTGTTTCCATGCGTAGTTTTTACGGGGATGCATCCGACGAACATACCGTACCTGACGATCGAACATCCAGCGGTCTAGCTTGGTAAAGGTCTCATAGGCGACCCCAGTCCGAAAGTAGTTCGACCAACCCCGAATGATGGGGTTGAGTCGTTTGACAATCACTTCCACACGCTGGGTTTTCAACCCTAACCACTCCATTCGCAGACGGTCCCGGATTTTCTGAACCGATGTTTTGCCGGGTTTGATGAGCGTTTTTAATCCTGTGCGCGTGTTTCGGCTTGAATACTGACGCACATGGAAACCCAGGAAGTCGACCCCATCTTTCAGATGAACAATACGTGTTTTCTCCTCCGACAGGGCTAATCCCCTTTCCTTCAACCAGTCTCTAAGCAGCAATACGGCTTGCTGAGCATCTTCCTGCGTCGAGCAAAAGACCAGAAAATCATCGGCATACCTCACTACCCGGCGCAGTCCGCACGTTTGGGTACGGCCACCTCCATTTTGGTAGCTCATGCCCATAGCCTGCTCTAAACCATGCAAGGCGATGTTGGCCAACAAGGGAGAACAACTCCCACCTTGGGGGGTAACTGAGTCAGTCGGGTAAACTACATTCGCTTCCAGATAGCCCGCTTCCAGCCATTGCTTAAGCAGACCCTTGGCAGGAAAACGACCAATCCGTTCTAACAGGAAGGAGTGCTCGATGTAATCAAAAGCACCTCTGATATCCGCATCGACAATCCACTTTCGTTGGCTATCGGGTCGGGCATACCGAAAGATGCGCTCAATAGCATCATGACAACTTCTACCGGGGCGAAACCCGTAGCTGCCGGCTTCAAACTTGGCTTCCCATTCTGGTTCTAAAGCCTGCACCACCATGGTTTGCAAGCACCTGTCTTTGATAACCGGTATCCCTAACGGCCTTTGTTTGCCGTTGGCTTTAGGAATGTAAACTCGGCGGGCGGGTTTGGCTTTCCAAGGTTGATGTTGCCTCAGTTCCTCCACCAGCTTTTCGCGTTCTTTTGCTGTTCTTACAACAATCCGATCCACCCCCGGCGTGTTCTTGCCTGCATTGAGTTGGGTAATTCGACGGACGCTAACCACCCTGTTGGTGTAACTTCGCAGCATTAACTTTTGCAAGGAACGCACCTTTTTATAGTTGCCTTCCTGAGCCGCCCGAAAGATGCGGGAGCGTAGATTTTTAAGCAACCGAAAGGACTTCTGCCAGTCAATGGCATGCCATTCAGTTGTTCCAATGAGTTGGTTTGCTTCCGGATTAGGGTGCATCGAACTAAGCTCCATGTTCAAAATCTATTCTTCCGTCTTTGGGATCATCCACCAAACCCACGTCAGCCCTCTTTCAAGGTAGGTATTACCCTATCCGGCCGGTTGTGGATTCCCGTTGCCTTTCGGCTTGCCGGCTTTCGCTTCTTGGGTTTTCCTGTTCCCACTGAAGGATTGTGCCTTCCCTCACGGTCAGGCCTACTGTACACTTTGTACAGACTTCATTGGGGTTACCACGTTCCACACGTTTGAGATACGACCGGGTGGGGTGCCTCCTTTATGGCGGGGATTAGGGTGCTCACCATTCGAAGGAATCGCCGAATGTTCCTGTTTATCCCATCATTACCGTATCAATCCTTATTTCGGTAACCAACACTGACGCCACCTCATCAGAGGTTCATTTGCATTCACCCTTTCGGTCTTCTTCTGGCCCGATTTGCGTCAAGGATTGACGCGCATCTTAGGCTTTATCCGCTTGCAATAGACCCCACCGTTACCCGTGACGCCCCTACAGATTGAAGATCGGTCGAGCACTGACCGAATGGATTATTATCCATACTCAAAACGTGCAACTTCGTGTCGCACAATGCCTGTGTGTTCCATACAAAACACAGACTGTTTAGGATTCCAGCCCGGCAATGTTTTTAGTTGCCGAAGTGCGGTTTTAATGCCGGCAATAGTATTGGGGGTAGAGGCTTGCAAGATGATAGTCTTACCCTCAAAGACCGCCCAGTCGAGTGTAGCCTTGCTAATGTCAATGCCTATAAAGTGGTAAATGTTCATAAAACAAGTTAATTTTGGTTATCAGTCAACAGACTTGCCAATGCTCAAACCCTTGTAATGGGCCATAAACCCGTCTTTCTATCCGAGCCTAAGCAAGTCAATCAGAGCGGGGACCTGAATCGGAGCATAGGTCTGCGAATCCTTGGCGACCCGTTAGGTTACCCCACCCTGGTTGGCTACTGGCAAGCTACTAAATCTTGGAAAATTACCAGCATACAAATCTAAAGGGCGACCCGGTTCCATGAGGTCTGAGATTATTATAATTTTCAATAGCTTGTCTGACTTCTTCTTCTGCTAAAAAAAAAAAAAAAAAACTCTTATTGAGCAGCATTTCTTCGGCACCGGCCGCCCGGCTTTATTGTTCTATTCATGCGTTCAGCCAGTGCATTTTCATATGGATCACCTTGCTCAGTCATGCTAATGGCAATGCTATTTACTCTCAATAAATCTGTATACTTACGACTGCAATACTGGACTCCACGATCAGACCGGGCTGCCGGCGCAGTGATGAATTAAGTCTTTATTTAATTGTCTTTTGTTGGCTGCGAGGGCCATTTTCAATGCTGCTAAAGGGCCTTCCACTTGTAACGATTCATGTAAGGACCAACCGCCAGGCGGCCCTGCAACAATTTTTCGCGAATAAGCGTCGGTTATCATACCGCGCGGCGGCCGCTTAAATAAGCAAATCCCCTTACTAACGGCAAATAACGGGGCGGCCCGAGCCGTAATATCGCTAACCCACAGTTTATTAGGAGCGTAAAATTCCTTCTTTTTAATCAAGTTAGTATACTTGTAGAGGTGATGATGAGACGGCTCGGGCCGCCCCGCAGGTAGTTTTTACACGACTGGCTTTACGTTTCACTAATAAATTGTTATCTCTCAGCAATTTACGTAATTTATCTCTACCGATTTTAATACTGTGATGATGACAAAAATCTTTTAATTGATGATGCAATACTTCAACGCCAATTGATGGTAAGTCTACTCTTAATCGAAGAACCTCAGATAATAGCATCATATTATGAAAGTCCAGTTTATCATCACGCTTCTGCATATCATACCAAGCCTGACGGCTCTTCCCAATCGGAGCGCCGAAGCGACAGCCCACAGAGTATCTGCATACCCACTAAGGGGTGATGTAGATTCAGTTCGGTTACCGTTTGGGGTGGTCCGCCACCGCGGCCAGACTTTTTTCGGATTGGAATCTTGAACTGCGCGGGCAGCCCCGTCTTTTTCAGCGATCCCAATCATTATATCTAAAGCTTCTCGTTTGAGCTTTTCCTGTTGAAGTAATTTTTCGGTTTGAGCTAATTGCTCTCTGAGCAAAGCAATCTCATCAGTAGGATTTTTCATCTTAGTAATGGGCTTGATAGGAGGGTAAAAACGGTTCAGCCGATAGCGTTGATAAAAACGATTCCAATCTTTAAGCAAACTACGGGAGATTTTCAACGGTCCGCCGCGCGGTTCAGTCAAAATTTGTAACTCACTGACCAAACCCAATCGATACAACTCGACAACATGCCATTTAAATACTCCTGTTTTGTACTTTTTCTTGAAATTAATGAAGTTACTCACTTTCATAACTTTACACAGTTTGTGTCAAGCTATTTCAGGGATATACAGGCGCCTTATAATGAATTTTATGTTGAATAGATAATATACAATCGGATTGAAACCGAAAGTTTTATGTATCGGACTAATTCTTCGGTATAAAATTTAAAATTTCTTTAAAATTGAGCTTCACCTTTGAGCCATAAATCTTACAATATGGTGCAAAGAACCCACTTAATTCCGTTGAAATGTACGCTTTGGTTTGTTTTTTTTTTCACACTCCAAACGTCGCTTTTTGCTCAATTTTCGGTCGTTAACGTTTCGGGCATGGTCAAAGACAACCAAACCAAAGCGGTTATTTCGTTCGTCACTATTATTCTTAAAAATGCCCAAGACAGTGCGTTCGTGGGAGGAACCATCAGCGGCGATGACGGGCGTTTTACGTTGGCAAAAATCAAACCCGGTAAGTATGCATTACAATTTTCCTCCATCGGTTATGTCTCCGGTCAGCAACCGCTTTTTGTCGGGAATCTGTCGGAATTCATTGATTTGGGAGTAATTGAACTGCAAACCGATACCCGTACGCTCAACGAAGTGGTTGTAACAGGACAAGCCGATGAGATCCGAGAAAAATTGGATCGAAAAACCTTTTCGGTGGAAAACAATCTATCCCAAAGTGGTGGATCGATCTTGCAGGTCATGCAAAATCTGCCGGGTGTTACGGTACAGGAAGGCAAAGTCATGCTTCGGGGAAGCGATAAAGTAGCGGTGCTGGTCGATGGCAAACAAACCGCACTCACAGGCTTTGGCAGTCAGACAGGACTGGACAACATTCCTGCCTCTGCAATTGACAAAATCGAGATCATTAACAATCCTTCCGCCAAATACGACGCCAACGGCAATGCGGGAATTATCAATATTATTTTCAAAAAGAACAACCGGGAAGGATTCAACGGGAAAGTAGGAATGATGGCGGGCTTGGGAGCATTGTGGATAAAAAGAGGGAATTTGCCCGGGATTCGTCCTCAGTTTCAACATACCCCTAAACTTAATCCCTCAGTGGCGCTGAATTACCGCAAAAAGAATATCAATACTTTTTTTCAGGGAGATGTTTTATATACGCCTACGCTTAACAAAAATGAGTTTGTCACCCGTACCTACGACACGGGCGAAGTAATCAACCAACAAACCAAACGTAACCGCAGAACAACTATCAGTACCCTGCGGGCAGGGATGGATTGGACGATCAATCCGAATAACTTATTTACCATTTCGGGCCTGTTCAGCAGTGAAAAAATCCTGGATGACGGCGACGAACCTTTCTTCAATCAAACCCTGACGGAACGTAAACGTTTGTGGCAATTTTTGGAAGATGAACTGAAAACCACCGTTACGGCTGCATCTACCTTTCAGCACAAGTTCAGTCAGCCGGGTCGTTTATTGAATTTTGGTCTTAATTATACGTTCCACCGAGAAGATGAAAAGTACTTTTTTACCAACATCATGCCCACCTTTACGGGTTTGGATGCGTTCAAACTGCTGTCTGATGAGCACGTGATCGACCTTACGGTTGATTATGTGCGTCCGCTTCGCTATGGGCGTTTGGAAGCGGGAATGAAATACCGTTGGCGGCAGATTCCCACCAATATGCAATTCATCCCGGGCCAAAACTCACCGCTGGATGTCAACGCAGGAGGAAAAGCTACTTACAAAGAAAATATTCCGGCGCTGTACGGCAACTATGTCTATGAGAATACAAAGGTCGAATTGGAAGCGGGACTTCGCATGGAATACGTGGATGTTCGTTACTTGGTTGATCCCAATCACAACACCTATAAAAGTGACGGTTATCACTACACGCAGCCCTTTCCCAACCTGCGGGCGGCTTATAAAATCAATGATCGCAACAAGATTTCATTGTTTTTCAACCGTCGGGTAGATCGACCCAATGAGGTGGATATTCGGGTATTTCCCAAATACGACGACGCCGAAATCATCAAAGTGGGGAATCCTGCTTTAGCACCGCAGTTTACCAACACCTTGGAGCTGGGTTATAAAACTAATTTGGCAAAAGGTTATCTGTACATGGCCGCCTATCATCGCATGGCAAAGGGAACCGTTACCCGCATTGCGAGCATCGTTCCCGGCAGCACGTTGATCTATTCCATCATGCAAAACGCCGGCAAAAGCTACAATACAGGGCTGGAATTGATGTGGTCGCAGGAAATGTCTAAATGGTTTTCGTTCAACCTGAATCTTAACGGCTACCGCAATCAGATCAACGCGTTCAGTGTCATTAACAAATATCCCGCGCTCAACACGTTTACTGCACCTACCGAACAGCTTTTGTCGGGCAATATAAAATGGAATGGGCTTTTTCATTTGCCAAAACAAATCGACCTGCAAATGACGGCTATTTATTTAGCGCCCGATCTGATTCCGCAGGGAAGAGTAGGTCAACGCTTTTCGTTGGATACGGGGATAAAAAAGTCGATGCAGAACGGCAAACGGGAGTTTTACCTTAATGCCACCGATCTGCTGAATACGATGCAAATCAAAAAAACCATCCAGGGAGCCGGTTTTAATTATATTAGCACGGACTATTACGAAACCCAAGTGGTCAGAATAGGCTATAACTATAAATTTTGATTGAATACCGACGCGAAGCGTGCCTATGAAACTGTTGCTGATTGAGGATGAGCCGTTGCTGATGGATGAAATGGAGGCCTACTTGACCGAGCAAGGCTACCGTTGCGAAAAAGCAATGTCCTTTGAAGCGGGAGAAGACAAAATTGCGCTGTATGAGTATGATGTCGTTATTCTGGACATTACGTTGCCCGGAGGCAATGGGCTTGCATTACTGCAAATGCTCAAAAAGCAACACAGCGAAGCGGGTGTGTTGATCGTTTCCGCCAAAGATTCATTGAACGATAAGTTGGTCGGACTCAACCTCGGAGCCGACGATTATATCACCAAACCGTTCCATTTGGAAGAACTGAATGCGCGGGTCAATGCGCTGGTAAGGCGAAAATCATTCAAAGGGAATGCGCAAATCATCGTCGATGATCTGATCATTGACCCCGTGGCCAAAACCGTTTTTTACAAAGAAACCCTCGTGAATTTTACTAAAAAGGAGTATGAATTACTGCTCTATTTTATTGTCAATAAAAATCGGGTGGTCAGCAGGCAATCCATTGCCGAACATCTGTGGGGAGATCACTATGACATGGCCGATAATTTTGATACCGTTTATGTACATACGATGAATCTGCGTAAAAAAATCGCGGCGCATACGGGATTTGATTACATCAAAACAGTCTATGGGATGGGCTATAAATTTACGTCGGCGTGAAACTGCTTTATAAAACCACGCAAAATTTTCTGTTGGCAATGGCCGTCATTTTATCCATTGCGGGTATTGCGCTATACCTTTTGTTAAGGCAGGAAGTAACGGCGGAGATCAAAGAACAACTTGAATTACAGGCTGATCTGGTCGCTGACCAAGTGGCTCAGGGCAAAACAGTCAATTTTCCACTTACAACAGTCTCAGAAGTTTCTGCTGATTTTCCTCACGATAAGCGCTTGGGAGACACGCTGATTTACGACCGATTGCAGCGTGAAAACGAAGGGTATTACTATCTCACCCTTGTCAAGAAAGTCAACCAACGTAATTATCAAATCACGGTCATGACCTCTTACATTGGCTGGGAACGATATTATAAAACCATTTTTATCTCTTTTTTGGGCGTAGCTTTATGGATGGCTTTTTTCGGCGTATTGATCAATTATTACTCCAATCGAAAAATATGGAAACCTTTCTTTTTGAACCTGGAAAATCTAAAGCAATTCTCGGTGCGTTCGGCTCAACCGCTGCAATGGCATGATTCCACGATTACTGAATTTAAAGAATTGCACTATTCGCTCAAAGACCTCACCGAACGAAGTCGCCGCGAATACCTGGCGCTTCGGGAATTCACCGAAAATGCTTCCCACGAAATTCAAACTCCTTTGGGGATTATCCAATCCAAATTAGATCGGATGAGCCAATTAGAGGTCAGTGAAGAAATGGCGCGTTATATTGTGCAGGCCAAATCGGGCGTGGAGCGACTGAGTAAAATGAATCGTAACCTGTTGTTGCTGGCTAAATTGGACAATCAGGTGTATTCCGAGAAGCAATTGATTCGAGTAGATGAACTTCTCAGCCAACATTTGGAACAAATGGAAGAGCTGTTCTCCGTTCGAAACATTACTCTTTCTAAAAATCTGTGCCCCGTTACTGTAAAGTCAGACAGGCATTTATGTGATATTTTGCTTTCCAATTTGCTTTCGAATGCGCTGCGTTATACCTCTTCGCCGGGTGAAATAGCTATTTTTTTAAGTGATCAACAACTCATTATCAGCAATCCCGGTTCAGCGTTGGATTTTCCTTCCGAGCATTTATTTGATCGGTTCACAAAAAGTGCCAACCATACTCAGGGAACCGGGTTGGGATTGGCCATTGTCCATCAAATTTGTCTGTTAAACGGCTGGACTATTGCCCATACTTATCGGATGGGGGTTCATTATTTTTCAATTGATTTTAACTGACCAACAGGCATGTGGGCATACTACGCACTTTTTGCGGCTTTTTTTGCCGCTCTTACGGCCATATTGGCTAAAATAGGTATTAGCGAAATAAGTGGCAACGTTGCTACCGCTATCCGAACGGTCGTCATTTTAGTAATCGCTTGGGGGATCGTCATCGCTGCCGGCGAGCATAAGCAACTCATTGGTATTTCAAAAAGGAGTTTATTGTTTGTGATTCTATCGGGCATTACGACCGGTTTGTCATGGTTGTTTTATTTTAAAGCGTTGGAAACCGGCCCGGTGGCTAAAGTGGCTGTCATTGATAAATCAAGTTTAGCCCTTACATTGATTTTGGCGTTTATAATATTGAGAGAGCCTATCAGTTGGAAAGTGGCGATTGGCTGTCTATTTATTCTGATAGGCACATTTATTGTCATGAAGTGATACCGATTCTTGAAAAGTGTTGAAAGTAATTGATACTACTAAAATCATTCTCATAAAACGCCGGGCCACCCTGAGGGGCGTATAAATATACTGAAAATCAGAGGATAAATAGCTGAAATACAGACTATAAAAGCAACTTGCAATGCAGTCAAATCATGAATTTTATGATAAGTAGGATATATAGCATACTTTAATATTATAGAATGCCTTTTGGAGTAAATTTAGTCCATGAAATACTTTTAACAATACAAAATACGCAATGCGTATTTTGTATTGAAAGTGCTTCAATCAGCGAGTTGTAGGCAACTCTAAACCAACACTTCAAATCTTATGGGAGCATGGGGAACAGCCATATCATCAAATGACACTTACGCCGACATCTATGGCGAATTCTTCGACTTGTACAATGACGGCTTATCTGTTGAAGAAATCTCAAAAAAGTTAATCAGCGACAATAAGGAACTAATAAATGACCCTGATGATGCGAACAACTTCTGGTTTGCATTGGCTAAAGCACAATGGGAGTGCAAGCAACTTGACAATTCAGTTTTTGAAAGAGTACGTCAAATCATTGAGACAGGGCAAGACCTTGAAGTTTGGCGGCAACTTGATGCTGATGAAAAAGATATCAAAAAGCGAAAGGCTGTTCTTGACAAGTTTCTCGTTGACCTGCAAACCGAGAGACCAAAAGCAAAGGCAAGAAAGAAAAAAGTTATTCGTCAACCAGTTTTTGAAAAGGGTGACTGTCTGGCATTTAAACTTGCTGACGGCAACTATAGTGGTGCAGTAATTTTAGAAGCAGTTAAAGACACTGAGTATGCGTATAATTTAATTGCATCCACACGCATAAATCAACCGAACAAGCCGACAAAGACAGACTTCGAAAATGCGGAAGTCCTTTTCCTGAATTATGCAAGTTGGGACAACAAGCCAAATGTTAGTTGGTATCTTCCCGTTCGACATAAAGGAGTGGCTCACCTAATCGAAAAGGTTGAC
>JAIXUT010000017.1 GCA_027483385.1 Alphaproteobacteria bacterium
TTGAGTTGGGAATTGACCTCGGCGGTCAATAGTCAATACCAAACGGGCTATCAAATTCTGGTGGCGTCTTCCATTACCCTACTGGAGGAAGGAAAAGCAGATTTGTGGGACACAAAAAAAGTCACGGGCAACACTACTTCGCAAATCGAATACGCAGGAAGACCCCTTCAATCACGGCAGATATGCTTTTGGAAAGTTCGCAGTTGGGACAAGAAAAACCAACCAGGACCATGGAGCGCTCCGGCTACTTGGGAAATGGGTTTATTGCAAAAAAACGACTGGAAAGCCGACTTCATTGGTCTCAATCTGAATCATTTAGGAAAAGGTAAAGAGTACCATTTGCCACCTGCCCCCTATCTAAGAAAAGACGTCGAAATAAAAGGTATTGTAAAAAAAGCAAGGTTGTACGTGACAGCACTAGGTTTGTATGAATTTCAAATCAATGGCAAGAAAATCGGTAGAGATTATCTCACTCCCGGCTGGACCGACTACAACAAACGCCTTTATTATCAAACCTTTGACATAAGTAAAGAACTACGACCTGGCAAAAACACGTTGGGTTCTATCATTTCTTACGGTTGGTATGCTGGGTATTTGGGCTATGCTTTGTTGGTTAGAAATCCCGTCGTGAAAAACTTTTACGGCGATGTGCCTGCCCTGAAAGCCCAATTGGAAATTGAATACACCAACGGTCCAAAAGCAATAATTGCGACTGATAATACGTGGAAAGCCAACTACGGCCCCATTATAGAATCTGATATTCTGAACGGAGAAGTCTACGACGCAACCAAAGAGCTAACGGGCTGGAATCAACCCAATTATAATGAGGCGACTTGGAAAAAAGTGACTACCATTTCGGATAAAACCGAGCGCCAACTCCAAGTTTACCCAGGCGACCCCGTACAAGAAGTGGCCAGACTAACGCCCAAAAACGCTAAACAAATGGGCAAAAATGCCTATTTGATTGACATGGGGCAAAACTTTGCGGGGCTGATTCGCATCCGATTCAAAGCCGCCAAAGGCGATTCTATCCTTTTTTTTTTTTTTTTAATGCTTTATCCTGATGGTAAACTCATGACCGAAAACCTGCGCAAAGCGCGGGGTACCGACCTGTATATCGCCAAAGGTGACCCCAACGGCGAAATCTACGAACCGCGCTTTACCTACCACGGTTTTCAGTACGTGCAAATCGAAGGCTTGAAGTACGCGCCAGGAATGCAGGACATTCTGGGGATTGTACTGTCCTCGGCCACGCCCAAAGCGGGGACGTTTGAAACCGACAACGCTTTTGTCAACCAACTGTATCACAACATCATCTGGACACAACAGTCTAATTATCTGGAAGTTCCGACCGACTGCCCGCAGCGCGACGAGCGCTTGGGCTGGACAGGTGACGCTCAAGCCTACGTCAAAAGTGCCACGCTCAACAACGACATTGCGGCCTTTGGCACCAAATGGGTGGTGGATTTGAACGATGCTCAACTCGCCAACGGCGCCTATCCCGTCTACGCCCCAGCTCCTTCGGTGCGCGTCACAGACACGTACTCACCGGGATGGATGGAAGCGGGTATCATTTATCCGTATCAAATTTTCAGGTCGTACGGAGATACCAAAATCATCAAAGCACACTGGACCGAAATGAAGAAATTCATGCAGTTTTTGGAAACAAAAAGCAAAGGTGAATACGTGTTTAAGGAAACTGCGTTTGCCGAAGTTGACCCCAAAGGCGGCTTTGGCGATTGGCTGAGCGTGGGCAAAAAAACACCGCCCGATATGCTAGCCACGATGTATTATGCGTATTCGGCCAGCTTGATGCAAGAAATGGCTTCCGCCATCGGCGATGAAAAAGAGGCTGCTCATTTTAAAGAAGTATTCGCCAAAGTCAAAGCGGCTTTTTTGAAACATTACACCAACGCCGAAGGCAAATTTATCTGCAACGCCGCCGCCTACGGCAATGGGAAAGGCTACGTTGACGGAGAAATGGGCTTTGAAGGCCACACTCAAACGGCCTACGCCAACGCCATTTTCATGAATCTTTTGGACAGCACGCATACCCTAAAAGCCGCCAAATGGCTGAATGAATTGGTAGTCAATAATGGCAATAAACTAACAACGGGGTTTTTGGGCGTTCGGCCCATGCTGCCAGCACTTTCGGCTACCGGAAACAGTGAAACAGCCTATAAATTATTGTTCCAAAAAGAATACCCGTCGTGGGGTTTTGAGATTGCCAACGGGGCCAATACAATTTGGGAACGCTGGAACAGTTTCACGCGTGAAGGCGGTTTTCCTGCGGGCATGAACTCCTTCAATCACTACGCCTTTGGGTCGATTTGCGAATGGATGTTTGAAAACATGGCGGGCATCAAAGAGACCTCGCCCGGTTTCAAAAACTTCCTTATTCAACCCGAAGTTATGGCCCCCAATATCAATTCATTAAGGGCTACACACCGTTCCATCAACGGCACCATCGTTTCGGCTTGGCAAAAAAAGGGCGATATGATTACCCTAACCATCGAAGTTCCCGTCAACACCACGGCTACGATTTGTCTACCGCCAACCCCAACAAATAACATTATTTTTAATGGCAAAGCCCTTACCGCCACGGCCGTAAAGTCCAAGTTGGTAGGTCGTCGGGAGTTAAATACAGTTACGGTGGGCTCGGGAAAATACGTTCTCACTTATAAAAAATCGGCTTTGTCGGGATTTTAATCAAGTGCGCGTCAGAATCCTGACGCACATTTATCTTTTTCATTAAAGCGCCTTTGATTGACTAAAGGCGCTTTTTGGTTAAAAAGCGCCGATTTCAACAAAAACATAAAATTATTTAAAGAATTTTTAAAATCATTTAGGGATTTTGGTTAGCTAATTGACTATACAAGTACGACCGTATTTTGAGATGAAGCACCGCAACCTAACAGATGAGCAATTGGTAGATTTTCTAAAAAGTGGTGACCAATCTGCTTTTGAAGAAATCTATAACCGCTATTGGTACAAGCTATTGGGCATTGCATACCACGAAACGGGAACCCGTGAAGAAGCCGAAGAATTGGTGCAAGACCTGTTTGAGCGGATTTGGCATAAGCGCCAAGAGAGCATCATCCGACATTTGAGTGCTTATTTGGTGGTATCGATCAAGTATCTAGCTACCAACTACGTAAAGTCGCAGATTACGCAGCGAAAATTTCAGGAGTATTTGATTTTCAACGAAATACGCCAATCCTACGTCACCGATGAAAGCGTTCAATTTGCCGATTTGTCGAAAGCCGTAGAAGAAGCAATGAAGAAATTACCCGAAAAAAGTGTCGAGATATTCAAGATGAGCCGATTTGAGAATCAATCTGTCAAAGCCATTGCTCAGCAA
>JAIXUT010000127.1 GCA_027483385.1 Alphaproteobacteria bacterium
AAAGGTCGGGCCAGTCAGCACCAGCAGCGGTGTGTGCGGCGCGGCCTCGGCCCAAACCCGATGCAGCAGGGCGCCGTCGCGTTCGCGGAAGCCTTTGGCGGCATTCACCAGGGTGTGCTGCGGGGTCAGCACATGTGCCAGTTGCTGGGCAAAATCTTCATTCACGTGGCTTGGCAAGGCCACCAACACAATCTGGGCGGCGGCCACGGTGCCCAGCAGGTCAGTACTGGCGGTCAGGCTTGGGTGCAACGCCACCCCTGGGTAGCGTTTGGAGTTCGCGTGGGTGTGCTGAATCTCGTGCACCACCTGGGGGTCGCGGTCCCATACTTTTACCGTATTGCCTGCGTGGGCCAGAGTATCGGCCAGTGCTGTGCCCCAAGCGCCTGCGCCGAGGACGGCGTAGTTCAGGGCCAGTGGTTTTTGCATTTTAGGGCTTTAAAGATTAAGCATCGGCTTGGGTGCGGATGGTTTGCAGTTCCCAGTTTGGGTCGGGACTGCCGAGCGCACGGGCAAACACCCACACACTGCGTACCGCTTGCGGCGCGGCCTTGCCGCTGCGGTGGCTGGCCACAAAGGCCACTTCCAGCACGGCGGTGCGGCCATTCAGGCGGGCCTCATGCAGCGTCGCCTTGGGCTCGGCCTCCACCACAATTTTGGCGGGGTTGCTGGCCCATTCGGCCATCACTTGCTGTTCGAACTGCGGGCCGCAGAGGTTGATAATCCCTTCTTGATCGCGGGCGTTATAGCAATCATAAAAGTAACCGTAGGCGGCGATGGCGCCATTGATGAAATCGGCGCGGTCGAAGTTGCTATCGAGCGCCTTGATTTGCTCGATGCCCTCCAAGTGCGCCACGTCGCGGGCGCCCAGTTTGGCGGCGGGCGCCGCCTTGCGGCGGGTTGCGGGTGGTTCGTCCGCATGTTCAGCAGTGTCTTCGGCGGCAAAGCCTTCCAGCTCTTCGGGCGTACTTTCAGTATTGGCCTGCGCTTCGCGCTGGCCTTTGCGGCGGCCAAAGAGTTGCTCGAACTCGGCCTTGCGGGTGGCCGCATCGCGGGTGTCGGTCGGGAGTTTAAAATTCATGAAGCGACTGACCACCAAGGCCAGCACCACGCCAATAATCAATAAATCGAGCCAAGCCACGCGCGTTCTTTCCTAACCTAGGCACCTTAGCCAAATCGGGCGCTTGCGCCAAGGCCTTCCCTGACTTACTGCTTAATTCATGCCCGAACTTCCTGAAGTTGAAACCACCCGGCTGGCCTTGGCGCCGCACCTGGAAGGCCAACGGCTGGCCATGGTACAAATCCGTGTGCCCAAACTGCGTCAGCCTACCCCCGCTGCCGAACTGCTGCAGGGCCGCACCGTGCTGCGGCTTTTTAGGCGCGCCAAATACATCTTGGCCACGCTGGATGACGACTATACCCTCCTCATTCATTTGGGCATGAGCGGGCGGTTTTCGGTGTTTCCGCACACGGGGGGCGCGCACACCCCCACCCAGCTGACCAAATACCCTCACCCGCCGTTGGCCAAGCACGACCACGCCATCCTTACCACTGGGCTTGCCGAACTGCGCTTCAACGACCCCCGCCGTTTTGGCCTGCTGCTGCGCATCCCCACCCACGCGCTGCACACCCACCCGTTGCTGCAAAATTTAGGGCCTGAACCATTGGATGCTGGCTTTACAGGGGCCGTACTGCAGGCGGCGTTGCGGGGTAAAACCACCGCCATTAAGCCGACCTTGATGAACAACACCGTGGTGGTGGGGGTGGGGAATATCTATGCATCGGAAAGCCTGTTTGCCGCGGGGATAAACCCTAGTGTTGCAGCGGGGGAATTAAGTAAAACCCAGTGCACGCGGCTGGTGGCGAGTATTAAAAAAGTATTGCAACAGGCCCTGGCCACGGGTGGCAGCACGCTGCGCGACTTTCGGCACCCCACCGGCGAGGCCGGGCACTTTCAGGATGAATTTAGGGTGTACGACCGAGCGGGTGAACCATGCCACACGTGCGGCACTGCCATTTTGCAAGCCACGCACGCCCAGCGGAGCACCTATTGGTGCCCCGTGTGCCAAAAGTAAAAGGAAGAGCTAGGAATTGCCGAACTGCAGCTGGCAGGAAGCCGTGAATTCGCGGTCGGCGGCCAGTTGGTCGCGTAGGGCGTCCATCACGGCCGCTTCGAAATCGGCGAGCGGGATGTAGTCATCGAACTTGGCGGCCTGAAACCAGCCGACCAATTGTTCATAAATCGGCATTGCTTCCACCATTGTTTGCGCAGGTTCACGAAACCAAATACGAAACACGCGGCCTTGGATAATCGCACACAGGCTGCGGAAGTGCTGGGCGTTGGCAGGATTGTAGTGTTCAATCGAGCCAAACAGAGGAAACGAGATGCCCATCGTAATCTCCTTATGGACAGGGTGAAACTGTGGCCGTATACCCCACTCATGTACATTTTGGCAATTGAAACCTCTGCCGATGATACCGCCGCTGCGGTGGTAACCATTGATGCGCAGGGGTATGGCCAGATTTTAGGCCAGGCGGTGTACACCCAAGCCGCCGAACACGCCAAATACGGCGGGATTGTGCCCGAAATTGCCAGCCGTGCCCACCAGCTGCACCTGAAGCGCTTGGTTGGCGAGGCCCTGCAGCAAGCCCAGCTTAAGCTTGAAAGCCTCGATGCCATCGCCGCCACCACGGGCCCAGGGCTGACCACTGCGTTGGCGATGGGGGCCAGCTTTGCCAAAACGCTGGCGTTGGTGTTGGGTAAGCCGTTTTTGGCGACCAATCATCTGGAAGGCCATGCGCTTTCGCCCTTATTGGCGCCCGACCAAACCCTGGCGCAGGCCTTTTTAGGTCGCCACGAAGCGTATGTGTTGCTGCTGGTCACAGGCGGGCATACGCAGCTTATTTTGGTACGAGGCGTGGGTGACTACGCACTGCTCGGCACCACCGCCGATGACGCGGTCGGCGAGTGCTTCGATAAAACCGGGGCATTGCTCAGGCTGGCCCACCCAGCTGGGCCCAAAATGGAAACATTGGCGCAGGGTGGCAACCCGCAGGCCTTGGTTCTCCCACAGCCACGCACGGCCAATGTGCTCGATTTTTCCTTTTCGGGGTTAAAAACTGCCGTACGGCAGGCCGTGGAAAGTGGCGTGTATGCCCCTACCGATGTGGCCGCCAGCTTGCAGCACACAGTGGCCATGGTGCTGGCCACCAAGCTTGGTTTGGCCTTGCAGCAAACGGGGGCGAAGCATGCGGTGGTGGCAGGCGGTGTGGCAGCCAACGCCACCATTCGGGCCGCGTTGCAACAGGTGTGCGCCACTGCAGGCGCCAGCTTTACTGCGCCGCCGCTGGCCCTCTGTACCGATAACGCGGCGATGATTGCCTACGCCGCCGCCCTGCGCCAGCTTAAAGGCCTGCCCGATGGCGGCGGGTTGGCCGCGCCGTTACACCCACGCTGGCCGCTGCAAGGGCTTGGTAATTACAGTTAAGCATAGTGTAATGAGCTATAGCCACCCAATTTTGTCATTCAGAGGCTTTAGCCGAAGAATCCAGGTCTATAAAATTTTAGAAAGACCTGGATTCTTCGCTTCGCTCTGAATGACACATCTTTTAATGTAATTAATTATTGGAGGCGTTGCTCTAAAGTTTTAACTACGAACCGAGGCCGTGTGGGCGGTTTGCACGGCAGCAATCATGGGGGCCAAAATTGCCTGAATCTCGGCTTCGGTTAGGGTTTTCTCGGGGCTTTGCAGCGTGAAGGCGAGGCCCAGCGCCATCTGGCCTGCGGGTACCTTGTCGCCTGTGTAGCAGTCAAAAATTTCGGCCTGCACGGTGGTGGCGTTGGGCAAGCCCTTGCTGGCCTTATTAATAGTTGCCAGCACGGCGGCTGCGGGTGTGGTGTTGGGCAGCACAAAGCTGATATCGCGCCGCGCCGGTGGGAAGGGGTTATTTTGCCAGCTACGGGCTTTGTTTTGCAGCTTTAGCAGCGGCTCCAGGTACACTTCAAACACTGCCAAGGGGCCTGCGAAGGCTGGGATTTCCAGCCCCTCCCGCAGGCTTGGGTGCAGTTCGCCAAAATGCGCCAGCGCAAAGGGGCCGATGCTAAGCGTACCGCTGCGGCCTGGGTGGTAGTGGTGTGGCGCCTCGGCCAGGGTGGTGCCGCTGGCTACAGGGGCGCCGAGCGCTTCTAATACCTGCAGTGCGGCAGCCTTGGCGCGGAAGGCCTCGGGCACCACGCCCAAGTGCTGCCAGTGCCGCGCGCCCGTGGCGGCCAGCACGCCGGCGGCCATCAGGGCTTCGCCTGTGCTGGTGGCGGTGGGCCGAAAGACCTTGCCCACTTCGGCCAGCTGAATGGTGGCGTCGGCGCCCACATCGGACTGGGCAAAATTCTTCGCCAAGGCGCCAAGCACCCCTGGCAGCAGGCTGGGGCGTAGGGTCGTCATTTCGGTTTGTGCCAGCGGGTTGGCCAGGCCAATCAGGGGCGTGTGGCCATTGGCATATTGCGCGGCATTGGCAGCGCCAATAAAGCTATAGGTCAGGATTTCCAAAAACCCCTGCCCAGCAAGCGCCTTGCGGGCACGGCGGTCAAGCTCAATCAGTTTGCCGTTCACGCCAAACTGGGCAGGCGCGGTGGGGGGCAATTGGTGGGGGACGCTTTCATAGCCCACCACGCGCAGAATTTCTTCCGTCACGTCTTCGGGCGTTTGCATGTAGGTGCGCCAGGTGGGCGGAGTGAGCAACCAACCCGCCTGAATTTCCCGAATCCCAAACCCAAGGGCGGTGAGGATGCTGTGCTGACGGTCGTTCGGCACGCCCATGCCAATGTACTTGGCAAAGAAGGCTGGGTGATAGCGAATCGGGGCGGGGGCAGCCACGCCTTCGCCTGCAGTCACCATTTCGCCCACCGTGCCGCCTGCCCATTGCTGCAACAAGTGCGCAGCGGTGCGCAGGGCGTACTGGGCCAGGGCTGGGTCGGTACCGCGCTCGAAGCGGGCTTTGGCGTCGGTGTGCAATTGGTGGCGCTGGCCAGTGAGGGCAACCTTAACAGCATCGAACACCGCCGCTTCCAGCACCACGCGGGTGGTGCGCTCGGTAATCGCAGTGCTGGCACCGCCCAGAATTCCAGCCAGGCCTAAGGTGCCGCTTTGGTCGGCAATCACCACATCCTCGGTGCTTAAAGTAGCTTTGCTGCCCGTCAGGCCCGTAAATTCTTCACTGGCGGCGGCGTGCTTGGCAACCAGAGTATTCCCCTGAAGTTTGTCGGCATCGTAGGCATGCAATGGCTGACCCAGTGCCAGCATGATGTAGGTCGTGACATCGACCAGCGCATTTTTGGGCCGCTGGCCCGCGGCCAGCAGGCGGCTTTGGATGAGCGCGGGGCTGGGTGCGTTGGCAGTCAGGCCCATCATGGGGAGTAAATTGAGCTGGGGGCAGGCGGGCCCAGACAATGTGGCTTCAATCGCCGCCTGCAGCGGGAAGGTGGGGGTTTCCTGCAGGCTGATTTCTGGCAATGGCTTAAGGGTACCAAGGCCCAGTGCGGCCAAATCGCGCGCCAATCCCAAGTGGCTTAAACAGTCGCCCCGGTTGGGGGTAATCGCCACTTCCAGTACCACTTCAGGCGGCGGCAACATGGCGTGCAATGGGGTACCGACTGGGAGGTCGGTGGTCAGTTCCCAAATGCCGGCGTGTTCGTCGCCCAGGCCAAGCTCACGCACTGAGCAAATCATGCCATCGCTCAAAACATCCCGAATTTTGCTGCTTTTGATTTTCACCTCATTGGGCAATTCCGCACCCGGCAGCGCCACCGCCACGGTTATCCCCGCCCGTGCATTGGGGGCACCACACACGATTTGCTGCACCACCCCTGGTGCCACTTCAACCTGGCACACGCCCAGGCGCTCGGCGTTAGAATGCGGTTCCCGCGCCAGCACCTTGCCAATCACGACTTGAGTAAAGGTGGGGGTATTGGCATGGATTTCATCCACTTCATGGCCCAGCTGCACCAGGCCTGCGGCCAATTGTTGCGGCGTGAGGCCTGGTTGCAGGTCAATAAAATCGGTCAGCCAGGAAAGCACAAGTTTCATGGCCACCGTTTTAACGGGGATTTATAAATTAGGCAACAAAAACGGGCCACGTGGGCCCGTTTGGTTGGCGACAACACTACTTGGTGTTGGCGGCATCTTGGATGTCGGTGCCGCAGTCGAGGCCTTTGTTCCAGCATGCGCTGGCGGGTTGGACTGGGTCGGGCTGCACGCAGGTGGCAGAGTGCATGGCAGAGCAACCGCTGATAACAGCAGCGGCGGCGAGGGCGTAGGCGATTTTCATGCGGGTAGGCTTTCGTTTTTGTTGGTTTCGTTGTGGTTCGTTCGTATGGTTTTGGCGTTGCCCCTTTGGCCCTTACGCAGCCGCCACGGGTGCCTGGCCAAACTGGCGCAGAAACTGGCCGTGGCTTTCGTAGAAAAGCCTCAAGTCGGGAACACCATACTTCAGCATCGCCAAGCGTTCAACCCCCGCGCCGAAGGCAAAGCCTGGAGTTTGTTCAGGGTTAAGCCCGCCCACGGCCAGTACATTCCGGTGCACCATGCCGCAGCCCAGCACTTCCAGCCAGCCTGTGCCTTTGCATACCTTGCAGCCCTTGCCGTGGCAAAAGACACACTCCATATCCACTTCCGCGCCGGGTTCGGTGAACGGGAAATAATGCGGCCGCAGACGGGTTTTGAACTGCTGGCCAAAGTAGCGGCGCAAAAATTCGCTTAAAATGGCCGCCATGTTGGCAAAGGTGGTACCTTCTTCCACCATCATGCCTTCCACTTGATGGAATTGGGGCGTGTGGGTCAGGTCGTAATCGCGCCGAAACACCCGGCCAATGCCCATCACCCGAAAGGGCGGCGCCACGGCTTCCAGTGTGCGGATTTGCACGTTGCTGGTTTGGGTACGCAGCACGTAGGTTTCTTTCAGTTCGGCCCAGGGTGTGAGGTAAAAGGTATCCTGGTCTTGCCGGGCGGGGTGGTGCGCGGGCAGGTTCAGTTTGGTAAAGTTGTAGTCGTCGGTCTCGGTTTCGGGGCCGTAGGCATGCACGAAGCCCAACGCTTTCAGGGCGGCAGCAATTTCCTCCATGGCCACCGAAAGAGGGTGAAGTTTCCCCAAAGGCAACACGGAGCTGGCAGGCAGGGTCATATCCACGCGCTCGGTACTCAATCGGCGTTCCAGTTCGGCGGCTTCCAATACCGATTTACGGGCAGCAATCGCTTCGGCCAAAGCGGTTTTTTGCTGATTCAGTTCCGCCCCTTTGGCTTTACGGGCCTCGGGGTCGAGCTTGCCAAGTTCTTTTAGCTGGGCCGTGATGCTACCGTTGAGGCCAAGGAGGCTGACGCGGAGGTCTTCGAGTGCGGCCAGCGTGGGGGCTTGGGGAATGGCCTGTTGGGCTTGAGAAAAATCCATGAATTGTGTATAGCCTTGGGTACGAATCATCGCAACCCCTGTTTTTGTCGAGGTATCTCTATGCCAAATACTCTGGATGTATCGCGTACGCCCATCAGCTTAAATCATCCGCATATTGGTGCCAGAGCAGCGCGGGCGAACCTGAGTAAGGTTATTCAGGCGGCCCGCTTCGAAGGCAAAATTATCATCATCACCGATTATGGTGAACCTGCTGTCGCTTTTATATCGATTGAGCAATTACAGATACTCGATTTACTTGATCGTTTAGCAAGAGAAAAACCAAAACTCTATGCAAAGCTGGTCGAGCAGTATGCGCAAATAGAAACGCCGCCCTGAGGCGGCGTTTTGCATTATTGCGCTCGTTATTTACCAGCCGCCTTAACGCTGGCAACCACAGCTTTGAAGGCATCGGATTCAAAGGCGGCCAGGTGGGCCAGCACTTTGCGGTCGATGGCAATCTGGGCCTTCTTGCAGCCATGAATGAAGGTGCTGTAGGTCAGGCCTTCGAGGCGCACGGCGGCGTTGATGCGTTGGATCCAGAGGCTCTTGAAATCACGCTTTTTGTTGCGGCGGTCGCGGTATTGGTACTGCAGGGCCTTTTCAACCTTTTCAATCGCCACCCGAAAGCAGGTGCTGGCGCGGCCGCGGTAACCCTTGGCCATGGCGAGAACTTTTTTGTGGCGGCGGCGGTTGCCAGCACCGAATGAGGCACGGGTCATGTGTTCAATCCTTTCCCGTTATTTGACTAAATTTTTCACGGCATCGGTGGCCGCTGTGGCTGCGGCAGTGGCGGCAGCCATCACACGCTTCAGTTGCTTGGCAATATATTTGCTGCGCTTGCGCTTGGCGCCCAAGGCGGGCACCAGCTTGTTCACGGCTTCAAAATTGCTGTCGTGTACGTAGGTGGTCCCAGCCGAAAGGCGGGCTTTTTGCCCGCGTTTGGCCAGAAAGTGACCGTGCGCGCCCTTGCTGCGGACAATTTTACCGTTGGCGGTGGCCTTACGAAAACGCTTGGCAGCGGCCTTACGGGTTTTGAGTTTGAATCCAGCCATCGCTGTCAACCTTATCAATTTGTTACGATTCCCCCCAAAGGCACTGGCCCAACGCCAGATTTAGAGGCCCGGGAGGCCGATAGGGGGCTTGTGGCAAGACCTGGCTATTTTGTCAAGCGTTTAACGGATAAAACTTGAAAATGGTGCCGACGAACGGATTTGAACCATCGACCTACGCATTACGAATGCGCCGCTCTACCAGCTGAGCTACGTCGGCACTTACAGATTACCTATGATAGATGATAGGGACAGTCAAGGCTGGGAGAGCGGTGTGCGCGGCTCTTGCACGGAGCGTGCAACACTTACTATAGTAATCGGTACGCCAAACCAAGTAGAATCAAGCAGCATATATTTCATCAACCTTGAAATAAACCGCTTGCGGTATGTATTCATTACGGCTAGGGTGCGGCCATTGCACATGCCTATGGTGGCTTGAATGAATGGGGATTTTAGGAATGCGTTGGTACAGTTGGTTGGCTTTGGGTGTGTTGCTGGCGGCGCTTGGCGGCTTATGGTACTTTAACCGCATCCAGTGGGGTGGTGGCCCACCAGAAGGCCCCATGCCCGTGTTGGCCGCACCTCTGGAAAGTGCGACCTTTCAGCCAACCTTTCAACAAACCGGGCGCCTGACTGCCGCCGCTGCCGCCCAGGTGCGTACCGCCGTGGCTGGCACGGTTGAGAAAATTCACTTTACCGAAGGCCAGCTGGTGGCCAAGGGCGACTTGTTGGTGACGCTGGATATTCGGGCCTTTGGCGCCCAAAATCGCCAGGCGGCGGCACAAGTGGTGCAAGCCAAGGCGGCTTATGAACGCGGGAAAGTGTTGCGCGCCCAGGATGCGATTTCCCAAGCCGATTTAGAAGCCCGCCGGGCCGACTACCTGGCCGCAGCCGCCAACAGCACCGAAGTGGGGATTGTGGGCAATCAGGCCCGGATTACCGCGCCTTTTGCAGGCCGCGTCGGCCGCGCGGAGGTCACAGTGGGCGATGTGGTGCAGGCGGGCACGACTTTGCTGGTTACCGTACAGCAGGTGACGCCACTGTTTGTGGATTTTGAAATGGATGAACAGACGTACTTGCAGCTGGCGCAAGCGGGCGAGGGGAGCCTACGTGGTACCCCCGTTAAAGTAGGGCTGGCCACTGATGCCGACTACCCATTGGCCGCGACCGTCACGGGGATTGATAACAGCCTGGGCACGCAGAGTGGGTCGCTGCGGGTAAGGGCTACGGTGGCCAACCCGGAAGGGACGCTCATTCCTGGCTTGTTTGCCCGGGTGCAGGTACAGTTGCCTAAGCAACAAACTGCCCTTTTGGTCAATGATGCCGCAATCGGCACCGACCAAGGCACACGCTTTGTGTATAAGGTGGTGGAAGGCGCTCAGCCCGTGCGGGCGACTGTGCAGGTGGGTGAATTGGTCCAAGGCTTACGGGCCATTACCTCGCCCGATTTGCAAGCTGGCGACCGCGTGGTGGTGAACGGCCTGATGCGGATTCGGCCTGGCAGTGACGTGACGCCTGTACCCGCCGATATGCGGACGCTGTTGCCAATTTCGGGTACCGCGCCTGTTGCGGCATCTACGGCGGCGCCTGCTGCAGATGCGGCAGCTTCACCGACCACCGTGGCGGAGTAGGCGCATGGATTTCTCCCGCTTTTTTATCAATCGGCCGATTTTTGCGGGAGTTTTGAGCCTGCTCATTTTTATGCTTGGGCTGTTGGCATTACCAATTCTGCCAGTTTCGGAATACCCCAATGTGGTGCCGCCCAGCGTGCAGGTGCGGGCGTTTTTCCCAGGCGCGACCCCCAAAGTGGTGGCCGATACGGTGGCCACGCCGATTGAAGAACAAATCAGTGGTGTTGAGGGTTTGCTGTACATGAGTAGTCAGGCCACCACCGATGGTGCCCTGACGATTAACGTGACTTTTCGGCTTGGGACCGATGAAGATCAGGCCCAGCAGCTGGTGCAAAACCGGGTAAACCAGGCCCTGCCGCGCCTGCCCGATATCGTGCGGCAGCTTGGGGTTTCGACCAGCAAAGGCGGCGGAGAGCTTACGTTGGTGGTGAACTTAACTTCGCCTAACGGTACCTATGATACCTTGTACATGCGGAACTACGCCACCTTGAATATTATTGACAGATTAAACCGAATTGAAGGCGTGGGCGATGTGCGCAGTTTTGGTGGCGGTGATTACGCCATGCGGCTGTGGCTGAACCCGGGGAAGCTTAATGCGCGCAACCTGACTGTGGCCGACGTGGTGGCTGCCGTGCGCGAACAAAACATTCAAGTGGCAGCAGGAACACTGAACAGTCAGCCCAGCCTGATGCGTGGCCCCGATGGCCAGCCCGCCTTCGAGTTACCGATTACGGCCAAAGGGCGTCTCAGCACGGTTGAAGAATTTGAGGAGATTATTATCAGCGCCACGCCGCAGGGTGGGATGGTGCGGCTGCGCGATGTGGCACGGGTGGAATTGGGCGCCAGCAGCTATGCGCTGCGGAGCTTGCTCGATAACAAACCCGCCGCTGCGGTGGCGGTCTTTCAGGCGCCCAATTCCAATGCGCTCAGTATTTCCGATGCGGTACGCAGCACCATGGCGGAAATCAGCCAAGACTTCCCCGCAGGGATGGAGTACGAAGTGATTTACGACCCGACCCAGTTCGTGCGCACGGGGATTGAAAAGGTTGTCAGCACGCTGATGGAAGCGATTTTGCTGGTGGTGATTGTGGTGCTGGTATTTTTGCAAACCTGGCGCGCAAGCATCATTCCTTTGCTGGCGGTGCCCGTAAGTATTGTCGGCACCTTTGCTGTAATGCACCTGTTTGGCTTTTCGATTAATAACCTGACCTTGTTCGGGCTGGTACTGGCCATCGGGATTGTGGTGGATGACGCGATTGTGGTGGTGGAAAATGTCGAGCGCAATATTGCGAACGGACTGAGCCCGCACGATGCCACGGTGGTGGCCATGCGCGAAGTAACAGGCCCGATTATTGCCACCAGTTTGGTACTCTGTGCGGTGTTTATTCCGCTGGCGTTTATTGCGGGTTTAACCGGGTTATTTTACCAGCAGTTTGCTTTAACCATTGCCATTTCGGTGATTATTTCGACCTTCAATTCACTTACCTTAAGCCCGGCCCTTTCGGCGCTGTTGCTGAAGCCTCATGGGGCGCCGCCCGACACCCTAACACGTGGCATCAATAGAATTTTTGGCCGCTTTTTTGGCTGGTTTAACCGCGTGTTTGAGCGCGGCAGCAGCCACTACCAAACAGGGGTGGCAGGGGTTCTACAGCGTAAGGGTTTGGGGATGCTGTTTTACGGGGTGCTGATTGGCCTCGCGGTGCTGCTCTTTAAGGTGATTCCGGGTGGGTATATTCCGGTGCAGGATAAGCAGTACCTGGTAGCCTTTGCCCAGTTACCGCCTGGCACAACGCTGGAACGTACGCAGGAAGTGATTGAAAAAATGGGGACGCTGGCGCTAGAACAACCAGGCGTACAAAGTGCAATTGCTTTTCCCGGCCTTAGCATTGCGGGCTTCAGTGCCTCGCCCAACGCGGGGATTGTGTTCATTGGGCTTGAACCCTTTGAAGAGCGCACCAGCATGATGGAATACGGCCCGGCGATTGCGGGCATGTTAATGGGCAAGTTAAATGGTGCGATTCCGGACGGCTTTATCGGGGTCTTCCCGCCGCCGCCCGTGAGTGGCCTGGGCACGATTGGTGGGTTTAAGATTGAAATTCAGGACCGCGCCGATGCGGGCGACAAGGCGCTTTACGATACCGTGCAGGCCGTGATTGGCAAAGCCTATCAACAGCCCGAACTGACGGGGATGTTCAGCAGTTTTGAAGTGAACGTACCGCAGCTGTTTGCCGACCTCGACCGCGCCAAGGCCAAGCAGCTGGGTGTTGAAATTACTGATGTGTTTGCCACCATGCAGATTGCCTTGGGCAGCCTGTATATCAACGACTTTAACAAGTTTGGCCGTACCTACCAGGTGATTGCACAGGCCGACGCGCCGTTCCGCACCAACGCCGCCGACGTGCTGGAACTGAAAGTGCAAAGCCGCACCACGGGCGAGCTGATTCCGCTGGGCAGCCTGATGCAGCTGACTCCGACGGCGGGGCCCGACCGTTCAACGCGCTACAACCTGTTCCGCAGTGCCGATATAAACATCAGTGCCGCGCCAGGCTTTAGCAGT
>JAIXUT010000198.1 GCA_027483385.1 Alphaproteobacteria bacterium
AAGCTGCCGATCAAGACCAAAATCGTGACACGTCACCACGGGAGCTAAACGATGAAAATGACCGATCTCATTGGCAAAAGCGCGGCACAACTGGCCGAAACGTTGCTGGGCCTGCGCAAGGAACAGATGAACCTGCGCTTCCAAAAAGCTGCTGGCCAACTGGCCAACCCAAACCGTTGGCGTGAAGTCCGCAAAGCGGTGGCGCGGCTTAAAACCGCCCAGACTCAACAGCTCAAGAAGGAGCAAAAGTAATGCCAAAACGCGTTCTCCAAGGCACCGTGGTTTCCGATAAAACCGCCCAAACCATCGTGGTTTCGGTGGCCCGTACCACCCGCCACCCGATTTACGGCAAGATTCAGCGCACCAGCAAGAAGTTCCATGCCCACAACCCAACCCTGACAGCCAAACTCGGCGATCTGGTGGAAATTGTGGAGTGCAAGCCAGTTTCCAAGCTCAAGCGCTTCGAGCTGCACCGTGTGGTGAAAGCTGCTGGTCAGCTGGTCGTCGACAACGCCAGCGACGTTCAGGCATAAAAATAGTACAGAGGAGCAGGTCCCATGATTCAACAGGAAACCCGCCTCGACGTCGCTGATAACAGCGGCGCCAAAGAGGTGATGTGCATTCGGGTATTGGGTGGCACGCGCCGCCGCTATGCCCGGGTTGGCGATATTATTATTGTCAGCATCAAGGATGCCATGCCGCGCGCCAAGGTAAAAAAAGGCGATGTGGCCCGGGCCGTGGTGGTTCGTTGCGCCAAGGAAACCATGCGGGCCGATGGCACCGCAATTCGGTTCGACCGCAATGCCGCCGTGCTGATTGACAAAAAGAACGAGCCCGTGGGCACCCGTATTTTTGGCCCAGTCGCCCGTGAACTGCGCAGCAAGCAGTTCATGAAAATTGTTTCATTAGCGCCGGAGGTACTGTAATGTCGAGCTTGCAATCCAAGTTGAAGAAGGGTGATGAAGTTATTGTCATCAGTGGTAAAGCCAAAGGCCAGGGCGGCAAAATTGCCCGCGTGCTGACAGCGACCAACCGCGTGATTATTGGCGGTCTGATGATGGCTAAGAAGCACCTTTCGGCCCGCAAGGCTGCGGCGACCCAAAAAGAGCCCGGTATTGTGCAAAAAGAACTTTCGATTCATGCCAGCAATGTGATGCTGAAGGACCCAAAGAGCGGTAAAGCTACTAAAATTGCTTACAAAATTACTGCCGAAGGGGCCAAGCAACGGGTTGCCAAAAAGAGCGGTGAAGTGATCGACACGATTAAAAAGGCGAAGGGCACTAAGCCCGCCGCTAAAACCACGTCCAAGCCTAAGTCCAAGTAGAAAGGATACTGAGCAATGGCAAGTCCAACCGCCAAGAAGGCCCCCACCAAAGCTGCACCCGCCAAGGCCAAAGGGCCGATCGGGAACGCGAAAGCGGGCAAGAGCAAAGGGAAAGGTGGCGCAGGCGCTACCGAAGTGATGGAGCAACAAACCCAGGTCAAGGCCGAAGTGGGTGTGAAGGGTTATACCCCGCGTTTTTCCAAGCTTTACACCGATAAAATCCGTGCCGATCTCACCAAGCAGTTCAGCTACCGCAACCCAATGATGGTGCCAAAAATCACCAAAATTGTGCTGAACATGGGTGTGGGCAAGGCCGCCGAAGATAAAAAGCTGCTCGAGTTTGCCTTGAACGATATGCGTCTCATTGCTGGCCAACAGCCAACCATCACCAAGGCCCGCAAGAGCATCAGCAACTTTAAGCTGCGCGAAGGTATGTCGATTGGCTGCAAAGTCACCCTACGCGGCCCGCGCATGTGGGAGTTTCTCGATCGCCTGATTACCATTGCGCTGCCACGGGTGCGCGACTTCGACGGCGTGCCTTCCCGCAGCTTCGATGGCCGCGGCAACTACGCCATGGGGATTAAGGAACAGATTATCTTCCAGGAAATCGATTTCGATAAAACCGACCGGGTGCGCGGGATGGACGTGATTATCTGCACCACCGCCAAATCCGATGACGAGGCCCGCGCTTTGCTCACCGCATTCGGGATGCCGTTCCGCCGCAGCCGTACCCAAGCGGCCGCCCCCAAAACCAGTGCGCCAACCGCCCAAGCAGGAGCTTAACATATGGCCAAAGTTTGCATGATCAACCGCGAAGAAGCCCGCGCCAAAGTTGCCAAGCGCGATGGCGCCAAGCGGCAGAAAATTAAAACCGCCATTCTGGCCGCCACCAACCTTGGCGAGAAGATGGAGCTTTCCCAAAAGCTGGCGGCAATGGACCGCAACGGGGCGAAAATCCGTGGCCGTAACCGCTGCGCGATGACGGGCCGCCCACGCGGCTATCACGCCCGCTTCGGCTTAAGCCGTAACAAGCTGCGCGAACTTGCCAGCACGGGGCTGTTGCCCGGTGTGCGCAAGGCCAGCTGGTAGTAGGAACGAGGAGAAATACCCATGATGACCGACCCGATTTCCGACATGCTCGCCCGCCTGCGCAACGCGCAAGCCCAGCGCCACGCCAGCGTGCGCGTGCCTGCCAGCAAGCTGAAGGCTGCAATTTTAAACGTATTAAAAGGCGAAGGCTACATTACCGATGTGGCTGAAGATACCGCTACCAATGGCGCCAAAACGCTGGTGGTAAGCCTGAAGTACCACCAAGGCCAACCCGTGATGACCTGGGCCAACCGCGTCAGCAAACCTGGCAAGCGCACCTACAGTGCCGCGCAGGAATTGCCGATGGTGGCCAACGGCCTTGGCGTCACGATTGTCAGCACCAGCAAGGGTATTCTCACTGATGCCCAAGCCCGCGCCCAAAACGTGGGTGGCGAAGTGCTCTGCCAAGTAATGTAATTGTTAAAAGTAAGGAATTCCGCCATGTCGCGCGTAGGAAAAAAACCATTGGCCGTGCCAGCCGGTGTGGAAGTGACCATTAACGGCCGCACTGTGGCTGTGAAGGGTGCCAAGGGCCAGCTGACCGAGCAATTGCCGCAAGATATCGCGGCCAGCTTGGCGCCAGCCGAAGGCGGCGGGCAGGAAGTGAACTTTGTGCCCACCGGCAACCCCAAACAGCTTTCGGCTGCTTGGGGCACCGCGCGGGCCATCGTACGCAACATGCTCGAAGGCGTGACGGTGGGCTACAGCATCCCGATGAAGCTGATTGGGGTAGGGTACCGCGCCAACCTGCAAGGCAAACGCCTGAACATGACGCTGGGCTACAGCCACCCGATTGACTTGGAAATCCCTAACGGCATTAACGTGGAAATTAAAGACCAGACCGAACTGACGGTTTCTGGCACCGACAAGCAAGCGGTTGGCCAATTCGCCGCCATCGTGCGTGGCAAGCGGGCCCCTGAACCCTTCAAGGGCAAGGGCGTGCGCTATGTTGGGGAATACATCTCCATGAAAGAAGGCAAGAAGAAGTAAACGAGGTCAAAAACCAACGGCCCCTCTTGGGGCTGTTTGTTTTTGGTCACCGAGTTTATCCTGACGCAGGTCAGGATCTAGTTCCTTTATTTTTATGTTGACAGCCCCCGCCGCAACTTGGTTTAATCCCCAAGCATGAACTGCACGAAACACACATACCGATTTACCGCGACCTGCTGGGTCGCCTAAACGGCTTGTGGGTGGTGCGCTTCGTGTGATGAGTTCAGAGTAATTTCCGAAAACTTCCGAAACCGAGGCGGGCCACCCCCGCCGCAACGCAATGGAGCTACCAAATGGTAGACATGGCACCAAACGAACTCGACCTGCAGGACGCGCAGACCGAAGCCCGCAGACCTGCGCGCAAGGAAGCCTGCATGATTGTGCCGGATGCTGCCGCCGACCTTCTCACGGTCAAGGCCGATGGGGCTTTGGGCAACGATCCGCCCGAGCCGCAGTCGCGCGCGGGTAGCTACGAACCGGTGGGAGGTCTCTGATGGCCAAGAAAGACGGCTACTTCGTGCCATCTTCCGCCCCTCCACAAGCCGATTTAACGCGGCATACCAACTGCCCGCAGTCACCGAGGGAGTTGGAACCCGAGGCCGCGTGCCGCGAAGTGCGCGTCGATGGCGTACCAGTGGGCGGGCCGCAACCCTTACGCAAACCACCCCGCAGCACAGGGTGGGGTGGCGGCGGCGGTTGGTACAACCCTGACATTCAGGACTAATACTGAAGTTCTGAAAAACACGAACCCCGAGGCCGCCCCAGTGCGGCCTCGATTTTTTAGTGTGGGCTGCTGGCCGCCATTTTGTTTAAAATTTGCGTTAATTTCTCAATCTGCCCCAACAAAGGCAAGGTAGCAGTTGCCTGCATAAACGCCGCCCGGGCGGGCACGGGCAACTGCACCAGCAGCAGCCGCAAGCGCACCTCGGGCGTGACCGGGAAAGTGAAATTGGGCCAAGTGGCGGGGGTTAAATTTTCAGGTGCCAATGCCACCCCTTGAAACAATATGCGGCCCAGTGGGCTATCCCAACGTGTGGGTAACCCAACTTGCGGCGCGGTGGCCGCCAGCGATATGGCGTTGCCGCAGCCTTGGGGTGTTTCACCCGTATTCAGCCAGTACAGCAGGCGGTAAAGCTGTTGGAAGTCGCCCACATTCAGGCCCTGTTGCTGGCCCAGAGTGGCACTGCCAAACAGCACGCCGCAATTTGTGCTGCCACGGTTTTGCGCCCAGCGCTGGGTGGGCGCCCCCTGAAAATTTGGGCCTGCCGCCCGCGGCAACGTGCTGGTGGAAACGGCTGAAGGCTGCAACAGCGCCGGCGTGGCCAGCAGCCAGCTGCCCTCGGCGGGGTGGCGGTAGGCCAGTTGGTCGGTGTCTGGGCGCCACAATACCTCGCCCGGAAAGGGCAAACCCTGCACCGCAAAAGTGCGGGGGGTACCCTTCAAGGTGGTGAAGGTGAGGGGGGTTGCATGCCCTTCCACCGCATATGTTAACACTGCCTGCTCGGCCCAAGTGGGGAATACCAGCAGCAAGCAGGCCAGGAATATGCGTTTCATGCAGGGCAGCTTAATCGCTTGATTTACCCAGCGCAACAGGCTAGGGAAGGCAACAACGTAAGGGTAGTAGCATGAAAATTTCTGGCGTCGATATCCGCCCCGGCATGATTTTAGATTACCACGGCAAGCTTTGGCGCGTGGCCAAAATCCAGCACACCCAGCCAGGCAAGGGCGGGGCCTACATGCAGGTGGAAATGAAGTGCATCACCGATGGCACCAAACTGAACGAGCGCTTCCGCAGCGCCGATACGGTTGAAAAGGCGCAGCTGGAAGGCCGCCCGATGCAATACCTGTTTGCCGAGGGCACCAACCACACCTTCATGGATAACAGCAACTACGAGCAAGTCAGCATCAGCGCCGAAATGCTGGGCGACCAGGCCATCTGGCTGACCGAAAACATGGAAGTGATGGTAGAATTTTACCAGGATGCCCCGATTGCCGTGAACCTGCCCGACAAAGTGAAGTTTGAAGTGACCGAAGCCGACGCCGTGGTGAAAGGCCAAACCGCGAGCTCCAGCTACAAGCCCGCAACACTCAGCAACGGCGCCCGCGTGCAGGTGCCGCCCTATATTACGGCGGGCGAAACGATTGTGGTGAACACCATTGATGCCACCTTTGCAGGCCGCGCCTAAGATGCAAAGCCCCACACAATCTATGGGCCGCGCCCACAAGGCGCCCACCAACCCCAAGCTTACCCTGATTCGCAAGGCCTTAGCCAAATGCCGCCCGCTGCTGATTCGCGGCGTGGGGGTGCAGGCCAAAATTCAGGTCAACCCCAGCGCCGCCGCACAGGATATTGCCAAGCTGGAACAGCAGCTGGCCGAAACCCTGCGCGGGCTCTTGGCCGCCACGGGTCAGCCCGTCAGCAGCGCCACTGAAGAATTACCCGCCACGGGCTGGGTCTATCAGGCGTTAACTGGCCACCGCAACGCCAAGCACGGCAACCCTTGCAGCGGCCCCGCCCTTGGGTACATGCACAACGGCAAGCTGGCGGTGTTCGGGATTTTGCTCAGTGAAGCCGAAGATGCCGTGCTGGCCGCCGCGGGCGAAGGCAGCATGGCTGATGCCGGTGGGCGTCTGCGCGTTTCTGGCCGCGACCTCCCCGACGCCGTGGTGCAGCTGCCGATGAGCAGCATCGACACCGCAACGCTCAAACTGATGGAGCACGGCGACGCCACGCCGTTCCATACGCGCAAATCGGGCAACCTGCTGGCCGATGCCTTAAAGGTGGCCGCTGGCACCGCCGATGCCGCCATCGCCACACGCTTCACCCCGTTCGAAGCGCTGGGCATTGAATTGCTGGTGAAGGAAGCAGGCGGTACGACCAAGCTTGTAACCACCCCCGCGGGCGAAACGCTGTTGTGCGGCAACATGCGCTGCGTGACGGCGCTGGCAGCCCTCGTTCAGGCATAACAACGGCCAGGGCCATGGTGCCGCCACCTGCCACGCCCCCCGCCAAGCTTAATAACAGCCGCGAAGCCATCTATGCGGCGGTGAAGCAAATCCCCAAAGGCAAGGTTGCAACCTATGGCCAGATAGCCCGCCTGGCTGGCATCCCCAACGGCGCGCGGCAGGTGGGATACGCGCTGTCGGCGCTCGATGGCGCGAACCTCTTTAAGCCCGACCAACCCATTCCCTGGCAGCGCGTGGTGAATCGGCTGGGGGAAATTTCCTACAGCTTCTCCCGCGGCGGCGGCGATGACTTGCAGCGCGCCTTGCTGGAGAGTGAGGGGATTGTGTTTGATGCGGCGGGGAAGATTGATTTGGGGGTGTATTTGTGGGCGGCAGAAAAATAATCAAATCAAAAATTGTACAATTTTACCTGTTATTGAATTTTATAAAGAACACAATGCAAATATAAAAATCTTATTATAAGGGTTATGAGGATACCCTCTTCCCCTTCAAATTCTTGGCCATGGGCCCAGCTATTGCGTCTTTTATGCAGCCGTTCAAACAAAGATGGTATAGGATCGTGTTTTATTCCTAATATAACAGGTCGTCTAGTAAGATTATCAAAATCGTACCATTGTTCTTGAGTTTCTTTTGGTAAAAGATGCAACATTATAATCATTTTATCTTTAAACGAACTTATTGTATCACCAGCTTTATAACTTTTTCTTAAATTATAGATTTCTTTATTTAAATTATCGGTAATTATTCCGTCACTATTCCATTTTTTTGATATTTTTCTTGCTATATTCTCCAATAATGGGAATCCAGCTAATGCAGCAAAACTGGATAGATAAACATTATCCATAATGGTGGGAGGAACTATTTTATCACTATTACCGTTTAAATCGGTAATATTTACGTATTTACCACAGGCAAATATTGTTAACGCGTTCCACTTTTTTAACGTTTCTATATCAAATATTGGCGAGTATTCTGTAGTTCTAGAATTAATATTCCATAAATAATTAATTAAAGATTCATCTATTGTTATAGAGAGTTTGTCACCTCCGAAATTACTCTCCCATAGCATTACCCTAGATGGAAAAGGTCTTTTAACACCAATAAATGAAAGCATGTTTTCAACAAGCATTTTATACTCATTCGCTAAAAAAGCGTCAGTGAAAATGGTCCCTGTTTCGGTCATAATAATTTCTAAGCTTAGATGTGTACAATATTAATATTGTTGTCAAACAAAAACGGCCCACAAGGGGCCGAATTTTTAGGATGCGACAGACTTAAAAATCCATCCCCCCCATACCGCCCATGCCGCCGGCGGGGGCGCCGCCAGCAGCTTTGGGCTCGGGGAGGTCGGTGATCATCACTTCGGTGGTGATCATCAGGCCGCCCACGCTGGCTGCGTTTTGCAGGCTCACGCGGATGACCTTGGCGGGGTCGATAATCCCGGCCTTGACCATATCCACATACTCGCCCGTGGCCGCGTTGTAGCCAAAGGTGCCCGTGCCTTCCTTCACCTTGCCGGCAATCACGGCACCATCTTCGCCCGCGTTGCTGGCAATCGTGCGCAGCGGGGTTTCCAGCGCCTTGCGGATGATTTCCACACCCACCTTTTGGTCGGCATTCATGGTTTTTACGCCGTCCAGCGCTTTCAGGCACCGAATCAGCGCCACACCACCGCCTGGCACCACGCCTTCTTCCACCGCAGCGCGGGTGGCAGCCAGGGCGTCATCGATGCGGTCTTTCTTTTCCTTCACCTCAATTTCGGTGCTGCCGCCCACTTTAATGACGGCCACGCCGCCGACCAGTTTGGCCAAGCGTTCTTGAAGCTTTTCGCGGTCGTAGTCAGAGGTCGTTTCTTCCATCTGCTGGCGGATTTGCGCCACGCGGGCATCCACAGCGACCTTATCGCCTTTGCCTTCCACAATCGTGGTATGATCCTTGGTAATCGTCACCGTGCCAGCTTTGCCGAGGTGCGCGAGCTGGATATTTTCCAGCGTCATGCCCGTGTCTTCACTAATCACGGTACCGCCCGTGAGGGCCGCAATATCTTCCAGCATGGCCTTGCGGCGGTCGCCAAAGCCCGGCGCCTTCACAGCCGCCACTTTCAGGCCACCGCGCAGGCGGTTCACCACCAACGTGGCCAGCGCTTGGCCTTCCACGTCTTCGGCAATGATGAGGAGCTCACGCCCGCCCTGGGCAATGGGTTCCAGAATCGGCAGGATTTGCTCGAGGCTCGAAATCTTGCGGTCGGTGATGAGGATTAAAGCGTCCTTCATCTCGGCGTGCATTTTTTCCGCGTTGGTGATGAAGTAGGGGCTCAGGTACCCGCGGTCAAACTGCATGCCCTTCACGGTTTCCAGGGTGGTTTCCAGCCCCTTGGCTTCTTCCACGGTAATCACACCTTCTTCGCCCACGGCTTCCATGGCGCGGGCAATATCTTCGCCAATGCTGGCATCGCCGTTGGCGCTAATCGTGGCCACTTGGGCAATATCGCCCTTGCCCACTTTTTTGCTCTGGGTTTTCAGCTCGGCCACCACGGCTTGCACGGCGGCATCGAGGCCGCGCTTCAAGTCCATCGGGTTCATGCCCGCAGCCACCGCTTTGGTGCCTTCAGTAATGATGCTTTGGGCCAGCACAGTGGCGGTGGTGGTGCCATCACCAGCCGCATCGACGGTTTTGCTGGCCACTTCGCGCACCATTTGGGCGCCCATGTTTTCAAACTTGTCGGCCAGCGTAATTTCCTTGGCCACGCTCACGCCATCCTTGGTAATGCGCGGGGCGCCGAACGATTTATCCAGCACCACGTTGCGGCCCTTGGGCCCCAGGGTGGCCTTCACGGCGTTGGCCAGAATGTTGACGCCGCTTAACATTTTGGCGCGGGCGTCGGTGCCGAATTTTAACTCTTTGGCGGGCATAGGTAGGTTCTCCTGTTAAATGTTAATTATTTCAAAATCGCGATAATGTCGCTTTCGGCCAGCACCAGCACTTCTTCGCCGTCGATTTTCACTTCATCGGCGCCCCACTTTTTAAACAGCACCTTGTCGCCCACCTTCACGGAAAGGGGAATGCGCTCGTCGCCATCTTCGTTATATTTGCCAGGGCCTACGGCCAGCACTTCGGCCTGCTGGGGTTTTTCCTTGGCGTTATCGGGGATGATGATACCGCTCTTGGTTTTGTCTTCGGCTTCGAGGCGCTTGACCACCACGCGGTCGTTTAAAGGTTGGATCTTATTTACTATGTCATTGGCAGCTAGGGTACTCATCGGGTTCTCCGTTCTTTTGCGGTTGAACAGCGTTCATGCAGCGCCTTTAAGGCAGCTACAGCAACGCAACGCTGGTTATTTAGCACTCTGGGTTTACGAGTGCAACAAAAATAATTCATTGATAATGCGTAAGCTGGCCCCGCTTGACGACACCGACCAGATAAAGTAAACAGGCGCTTACCTTACTTGAAAGCGAAAACGATGGCGCTCACCGCCGAAATGACTCCTGGCCAGTTAAAAATTTTGAAAGCCGTGGCCACCCTGCTGGAAAACCCAGCCAACCGCATTACCGTGCAACGGATTGCGCAGGAAATCCACGTGACGGATGGCGCCATTTACCGCCATTACACCAGCAAGGATGAAATTTTTGAAGCCATTGCCGGCTATATGGAAGCCAACCTGTTGGGGCCGCTCAATACCGTGCCCAAGCAAACCGAAAGCACGCCCAAACGGCTGCAAATGGTCTTCGAACAGCACCTGGCGTTTTTGGAAGGCCACCCTGGGCTGGCGCGCCTGATGTTGGGCGGTGGCGCCAGCGAAGCCGCCCCGCTGGCCGAGCGCCTGAAACTGATTAACGCCAAGCTGCGTGGCCAGATGGCCCAGCTGCTGAAATTTGGCGAAGCCCAAGGGGCACTGGCCCCCGATGTGGCCCCCGAACAGGCCGCCGAGCTATACTTTGGCCTGTTGGCGGGCACGGCCGTGAACTACAGCTTTGGTCTGCCGCAAATCAGTGCCTCGCAAAAGTGGCAGCTGCTCGCCACCGCCACCTTGCAAGGCGGGTTAAACAGCACCGCAAATTAGGCCTAGGTGTGATGGCGTTAGGCCATCAAGGCTTTCAGGGCTTCGGGCGCCATGGCGTCCTTCACCTTTTGCGGAATCGGGTAAAGCGTCCCTTCGCCTTCCAGCACCCGCTTGCCCGTGGCATCTTCTGCCCAGCATTCAAATATCACAAACTTTTCAGCCACTTCCTTGGCACGTGCAATCGCTACGTGGGGTTCATTCAGCTTCACAGGCGCCAAAAACTTCACGCTTTGGGCGCCCCAGATGGCGCCTAAGCCCGGCAAATCCATGCCAAAAATGCCGCTAAACTTGGCCACTGAGATCATCCCGTGGGCAATCCGGCCCTTAAAGACGGTATTTTTGGCGTAATCTTCGTTAAAGTGGGCAGGGTTGAAGTCGCCCGAAATTTCGGCAAACTTTTGCACGTCGGCGTCGGTAATGGTGTAGGGCTGACGGAGTTCATCCCCCACCTTGATTTCATTCAAGCTTTTGCAGGCGCGGGGCTTTGGGTTAGCGGCTGGGTTCGGCATGGTGTTGGGCTTTCTGTTGATGACGCACTTTAGGCCACTGGGCGGGCAGGGGCCAGCGATGAGGGCAATTGGGGGCCGTGAAGAGGCCAAGCAATGGCGTATTTGCGCCACAACATCGGTGAAATTGCCCAGGCTGCCCATTGCGTAACCTTGAAAAGCTCGGCCCCAGTGGCCATACTTACTTTATGAAATATCTTGTGGCCCTGCTTGGGGTGGCGTTGCTGCCACTGTGTGGCACCAGTTTGTGGGCCGAGGAAGCCAAACCCGATGCCAAAGCTACGGCTGAATCCGATGCAGGCACCAAGGCCTGCTTGGCCTTGGCCGAAGATGCCAAGCGCGATGAAAGTAAGCTGACGGAAGAAACGAAAAAGAAGTACGAAGCAGAATGCCCGCTTAACAAGGGTGCGCCGCTGAAGGCTCTTAAAAAATTGACCGATGGCGAGACCGAGCCAGCCGAGGAAACGGCGGAAGGTAAATCGAAAAAAACGGTTCCAGCCGGCAGCAGTGAAGTTGCGCCAAATGAAAAATCCGATGCCGAGGCAGTCGCCGCCGCCCAAGGTACGTTAGGCAACAAAACGGCCTTAGAAAAACTTGAGCAGGGCTTTTTCCCGACCAACCGCCGCGATGCCGCTGCCCACCTGTTGGCCGCCTGCCGCGGCATGACAGTCGCCAACGGTTCCCCGCGCCTGATGAGCGAGGAAGCCTGTGCCAACACCCTCACCACCATTAACAAGGAAAGCTCGTTCCGCCCAACTGCCCAAAACCCTGAATCTTCAGCTTACGGCTTAGGGCAGTATATTAACGGGACTTGGAGAAAAGAATGCCAGAAGTACCTGAACACCACGCAGGCCGATTGCGCCGACAAGCGCGATGACGCCCACGCCCAAATGCTGGTGCTTTCCCGCAGTACCCAAGAACGCTTGGACAAGTTTAACAATGGGTCACTCGATTGCCGTGGCCTCAGCTTCGGGGCCTGCAACTACGCCATCTATCACCACTCGGGCAGCTGGCGGGTGCAGGAATATGTAAATCGGGGCCTCAGTTACTACAACACCACCGCTGGTGCTTCGCAGGCCGTGTACCGCGATGCCTTTGCCCGCCTGAGTACCGACAGCCCCGATACCGTGATGGCCAGCATGCCGCTGACCCGCGTGCCGGTGGGCACCTATGCGGCCAACCGTGCGGCCAGCGGCGGTGCAGGGCGCAGCTACACGATTGGCGGCGGCACCTTTACCGATGACACGGTGGGTGGTTCGATGACCGGCTTTAACCCGATGTGGCAGGAACAGGCGATGGCACCCCCAAGCCAGAACCTGCCGATACTTTTCGGCCCGCTGCCAACCACCAACACTCCGGCCACCGCACCGGTGAACCCCACGACTGGCCTTAAGCCCAATGAAATAAACAAGGGCCGCATCGGCGGGTTTGAACCTACCACTGAAGCTGCCAAGCGTGCCGAAGAAGAAAAAGCCAAGCTGGAAGAAACCCTGCGTGGGAGCCCGAACTTGCGGGCCTGCGACCTGATGAAATGCTAACCTTGCGCGCTGACACCAACCACCAATTCTATGTATGGCCCTTGGTGCTGCTGGGCGGAATAATACTTTCGCTTCCCGTACAAGCCAACGAAGGCGGCGAAGAAGCCAGCAAGGTTGGTGAAAAGGCATGTTTAATTTTGGCCGAAGATGCCAAGCGCGATGAAAGCAAGCTGACCGACGAAGCCAAACAAAAGTATGAAGACCAGTGCCCGCAAATGCGGGGGGTGCCACTCAAGCCGCTGCGCGCGATGGGCGACGCAGAACCCGCAAGTACCGCTGAAACCCCTGCCACAGCCCCAAGCCAAGCGGCCGCTGAAACGCCCGC
>JAIXUT010000123.1 GCA_027483385.1 Alphaproteobacteria bacterium
GCGTTTATGACCATTTCCTGCACCCGTTCGGCATAGGTATTTTCGATTTGGGTACGCTCGTCGTACGCCAATCTGACCGCCCGCAGAATATTGGACTTTTTGTCCAAAGCAATGTTGGCTTCCTGTGCAGGTTTAAGCCCTTCGGCAGCCACGGCCAGCACGATTGCGGTAATGACCGACAAAACGGCGGCATAAATCAGGGTGTATTGGTTGCTATGCACGTTTTTTGCGGTTTTTGATGTGTTGTTCTACGACAAGATGGTCAATCAAAGGAGCAAAGACATTCATCAACAATATACTCAGCATCACTCCCTCTGGATAGGCGGGATTAAATACCCGAAGGATGACGGTAAACATCCCAATCAAGAGGCCATAAATCCATTTACCCGTTTCTGTTTGAGCGGCACTTACGGGGTCAGTAGCCATATAAACCGCCCCAAACGCAAAGCCGCCCATCAACAAATGATAATACGCGGGTGTATGCATGGCGTGTGTGGGCATATCGGCTGGCGCTAAGGCGTTCAGAAACAACCCCATCACCAACACCCCAACCACGCAGGAAACGATGATTTGCCAACTGCCAATCCCCGTACCAATGAGAATCAAAGCCCCCATCAGACACGCAAAAGCGCTGGTTTCACCAATAGAGCCCTGCTCAAATCCCCAAAACATATCAGCTGCTGAAGGGAGTTTTATAAAATTGGCATCAAAAGTCACTAAATTCGTTGCCCCCGAATACGCATCGACCAGCGCATGACCCGCCTCGGGCGACAGGTCGGTCCAAATATCTCCCGACATATACGCGGGAAAAGCAAAAAACATGAATGCCCGCGCCAACAACGCCGGATTCATGAAGTTCATGCCCGTACCGCCAAAAATCTCTTTGCCCAACACCGTACAAAAAATAGCCCCTAACGCCACCATCCATAGAGGTATAGTGACAGGCATGGTGAGCGGAATCAGCAGGCCCGTCACCAGATACCCCTCACTGACTTGGTGGTTTCTGACAATGGCAAAAATAAATTCCACCCCCAACCCAACGACATATGATACAATAATGATGGGCAGCACTTTCCAAAAACCAAACAGAAAATTATCTACCAACGAAGCCTCCATTCCGTAGGCCAAATGATGTTGATAGCCTACGTTCCACATCCCAAAAAGTAGCGTCGGGACCAACGCCACAATGACCGTAAACATGGTTCGTTTTAAATCAATGGCGTCGCGCGCATGTACACCCTGAGACGTAGTATGCCCTGGCACAAACAGAAATGTCTCCAAGGCATCAAATGCTGGATGTAATTTCTCAAATCGTCCCCCTTCTTTAAAGTGGGGCCTTACAGAATTCAGGAGTTTTTGCGCTATTTTCACGGTAAAAGGGTTGAGGAAAGGTTCAACAATTCTTAACTACCCATTAGCCTTCCTGACGAACATACGCCAGGCCGTCGGCAATGATACGCTGTACGTCAATTTTGGAAGTGCAAACAAACTCACATAAGGCAAAATCTTCTTCCGAAACCTCATAAATGCCCAACTCTTCCATGCGCTCAAGGTCTTTGGCCAAAATAGCTTTCAGTAAATGCACAGGGTAAATATTCATCGGTAGCACTTTGTCGTATTGACCAGTCATGACAAATGCCCGCTCTTCACCGTTATTGTTCGTATTGAGATTGTAGGAGCGATTGGGAGTCAACCACGAGAAGAAAGTACGCGAAAGGCTCAATTTATGAAATCCTGGCAGTAGCCACCCCAAAAACTCGGGTTGGTCGCCTTCAGGAATCACCGTCAACTGGTTTTCGTAGAACGAAAGAAAATCATCTTCAGCAGTCTTTTTCCCCGTCAGAATAGTACCCTGAATCAGTCGGAAGTTGGTAGAATCCAGTTTATTCCTCGTAATACTTTTTATTTTTTGACCCGTAATGACCTTAAAATACTGGGGTTGTTTTACACAGCTACCCGCCAGGGCTACAATGCGCTCGGCCCGATACCGATATTCTGTAAACAACCTGCCAATAATAATCACATCTTGGGGCTGCACGTACCAAACCACTTCTCCTTTTTGGATAGGGTCAATATGGTGGATTTGAATACCCACATTACCGACTGGATGCGGCCCTCTGAAATGATGAAATTTATGGTTGGCAATTCCCCGGAAGTCGCTCTCTGAGAGGCGCTCTCCCACTTCCGCGTGTAGAGATATGTGAAGGTGGCCATTGGCCAGTTTGTCCAGAACTTCCAGTCCTGTTTGAAAATGTGCCCGTTCTTGTTCGATAATAAAACCCAAATCAGGCGCTAAAGGAGAAGTGTCAAAGCAAGAAACAAAGATAGCTTTGGGAATATCGTCGGGATTGGCAATGAGTGAATAAGGGCGTTGACGAATATAACTCCAGCAGCCGCTTTCGAGCAAATACTCAATCACTGCATCGCGGTCTGCATTGGGCAGATTGATTTCGGGGAAATATGCGTATTTGGTGACTTTGTCAGGAATAACCCGAACTTCGAGAATTCGTCGCTTGTCACCGCGAACGATTTCAATTACCTCACCGCTTACGGGCGAAGGCAGCCGGATTTTGGGATTGTTTTTATCGTGGAAAAGCGATTGACCCGCGACCACCTCTTGGCCCCCTTCGACCGATAATCTCGGAACAATAGATGGGAAATCGTGGGGTTTAAGGGCTACTACATCCGAAAGTGCGAGGTGAGTAATGGTTTTTTGGGCCACTCCCTCCATCTTAATGGTATAACCCTTCTTAATAGTAATTATCTTTCCCATATTACTATTTATTCTTTTAATAATACAAAATAAAGGATTATTTCTAAATATTCTAATAATTCTTCAAAACATTTTTTGGAATATATTTTTCTGATGATGAGGCTATTAATCACGAATAGACATCTGTACGTTTAAAATTATCCAAATTCGTTTTTCGGTTGTTTAACTATCAGGAATTCATCTCAAAATCCGTTCTTTTGGTAGCATTCTTTCGGCTTAAAATGGGTTTTCCTGTATCTTTGAATAACCAAATTTTTAACCCATGCGAAAATTATCCTTCATCAACTCATTGCCGGTGATGGTCTGCGCCCTACTTCA
>JAIXUT010000100.1 GCA_027483385.1 Alphaproteobacteria bacterium
ATTTTATATTATAAAATTTTTCCAAACCAACGATCAATGAAACTCAAACTTTATGCATGGATCACAGGAATATGCCTCCTGTTTTCGGCACTACCAATGATGGCACAGGACCGCTCCGTATCAGGACGGGTAATGGGTGCCAATGACAGTGCTCCGCTTCCGGGAGTAAGTATTTTGGTGAAAGGAACAAATGCCGGAACCACGACGGATGGTGACGGAGCCTTTAAACTGAGGGTGCCGGCCAACGCGGTGTTGGTCTTTTCGTTTGTGGGCTATAACCCGAAAGAAGTGACAGTAGGAAACCAAACTGCGATGGATGTTTCGCTTGAGTTGGACAACCGCCAACTCAACGAGGTAGTAGTTGTAGGCTACGGGACCGTGAAAAAAAGTGATTTAACTGGTTCATTGGCCTCCGTAAAATCGAAGGAAATCAATGCTTTCCCTGCTACTAATGTTTTGCAGGCGCTGTCAGGCCGCGCGCCAGGCGTGCAGGTAACACAGAATACGGGAGCACCGGGCGGTGCGGTAAGTGTTCGGATCAGGGGAACGAACTCCGTGCAGGGCAGCAACGAGCCGCTGTACGTGGTCGATGGTTTTCCCACTTCAGGCAGCAATCCCACCATTCTCAACAACTCCGACATTGAGTCGATCGAAATCCTGAAAGATGCTTCAGCTACGGCCATTTATGGGTCACGGGGGGCCAATGGCGTGGTGTTGATCACGACCAAACAGGGCAAAGCGGGCAAAACGCAGGTGGATTATGAAGGAAGTTACAGCATTCAAACCCTACGTAAAAAACTGGATCTGATGAATGCCAAAGAATACGCCATCTTCTACAATGAGCAGGCCGTCAACGACAAAGTAGCTCCGTACTTTACGCAGGCACAGATTGACGGATTCGGTGAAGGATACGACTGGCAAAACCTCATTTTTCGCAAAGCGCCCATGCAAACCCACAACCTGACAGTGAGCGGAGGTACTGAAAAAACACGTTATTCAATTGGTGGAAGTATTTTTGGGCAACAGGGCATTATCATCGGCAGCGACTACAATCGGTATTCGCTGCGTGCTAACGTGACCACTGACGTCAGCAAGAAATTTAACCTTTCGTACGGGGCCACACTGACCAATATTCAGACGAGTCGACAAAACAACGGGGGCGGAAACCGGGGCGGATCCCTGATCTCGGCGGCTATTTCAGCTCCTCCCACGCTGACTCCTTACAACGATGACGGTAGCTATCGGGTGTTGGCCACGGCTTATCCCTTTATTTCCAACGTAATTACCAACCCATTGAATTACGTCAATGAGCAGACCGACGATATTACCGCCAACCGAGTCTTGGCCAACGTTGCCCTGACGTTCAAGCCGTTTGAGGGTTTAGCCATTAAAATTTCGGGCGGTATCGAAAATAGCGACGACCGTAATGACAGTTATACCACCACCAATTTTATCAATTCACAGGGTTCGGCCAGCGTTTCTACCACCCAGGGACGGAGTTTATTGAGTGAAAATACCGTCAGCTATACCAAAAGCTTTGGCAAACACAGCCTCTCAGCGGTGACGGGATTTACGTATCAGGACTTTTTGAATACATCGCTGGGCGGATCAGGTGTGGGCTTTTTGAGTAACGTGACCGAAACGGCCAACTTGGGGTCGGCCAATACACCTGGTATTCCGAGTTCTGGTTATTCCTTTGCTACGCTGCTTTCGTATTTGGGTCGGGTTAATTACAGCTATAACAGCAAGTATTTAGCCACCGTCAGTTTTCGGGCAGATGGCTCTTCCCGCTACAGTGAAGGCAACAAATGGGGCTATTTCCCGTCGGCAGCGCTGGCGTGGCGGGTGTCGGAAGAAGAATTTCTTAAAAACTCCTCATTCATTTCCGACCTGAAAATACGCGCCAGTTGGGGCCAAACGGGCAGTCAGGCCATCGGTGCGTATGCCACGCTCAACAACTTAGGGGCGGGTAAAACGGTCTTTGACGATGCCTTGTACAATACTTTTGCTCCCGGTACCCGTCTGCCCGGAGATCTGAAATGGGAAACCACCGAGCAGGCCGATTTCGGAATTGACGCGGCGTTTAAAAGCAACCGCTACCGCTTGTCGCTGGATTATTACGTCAAAAATACCCGCGACCTGCTTAATACTGTGCAGTTGCCTATTGGTTTTGGTTTCACCAGTACGATTCAGAATGTGGGTCAAATTCAAAATAAAGGGATGGAAATTGCCCTGGACGCCCGCGTGATTGACAAAACATTCAAATGGGACATCGGCGGTAATATTTCCTTCAATCGTAACAAGGTGGTAAAACTCTACAACGGGGCCGATATTTTAGGTGGTTCGGTGGGCGTTACGCTCATCAGCGACAACGCTAACCTACTTCGTGAAGGCCAACCGATGAGCGTATTTTACGGTTACGTGAAAGATGGCTATACCGATTTGGGGAAAGAAAAATACAAAGACCTGAACGCCGACGGACTGATCAATCAATTGGATAAAACCATCATCGGTAATCCTAACCCTGATTTTATCTACGGTCTCAACTCCACGATGAGCTTCAAAGGACTGGAGTTGACGCTGTTTTTGCAGGGTACACAAGGCAACGACCTACTAAATGTCAGCTCAATCA
>JAIXUT010000155.1 GCA_027483385.1 Alphaproteobacteria bacterium
ACACCAGCCTGCGCCTGCCACCAGGCGTGAGCGGGACCGTGGTGGGGGTGAAAATCTTCAACCGCCGTGGTGCTGAAAAAGATGGTCGTACGCTGGAAATTGAAGCCGCCGAAGTGGCCAAGCTGCAAAAGGATACCGACGACGAGCGGCGGATTCTGGAAGCCGACGCCTACGACCGCCTGAAGGATTTGCTGGTGGGCCAAACGGCTGCCAACAAAGCTGGCAAGGTGGTAAAGGGCAAAAAAATTGAGGCCGAAATGCTGGAAGGCATGAAGCCCACCGAGTGGTGGACCGTAAGTGTTGGTACCGACAAAGTGCAACGCCAGATTGAAGCCCTGCAAACCCAGCTGGAAAAAAACCTAACGGCGCTCCGCAAGCGTTTCGATGAAAAGAGCAACAAAATCCGTCAGGCCGATGAACTGCCACCGGGCGTGCTGAAAATGGTCAAGGTATTCGTGGCCGTGAAGCGCAAGCTGCAACCGGGCGATAAAATGGCCGGTCGGCACGGGAACAAGGGGGTTATTTCCAAAGTTAACCCGATTGAGGACATGCCCTTCCTGGCCGATGGCCGCCCCGTGGATATGGTGCTTAACCCACTCGGCGTACCAAGCCGGATGAACGTGGGCCAGATTCTGGAAACCCACTTGGGCTGGGCCGCCTTTAACATTGGCCGTAAAATTGCCGAACTGTTGGCCGACGCCAAACAGGGCAAAAAGGTTGATACCAAGGCCCTGCGCAGCTACCTGGGCGAACTGTATGAAAAGGATACCGTAAAGAGCCTGGAGAAGCTGAACGATGGCGAAATCCTCGAGCTCGCGCAAAACCTGAGCAAGGGCTTGCCCGTGGCCTGCCCCGTGTTCGATGGCGCGCCTGAGTCGGCCATCAACAATCTGCTGAAGCTGGCGGGTTGCGATGAGAGCGGTAAAACCCAGCTGTACGATGGCCGTACCGGCGATGCTTACGAGCAGACCAGCACGGTGGGGATTATGTACATGCTGAAACTGCACCACTTGGTGGATGAGAAAATCCACGCCCGTTCGATTGGGCCGTACAGCCTTGTCACGCAGCAGCCGTTGGGCGGGAAGGCCCAGTTTGGTGGCCAGCGCTTCGGGGAAATGGAAGTCTGGGCGCTGCAGGCCTACGGCGCCAGCTACACGCTGCAGGAAATGCTCACCATTAAATCCGATGACGTGGTCGGCCGGACCAAAACCTACGAAGCGATTGTGCGCGGCGAAAGCAATTTCGAAGCCGGTGTGCCCGAAAGCTTCAATGTGCTCGTGAAGGAAATTCAGGCTCTGGGCCTGAACGTGGAGCTGCAGGAAACGGGTGGCGGGCCAAACCTCGGCACCAGCACCTACCAGCAAGCCCCCGCCCCCGCCTTGGGGATGGGCCCTGGCAGCATCGGCGGAGGCGCAGGTGGTGTGGCCCGCAAACGGCCTGGTATGGGCCGTGGGTTAAACGGTTAAGTTGAACAGCGAAACAAAGGAACCGCACCATGCGCGCAAATACTTCCATTATGAACCTGTTCAACCAACCTGCGGTGAAACAGTTCGACGCGATTAAAATCAGCCTGGCGAACCCCGACAGCATTCGGGCCCAAAGCTTCGGCGAAGTAAAAAAGCCCGAAACCATCAACTACCGCACCTTCAAGCCCGAGCACGGCGGCCTGTTCTGTGCCCGTATTTTCGGGCCGATTAAGGACTACGAGTGCCTGTGCGGCAAGTACAAGCGCATGAAGCACCGCGGGATTGTTTGTGAAAAGTGCGGCGTGGAAGTGATTGAAACCAAGGTGCGCCGCGAGCGTATGGGGCACATTGAACTTGCCGCCCCAGTCGCCCACATCTGGTTTCTGAAGCTGCTGCCAAGCCGGATGTCGGCGTTGCTGGAAATGCAGATGAAGGAGCTGGAAGCAATTCTGTACTTCGAAAAATTTGTGATTACCGAGCCCGGCCTGACCCCGTTCACCAAGGGCCAACTGATTACCGAAGAAGAATACTACGAAGCGCTGGATACCCACGGCGATGAGAGCTTCACCGCGCAAATTGGTGCTGAAGCGATTCGCAGCCTGATGCAAAGCCTCGATTTGCCAGCCTTGCAGGCCGAAATGACCGCCGACCTGACGGAAGATGTGTCCGACCTCAAGCGCCGCAAGATTGTAAAGCGCCTGAAAATGGTCAATGCGTTCCTGGAAAGCGGCAACAAGCCCGAGTGGATGATTATGGATGTCATCCCCGTACTGCCACCCGAATTGCGCCCCCTGGTGCCGCTCGATGGTGGCCGCTTTGCGACTTCGGACCTGAACGACCTCTACCGCCGTGTGGTGAACCGTAACAACCGCTTGAAGCGCCTGATGGAACTGCGCGCGCCCGAAATTATCGTGCGCAACGAAAAGCGCATGCTGCAAGAAGCCGTCGACGCGCTGTTCGATAACGGCCGCCGCGGCCGCGTGATTACCGGCGCCAACAAGCGCCCCCTGAAATCACTCGCGGATATGTTGAAAGGCAAGCAAGGGCGTTTCCGCCAGAACTTGCTGGGGAAACGCGTCGACTACTCCGGCCGTTCGGTGATTACGGTCGGGCCCGACCTGATGCTGCACCAGTGCGGCTTGCCCAAAACCATGGCGCTGGAACTGTTCAAGCCGTTCATTTACCACAAGCTTGAACTGCGCGGCGAAGCCACCACCATCAAGGCCGCCAAAAAAATGGTAGAACGCCAAGAAGATGTGGTGTGGGACGTGCTGGAAGAAGTGATTCGGGAACACCCCGTGCTGCTCAACCGTGCGCCAACCCTGCACCGTTTGGGGATTCAAGCCTTTGAACCCAAACTGATTGAAGGCAAGGCCATCCAGCTGCACCCGCTCGTGACCACGGCCTTTAACGCCGACTTTGACGGCGACCAAATGGCCGTACACGTACCGCTTTCATTGGAAGCCCAGTTGGAAGCCCGCGTGCTGATGATGAGCACGAATAACATTTTAAAACCCGCCGACGGCAAACCGGTGATTGTACCAAGCCAGGATATGATTTTGGGCCTGTATTGGCTTTCATTGGCCCGTTACGGCCAAGTTGGGGAAGGTAGCCTGTTTGCCGACCAAGGCGAGCTGGAGCACGCCCTGATGGTAAAATCGGTCAACCTGCACACCCGGATTAAATACCGCTTTAAGGGCAAGACCTACGATACCTGCGTGGGCCGCGCGATTGTAAGCTCGATTCTGCCCAACACCGATAAAATGGGCTTTGAGAGCATCAACAAGGTGCTGGGCAAGAAGGAAGTCGGGAAGCTCATCCACGAGGTGTATTTGGCCGCTGGCCAGAAGGAAACCTGCATCTTTGCCGATAAACTGATGCAGCTTGGCTTCCGTTACGCCGCCAAAGTAGGGATTAGCTTCGGCAAAGACGACATGGTCGTGCCCGAAGAAAAGCACAAAATGGTGGATTTTGCCGAAACCGAAGTGCGCAAGTTCGAGCAACAGTACCAAGATGGTCTCATCACCAGTGGCGAAAAATATAATAAGGTGGTGGATATCTGGCAGCGGACATCGGACGGCATCAAGGACGCGATGATGAAGAGCATCGGCGACCAGCCTATTAAGGATGCCCAAACCAAGGAAACCAAACAGCAGCCATCGGTAAACCCGATTTACATGATGGCGAGCAGTGGGGCCCGTGGTTCGGTGGCGCAGTTGCGGCAGTTGGGCGGCATGCGCGGCCTGATGGCCAAGCCCAACGGCGACATCATCGAAACCCCGATTACCGCCAACTTTAAGGAAGGCCTGACAGTTCTGCAGTACTTCATTAGTACCCACGGGGCGCGCAAAGGTCTTTCCGATACCGCGCTGAAAACCGCCAACGCGGGTTACCTGACCCGTCGCCTGGTAGATGCCGCGCAGGACTGCGTGATTACCGAAGTTGATTGCGGCACCGAAAAGTTCATCTGGGCCACCGATATCATGCAGGCAGGCAACGTGATGGAAGCGATGGGCGAGCGCATTTTGGGCCGCACCGCCGCTGCCGACGTGGTGAACCCCTTGACGGGCGAAGTGATTGTGACCCGCAACACCATCATGGAAGAAGCCCATGTGGCATTGATTGAAAAGGCCGGGATTGAACGGGTGGCCATGCGCAGCCCCTTAACCTGCGCCCTGACCGACGGCATCTGCGCCAAGTGCTATGGCCGCGATATGGCCCGCGGTACCGAAGTAACCTTGGGTGAAGCGGTCGGGGTGATTGCCGCGCAAAGCATTGGCGAGCCTGGCACGCAGCTGACGATGCGGACCTTCCACATCGGGGGTGCAGCAGCAGCGGGTACGGCGCAAAGCAAGGCTGAAACGAGCAAGGAAGGGACGTTGAAGTTACTCAATGTCGCGACCCTGAAAAACGGCAACGGCGAGATTATCGTGACCAGCCGTAACGCCGAAGCGCAGGTAATGGACGACACCGGCCGGATGCGCGAAAACTTTAAGCTGCCATACGGGGCCCGCCTCGCGGCCGTCGATGGCGCCAAGCTGAAAGCCAACGCCCTGATTGCCAGCTGGGATGCCTATACCACGCCAATTCTGGTGGAAGCTGAAGGCACCGTGCACTTCCTCGATTTACAGGAAGGCGTGACGATGCGCGAACAGACCGATGAAACATCGGGGATTTCTTCGCGCGTGGTGCTGAACTGGAAGGAAAACACCCGCGCCGCCGATATGAAACCCAGCATTGTGCTGATGGACGCCAAGGGCAAAATCATTACGCTGCCCAATGGTGGGCAGGGCGTTTATGCCTTGCCTGTGGGCGCGATTCTGACCGTTGATGACGGCCAGGGGATTGCCGCCGGCGACATCATTGCGCGGATTCCGAAAGAAAGCCTGAAGAGCCGCGACATTACCGGTGGTCTACCCCGCGTGGCCGAACTGTTCGAGGCCCGCAAGCCCAAGGATAGTGCGATTCTGAACGAGGCCCCGGGCATCGTGATGTTCGGCAAGGACTTGAAGGGCAAGCGGAAAATCCTGGTCACCAGCAAGGCCGATGATGGCAGCGAAGACACCCGCGAGTACCTGGTACCCAAAGGCATTCACCTGAACGTGCGCGAAGGCGACTACATTGAAGCTGGCGAAATGCTGGTGGAAGGCGCCATCGATGCCCGGGATATTCTGAAAGCCCAAGGGATTGAAGCGCTGGCCGACTTCATGATTACCCAGATTCAGGAAGTTTACCGCCTGCAAGGGGTGCAAATCAACGACAAGCACGTGGAAGTGATTATCCGCCAAATGCTGCAAAAAGTGATGATCACCAAGCCGGGTGAGAGCATCTTTGTGCAGGGCGAAATGGCCGACCTGTTTGAAGTGCGCGAAGAAAACGCCAAGCTGCAAGCCAAGGGGAAAATCCCTGCCGAGTACGAGCTGTACCTGCAGGGTATCACCAAGGCCAGCCTGACCACGCGCAGCTTCATGAGCGCGGCCTCGTTCCAGGAAACCACCCGCGTGCTGACCGAAGCCGCCACCCTGGGCAAGACCGACCACTTGGGCGGCTTGAAGGAAAACGTCATCGTAGGCCGCCTGATTCCAGCAGGTACGGGGCGCATCCTGCGCCAAATGCGCCAAACCGAACTGGCCAAGGACGTAACACCTTTGGTGAAGTAGGGAACCTAATAAAAAAACCCCGCTGCGGCGGGGTTTTTTTATTAAATAATTTTATTCAGTCGCGTGATGTGTCGTCATCTGCCAGCCCGTGCCAGCTGGCGTAAATTGGTAAGGCAGGGCATTTTGAAACCTGATTTGGCTTTCCAGGCCCAGCACTTCGCACAGGTTGGCCATAAAGGCGCCGTGGCCTACGAACAGCAGGGGGTGGGCTTCTGCAGCTTGCAGGTGGGTGGCCATCACGCTGGCAATGCGGGCTTGCAGGGCAGGAGTGCTTTCACAATCCGGCGGTAAAATATCTTGGTAGCTCTCTTCGGGGCCCCGGTTGTGGCGGGCCAGAATGTCGTGCCGGAATTGGCCTTCAAAGGCGCCAAAAGCCCGTTCCTTCAGCAAATCATCATGGTGCAGAGGCACCCCTAAGTGTTCTTGCACAATCGCCGCCGTGGTGGCCGCGCGGGTGAGAGGGCTGCTAATAATGCGTGTTAGCCCCACACCGCGTAGCACCTTGGCGGCTTGGGCGGCTTGTTCAAGGCCAGTTTGATTCAGCGGAATATCGGTATGGCCCTGAATGCGGCGGGCGACGTTCCAGTCGGTCTGGCCGTGGCGCAAAAACCAAAACGACAGGCGGGGAATGAGGAGATAGCTTGCAGTGTTCATACGCAACGCTTATAACGAGTTACAGATAAAATAGCAAAAAAAGAGTCGTCATGGCCGAGCCAATCCAGACCAGCAATAAAGCCGATATTACCAAAACGGGCCAGCTGCGCGTGGCCTGCGGGGGCCCGAGCCACGGGCGGCACCCCAAAGTCTTTTTAAGCATGGTCGATGATGCCAACGGCCAGCCCAGCCATGTGGTGTGCCCGTATTGCAGCCATACGTTTATTTATAATGCCAAACTGCAGCCCGCCCATGCGGCGCATTAATGGCTTGCCCTATTTCCGCATCAGCAAGTAATCATCGATCTGGACCAGCGCTTCGTTATTAAGCCGCCGTTGCAAATACAGCCCTAGCAGTTGGGGTTGCAACACCTGGCCATCCACCACCAGCCCGTCAAGCAAGGCTACAGGGCCTTGCAGGCCGTTGCGGTCGGCCCAATCGGCCGCCAGTTGGGCATTGATGAGCAAGCTGCTGTTTGGGTCGGCCAAGGCGGCCCGAATCTCCGTCAGCTCCACGCCTTGAGCCGCGAGTAAGCCGAGCAGGGCCGTATCATCGAGGTCGGCACGCGCAGCGTTCAGGGCTTCCCAGAGAACCGCAGTTTTATTGTATTTCAGTGCCAGCTGCCAGACCACACTGCCCACCATGCTTTCGCCCGCCGGAACAAACCGCAGCTCGGTGCGGATGCCACGGCGCCGCAATTCCAGCCACTGGGCCAACTGTTGGCGGTGCTTGGCGTTGGCAGGGTCGAGGAGCAGCGTGAGGGTCACGCGGCCTTCTGTGTCGCCCAGCACCTGCAGCGGTGGGCTGGAAGGCAATTCCACCTGGCGCGGTGTGCGCACCAAAATTTCCTTGGCGGCTGCGTGGCGCTGGCGGAGGTCGATGAGGGCATTGAACGGATTACCGGCAGTGCTTGGGGCTTCGGCAGCGGGCAAATTGGCTTGGTAAGCCCATCGCCCAATGAAAGCAGCAGCCATCAGCATCAACCCTGCCGCCATCAATGGCACCAACGGCACGGGGGTTGGCCGTGCTGTCGGCCCTACCTGCCGCACCTTGTGCGGCGCGTAGTTACTTGGCGGCTTGAAGGGCGGCATCAATTACCGCGCGGAACTCGGCTTCAGGGAGGGCGCCGCTCATGGGTTCGCCATTGATGAAAAAGAATGGCGTACCACGGGCTCCTGCCTTTTGGGCATCGGCCATATCGGCTTCAACTTGGGCCGCAATTTCGGGGCTTGCGCGGTCTCTGTTAAAGCGCGTCATGTTCAGTTTTAAATCGGTGGCAATTTTTACGTAATTTGCCTCGTTCATTTGCGCAGGATTGGCCCATAGGCGCTCGGCAAATTCCCAGTACTTGCCTTGTTTGTGGGCGGCCAAGGCGGCGTAGGCTGCAGGTTTGGCGTTGGCATGGAAGGGCAGGGGCATTTGTTTAAACGCAAACCGCACTTTGCCAGCATAGGCCTTTTCCAGCGCTGCCAGGGTTGGTTGCACGCGGGCACAGAAGGGGCATTCAAAATCGCCAAACTCAATAATGGTAACTGGCGCATTGGCCGGGCCGCGCACGGGCGTGTTGGGCTTGATAACATCGGCCACGGCGGCTTGCTGGGCCTTACGCTCGGCAGCAATCAGGCTTTCCTTTAATTTTTCGCCATTGGCGGCGATGTAGTCGGCCACGATCTGTTCAACGGCGGTTTTATCCAGCGGTTGCTGGCTGTTGGCGGGGAGTGAAACGGCCACCAGCAGTGCCACGCACACCCCAATTGCCAAGGCCAGCGGAGCAATCACGCAGGCACTAATTTTACCGAATTTCATCGATTCGCAGGCCGAAGCGCGTTCGGCAGCAGGAGGTGTGGAGGCTTTTTTCATGCCACAACTTCATGCCATAACTACTTGCGAGGCAAGGGGGGGCTGTGCGAAAGGTGGTGTTGTGCTGACCATCATCGACCAAACCGCCACACCTCATCTTGCCAGCCGAGATTTTGCGGAAGCGGCCTGGCGAAGCAACCCGAAACTTGCCCCCAACTGGTGGCGCGAAAATTTGGGCGAAACGCATAGTAAATTTGCCTGCGATACCCGTATTGGCGCACCCGAAAGCCTTTCAGCGGCGCTGAATTTGGCAGTGGTCAGCGCCGAACAGCCCATGCCGCCCGGCGTGTTGCAACTGGTGGTCACTACCAACCCTGCCATGCCCGCCACAAATATCGTATTGCCCACCGAGGGCCTGGATGAGCCAGCACTGGCGCAGGCTTTCCAGCAGCTGGAAGCGCGGGTGGCCCATGGCAGCCTCAAGCGTTACGGTATCTGGGCCGATGACCTTGCCAGCCCCGCCCCCCACTTTTCCTTGCAGCGCCTGCTGGAACTGGCGGCAAGTGCCGCCGAAGTGGCCTGGGGCCGCAAAAAACGCCCCGCCTTGCAAATTATTATGGCGCCGCTGGATGTATTGAACTGGGGGTTATTGTTGACCGCCAACACCCAGCACAAGGGGCAGGCGGTCAGTTCCCTTGAACAGGCCTCGCGGCTGGGCCTGATGGTGCTTGCCGTTCCGCAGGCCTGGCCAGCTGCCGAAGCCACACAGCAGCCACCCGCCGCCGCGTTACAAGCGCTGGCACATGTGGCGCAGGCCGAAGTGGCGCTGCATCAGCAGCTGCGCGGCCAATGGCCGCATCTGGCAGAGCAGCCAGTGTTTTCAGTGATGAAAATTTTAAATGAAGGCTTGCCACCGTTTCCCCACGCCTCGGCCCTGTTAGGCTGGCACCAGCACAGCTGGCCGCTGCTGCAGCAGGCTTTGCAAGGCTTGCCGCAAGCTGAAAATTTATTGCAGGCTTGGCAGCAGTTAATCCCGCACCTGCCAGCCTTGGCCGCCGCCGCGGCTGCGCCGTTGGCGCTTCAGGCACTGGAAATGATGCAGCTGCCCGCACCTTGGCAAGGTTTACCAGCGCACCTGCAACAGCTGGCGGTGCTGGCCAGTGTGCCAGGAATCAGCGCCGTGCTGGTGCCGCCCACCACCGATCTTGCCGCCCTCCATAACTTGCCCGACTTCCCCGACCTCGGCGCGTTGCTCGCCCGATGAAGCACGTGTGCGGCCTCGATTTCGGCACCTCCAATTCCACCGTCAGCGTGATGCATGGCCAGCAACCTGCGTTGTTGCCACTCGAAGACGGCAAACCCACACTACCCAGCAGCCTGTTTTTTAATTTTGAAGACGGGCAAACCATTGCAGGCCGTGCGGCGTTGGCCGAATATTTGGCGGGCAGTCAAGGCCGCTTGCTGCGGGCCCTAAAAAGCGTACTGGGCAGTAGCCTGATGCACGAAACCACCCAAATTAAACAGCGCCGCCTCGGCTTTGCCGAAATTATTGCGCTGTACATAGGCCAGCTGAAACAACGCGCCGAGGCCGCCCATGGCCATTTATTCACCCACGTGGTGCTGGGCCGCCCTGTCCACTTCGATGACGACGACCCGACCCGCGACGCCTTGGCGCAAAGCCAGCTTAAAGCCGCCGCCGCCACACAGGGGTTTACACATATCGAGTTTCAGTACGAACCGATCGCCGCTGCGCTGGCCTACGAACAGCAACTGGCCCTTGAACAACTGGCATTGGTGGCCGATATCGGCGGCGGGACCGCCGATTTTGCCTTGGTGCGGCTGGGGCCAAACCGCGCCAAACTGGCCAGCCGCAGCGCCGATATTCTGGGCAGTACCGGCGTGCACCTAGGTGGTACCGATTTTGATAAATTGCTGAATCTGGCCTGTATCATGCCGCATCTGGGCCTGGGCAGCGTGGTGCGCGAAAAGGGCACCGAATTGCCGCGCACCTTATATAACACGCTCGCCACCTGGCACCGCATCAACAGCCTCTATACCCCGGCCACACTGCTAGAAGTGCGGCAGCTGGCCGCCGAAGCCGCCCAACCCGAACTGGTGCAACGCCTGCACGCGGTGTTGCAGCACCGCCAAGGGCACAATCTGGCATTGGCCACCGAAGCCGCCAAGCAGGATTTAAGTACGGCCACCTGGACCACCCGCAACGTCATGCTGGGCGCGGAAGCAATCGCGATTCCCTTCACCCAAGCGGGCCTGAATGCAACGCTGGCGCAGCCCTTTGGCCGGATTGCTGCCTGCGCCCAAGCGGTGTTGCAGCAGGCCGGGGTAAACAGCAGCCAGGTGCAGGCCTTGTTTTTAACGGGTGGGTCGGCGCAAATCCCGGCCCTTCAGCAGCAACTGCAACAGCTGGTGCCACAGGCACAGCTGGTGGCGGGCGATATGTTCGGCAGCGTGGGCCTTGGGCTGGCGCTGGAAGCCCAGCGCCGCTTTGGCGCTTAAGCTGTTAGTGTGCGATTAAGTGCCCTTGGGGGCCACCCAACGCACGGCATTGCTGCCTTCGCGGTACACCATATTCAGCACACCCGTTTGCGCATTTTTGAATAAAAATGCGGGTTTGTGCAGTAAATCCATCTGCATCACGGCTTCGTCCACGCTCATTGGGGCAATTTCGGTCACTTCCTTCTTATCCACTTTGGGCGCACAGGCGGCAAACAGGTCGGTCGGAATGCCTTCCAGCGCCGCTTCATCCATAACGCGCTCTTCCAGCGCCAAGGGGCCAAGGTCTTTGAGGTGTTCCTTAAACTGGCTATGGCGCTCACGTTGCTTGGTCAGGCGGCCCTTGTAGCGTTCCAGTTGCCGAATCAGCTTGGTCGTGGCTTCATCCAGCGCTCCATACCAATCAATCCCCTGGCCTTCGGCGCGCAGGTTGGTGCCGTTGGCGTGCACGGTAAGTTCCGCGCTGTGTAAGTGGTGGTGATGGGCTTCTTGCACAAACGCCACGTGAACGCTGGTGATTTTATCAAAATGATGGGCCAGGTCGGCAGCTTTGGCCTCGGCATGCTGCTTTAAGGCTTCGCCAAGTTCCATGTGCACGCCGGCGGTGGTGATTTTCATTCGTAAGTTCCTCTCTGTTGGGGCACCAGGCTGTGGTGCGGGATTTTTTTCAGCTAACTTGGCCTTATGCTGCGCCAAGCAAACGCCCTCTGACAAGGGGGCACCCCCATGAAGTTCGGATGAGCTTTCAGCCACAGGTAAGCCTAGGTTTTTAAAAAACGCAGGCCCGCACCCTTGCCGCATGGCCGCAATCGCCCCATGGTGCGCCCATGCACCAGCCTCTTGCCAACAGCTACACCATTACCGGCGGCCAGCCCCTGAAGGGCGAAATAACCTGTTACGGCGCCAAAAACTTTGCCACCAAGGCCATGGTGGCGGCCTGCCTTGGCCAAAGCCCAACAATTTTAACCAACGTGCCCCCCATCGGCGACGTGGATATTACCTTGGGGCTATTAAAAAGTGTGGGGGTTAAAGTTAGCTGGCTGGATGAAAAAACCCTGGAAATCGACCCGCGCGGCCTCAATACCAGCCAAGTGAAAACCCCCGACAGCCGCAGCAACCGCATCCCGATTTTATTGCTGCCCGTGCTGCTGCACCGGTTTGGCGAGGCGGAAATCCCCAGGCTCGATGGCTGCGATATTGGGAAGCGCAAAATCGATATCCATGAAGCGGCGGCTGTGGCCTTTGGTGCCACCATTGAAGTTGACCGCGAACACATGGCTGCCAAGGCCGCCAAAAAACTGCACGGCACCCAATTTACCCTGAATTACCCCAGTGTGGGCGCCACCGAAACCTGCCTGTTCTTGGCGGTGCTGGCCAAGGGCACCAGTATTATCAGCAATGCGGCGATTGAGCCTGAAATCATGCATCTCATCATGATGCTACGGGCCATGGGGGCAATTATCTTTGTAAGTCCAGGGCGTGAAATCCGTATTGAAGGGGTGGCCACCTTGCGCGGCACCACCATGCACTGCCTGGGCGACCGCATCGAGGTGGCCAGCTGGGCGGCGATGGCCTGCGCCACGGGCGGCGAGCTGACGGTGCACGGCATTTTGCCCGAAACCATGAACAACTTTTTGGCCTATTACCGGCAGGTGGGCGGCGGGTTCGATTTGGTCGGGCCGCAGTCGCTGCGCTTTTACCGCGCCGGCCCGCTGCAGCCGATTATGCTCGAAACCGACGTGTACCCAGGCTTTGCGACCGACTGGCAACAGCCCTTTGTGGTGCTTTTAACGCAAGCCAGCGGCGTGAGCGCCGTCCACGAAACAGTGTATGAAGACCGTTTGGGTTTTACCCATGCGCTCAATACCATGGGGGCAAAAATTCAACTTTCCACTGAATGTATTGGCAAACCCTGCCGCTTTGAACACAAGGGGCATATTCACAGTGCCTTAATTATTGGCGCCACCCCCTTAACCGCCCCCAGCGCCCCACTGGAAGTGCCCGATTTGCGCGGTGGCCTGGCCTACGTGATTGCGGCTGCGCTGGCCCAGGGCACCACCACACTGACGGGGATCCAGAAAATCGAACGCGGCTACGGCAGCCTGCCGGAACGACTTAAGGGTATGAATTTTAATATTTCTGCGCAATAATTGCCAGTTGTATAGTTTTTGTGCAACAGGGTGAGCAAGAACTTACCCATAGCCTCTTGCATGGCTTGTCAGGAATCCTTTTTGCCGCTTACTATAAGGAAGTGCTAGGAAAGCATGCGGCCCACCAGGCCGCCCCTTTGAGAGTGAGGGGGCACGGTTAAGCCTTGTGGCCGCCGACGAAAGAGAGAGCGTCAGGACGACCCAAATGAGTATGAATGCAGTCAATCCCGTTGTTGGGGCCAGTGGGCCCAGCGCGGCGTTGCCGCAAGTTGCGCCTGATATCCGGAATTTACTTACCCAGATTGCCGAAGCCCCGGGCCTGATGGCCGCCGAACGCACCGCCTTGGTGCAGGCCACGGCCACTGCCAGCTCGATCGTGAACCCCGACCTTAGGGCTGCCGCCCTGCGCCAGGTTTCGGGTATGGGGCTTTACCTCAGCAAAACGGGCGATAGCGGCCTGCCGCGCTGGACGGTGCTCACCGCCCTGCGCACCTACGGTCTGAATTTACAAACCACGGCCCCCAAAGCTGCGAGTGTTGAACAAAATGCCCAAGTGGCCCAGCAAGTCGCCCAGCAAGTGGCGGCCGCGGGTGCCAACCGTGGCATCAGCGTGCAGCAAGCCCTGCAAAATACCGCCAGCCAAGCGGCCCCGGTGGCCGCCCCCAGCCGCGTACAGGCCAAAAATGCGGCGGTTGTGAACATGGGTGGCCTTGGTGACAGCGGTAGCGGCGCGGGCGGCAATGCCGCTGCCCTGACCACCCAAATACTTTCGAAGCTGGTTTAAATTTTCCCTGCCGCTTTAAACGAATAATGCGCGTCGGCGCCGATGATGAAATGGTCGTGTACGGCAACGCCAAGTGCCTAAGCAGCCTGCAGTAAATTTTTAGTAAAAAGCTCGTCTTCCAGGGAAGGCTGTGGGGCCCCTTGGGGGTGGTTGTGCGCCATAATCAGGCCCGCCGCGTTGTGGGCCAGCGCTTTTTTTAAAATTTCGCGCGGGCTGGCGGCCATGGTGGTGTATGTGCCCACAAACAGGGTTTCTTCGGCCAACAATTTCAGCTGGGCATTTAAAAACAGCACCACGCATTCTTCTTGCTGGCTTTGGCCAAAGCGGGCGTACAGGTAATCGAGCAGCGTCAGGCGGTCTGCCAACAGCGGCTTGTCGGTCAGGCCCTCGCGCTTCATCCGAATGGCCAGCTGCTGCACCACCTGCAACAGCGCCACACTGCTGGGGCCGAGGCCTTTGACGTGCTGCAACTCTTCGGGCAGGGCGGTGAGCACGCCACTTAAACTACCAAACCTGGCCAGCAAGGCTTTGGCCAGCGGCTTCACGTCCCTGCGCGGAATTGCAAACGTAAGCGCCAGTTCCATCAGTTCGTAGTCGGCCAAGCCGGCCCCACCCGTGGCCGCAAAGCGGGCCTTCAGGCGGCTGCGGTGGCCATCGTTGCTTAAAACCACCTTAGGCATAGGGCCACTGGGTATAGCCAGCGGGCGAGGCGGTCAGCAGTTCATAGCCCGTTTCGGTCACCAGCACGGTGTGTTCGTATTGCGCGGAAAGGCCTCCATCGGCGGTTGTGACGCGCCAGCCGTCGTCGTGCAGCCGCGTCCGCCAGGTACCAGTGTTAATCATGGGTTCCACGGTTAAAGTGGTACCTGCGCGCAGGCGGGTGGTGGCAAATTCGGTGTTGGCATAGTGCAGCACCTGTGGGTCTTCATGGAATTTTCGGCCCAAGCCGTGGCCGCAGTATTCGCGCACCACACCATAACCTTTGGCTTCGGCCACGGGCCCCAGGGCGTTGCCAATGGCGCTTAGGTAGCTGCCGCTGTGAATGGTTTCAATACCCGCCATCATGGCTGCGTAGGTGGTGCGCATGAGCGTTTGGGCTGCGGGTGCGATATTGCCCACGCCGTACATGCGGCTGGTGTCGCCATGGAAGCCATCCAGCAGGGCGGTGACGTCGATGTTTAAAATATCGCCATCGCGTAAAATTTCATTTGCCGACGGGATGCCATGGCAGACCACGTTATTGACACTGATGCAGCTGGCCGCCGGGTAACCCTTGTAGCCCAGCGTTGCGGGGACGGCACCATGCTGCGCCATAAAGTTGGCACAGAAATCGTTCAGTTCCAGCGTTGAAATTCCCGCCCGTACTAGGGGCGTGACGGCATCGAGCGTTAAGGCCGCGACGCGCCCAGCTGCCCGCATTTTGGCAATTTCAATCGGGTTTTTTGGAATAATTTTCACGGCTTTTTTACACCATAACAGGCAGCGTTTTGCAAATAGTTATGTGCTGGGGCGTGATTTCGCACTCCAACGCCGCTACCTGTACGCCTGCCGCCACAGCCTGTTGTAGGGCGGCGGCGTAAGCGGGGTCAATCGCTGCGGCGGGCCGAAATTCGGTGCAATCGGCGCGCGCAACTACATAAAGCTGCAGGGCTGCGCCACCGTTTTGCACAATTTCAGTCAGGGTGTGCAGGTGCTTGGTGCCGCGTTCAGTTTTCGCATCTGGGAACAGCGCAGTGTGGCCTTCCGCCAGTGTCACGTTCTTTACTTCGCACCAAACCTGCGGCTGGGTGGGGGTGGCGAAGGTCCAGTCAAAGCGGGTTGCGTCGGAATACTTAACCTCTTTTTTAAGCGCGGTAATTTGTGAAAAGTTTGGCACCAACCCTGCCGCCAAGGCCTCACCCGCCAAGGTATTGGCGTGGGCGGTGTTGATGCTCACCAACGTACCGCCCGGCAGTTCCAGCAGTTCGGCGCCATAGCGCAGGCTGCGGGTGGTGTTTTCGCCGTAGTCGCGCACATGCACATGGGTTGCGCGGTCGAGCAGCCCCTTCATGCTGCCCGTATTGGCGCAGTGGGCCACTTGGCCCTCTGCGGTGCCATAGATAAAAAAGCGCTTTTCGCGTTTTAAAAATTTCCAGCGGGTCAGCGGCTGTTCAAAGTTCATTGGGCGAAGTATGATGCAGGTATGGGCCCACGTAAACTGCTCGTCTTCGATTTGGAAACCGTGCCCGATGTCGCACTGGCGCGGCGCCTGTGGCCCGAAACCGAGGGGCTGAATGACGCCGCAGTAACCACCTTAATTCTGGAAAAACACAAGCTACAAAGCAGTACAGGCTCCGATTTTCCGCGCCCGAGTTTCCATAAAATTGTCGCTATCGGGTGCCTGCTGGCCGACGTTGAAGTGACCGACGGCCAGGAAAGCTACCACCTGCGGCGGCTTGGCTGCATTGGCGAAGAGGCCGACGACGAACGTAAGTTGCTCGAACAATGGCTGGCCTTTGGCGCACGGGAACCCTTGCGGCTGGTTAGCTTTAATGGCCGTGGCTTCGATTTGCCCGTGATTAAACTGCGGGCGCTGCATCAGGGCCTAAGCGCGGGGTGGCTGTTCCAGCGCGGTGATAAATGGAGCAACTACACCAGCCGCTACGACCAAATCTGGCACATCGACATGGCCGATACACTCAGCGATTTTGGCGCGGCCCGTGGCATGCCCAAGCTGGATGAAGTGTGCACGCTGGCAGGCTTGCCAGGCAAGCTGGACTTAGACGGCAGCCGGGTGTGCGATATGTACATGGCGGGGCAGGTAGGCGCGATACGGGATTACTGCGAAACCGATGTGCTCAATACCTACTTGCTGTACTTGAAATACCAGCACCTGACAGGGATTTTGGCACCCGAGGCGCTGGCGCAGGAGCTGGATGCGGTGAAAACGATGTTACAAAAGGAAGGCCTCCAAAAACCGCATTTGGCGCAGTTTTTAGAGGCTTGGAACGGGGCGGAGGGCCAATGATTCAGTCGCGTGGATTGATGGTTTCAACCCAAAAGTTTTGGGGATCTGGGCCATCCACAGACTTATTATGGAGTTGGCCCACACGCGCTAGAGCTGCATCCGAGTTTGTAAAGATTTCTTCTCCTTCAACGGGGATAGAATCTTCGGGGGAATCTCCGCACATGATGCGGTAAGTGAAACGGGTCATCAAAACCTCCAGTGGTAAGTAATTTAATATACAATATTTGAGTTAAGAAAACAAGGATCATAAAATGCCCAACCCCACCGCTGCAATTTTAGTGATTGGCAACGAAGTGCTTTCGGGCCGCATTGCCGATGTGAATGTGAACTACATTTGCCGACGTTGCGCCGATGTGGGCCTGAACGTGGCCGAAGTGCGCATGGTGCGTGACGACGAAGGCGCGATTGTGGCAGCCGTTAACACCCTGCGGACCAGCCACACCTACGTGTTTACCACGGGCGGCATTGGCCCGACCCACGACGACATTACCATCCATAGTATGGCCAAAGCCTTTGGCGTGGCCGTGATTCGCAATATCGAAGTGGAGCAAAAGCTGCATGCCCACTACGGCAGCCGCCTCACCCCCGCCGCGCTGCGGATGGCCGATTACCCCGCCGGCGCCCGCATTGTGCCGCACGGCGAAAGTTTTGCGCCCAGTTGCTTGCTGGAAAATGTGGCGATTCTGGCCGGTCAGCCGCGCGTGATGCAGCTGATGTTTGAAGCCACCTTGCCGCTGCTGCAAACGGGCACGCCGCTGCACACCCGCCAGCTGGATGTGTGGGGCATGGAAAGCCAACTGGCCGAACAGTTGGGCAGGATCCAAACCCGCTTTGCCGCAGTTGAAATTGGCAGCTACCCCTACCGCGTGGAAGGCCGCGCGGGCACGGCCCTGGTGTGCCGTGGGCTGGCGGCCGATGACGTGGAGGCCGCCTTTACGGCAATCAATCATTTAGTAACTGAACAGGGCCTGGAAGTGCGCGGCTAAAGCGTTTTCAGTAACGCCTTGGCGGCGCGTTCGCCGCTGCGCCACGCGCCTTGAATGTTGGCGGGGAAGGCCACATCGGTGTGTTCGCCCGCCAACCAGTAGCGGCCATTTAACCACGGCCTTTGCAGGGCGCGGCGGTCGGCGGGGCTGCTGCCCACGGCATAATAGCTGTAACTGCCGTGGCTGAAACGGTCGGCATGCCAGGCACTGTGGGCCACCAAGGTTGGCAACGGGCCAGATGGAATGAGCTGGCGCAGGGCAGGCGTGGCCAACTTCAGCCAATCGGCCGCCGTGGGGTGAGGGGGCAGGGCCGCCAGGGCGCTCATGCCCGCCAGTGCCATCAGGGTAGGGGTGCCCAGCAGTGGGGTGGCGTCGTACCACAACGGCAGCAGCGGGTGGTTGGCAATCATCACGTCGTGCCGAGGCCAGCTGGCAAAGGGCGCGGTAAAAAATAATTTCTCTAAATTCCCCATCCCGAGCCGCTGAATCGCTTGCCGCTGCCGCGTTGGCAGTTCGGGCAAAACCGCGTGCGCGGCAGCCTGCTGCAACACCCCCAGCGGCATGGTGTTAATAATTGCTCGCGCCATAATTTTTGCGCCAGTTGAGGTGCGTAATTCTAATCCCTTTGGCGTGGGCTGAATGGTATCAATTACCGTATTTAAATGAATGGTCAGCTGCCGCGTTTGCCCTTTCAGCCAATTGACCCAACCGCCAAGCAGCATAAAATCGTCGGCGTCGGGTTCGCCCCCGTTATCAAAATTCCAGCCCGAGAGTTTTTCCAGGCTCGCGCCGTAATACATCTCGTTTTCAAGCGTGATGAGCGGCACCAAATTATCAGGAATCTCGGCCATAAAATCGGCCAGCGGGGCATCCTTGGGCGCTTTTGCCGCCCGGGCAACGGCCTGTTGCAACAGCTGGTGCCAGCCCGCTCGATGCCCCACACCTGGCAAGGTGTGGGCGGCATTGTAATCGGTAGAGGCAGTCCGCAGATTGGCCTTTGCCACCGAAGCCTTCAGAGGGTGCTGGCTATAGCCATGCAGCCAACTGGCGCCCAATTCAAAGTGGGTATTCTGGTAAGGCACCGAGTGTACCCGCCCGCCCACGTAATCTTTGGCTTCAAGAATTATATTGGGCACACCTCGGCGCGTCAGGGTTTGGGCGGCCCTGATCCCGGCCACTCCCGCGCCAATAATCACGACGGGGTCGCGGGCCACGGGTTACACCACCGCACCGAGTAATTGCTTGGTGTAAGCGGCTTTAGGCTTGCCAAACACCTGTGCCGTTGGGCCGTATTCCACCACGCAGCCATCCTTTAACACCAGTACCTGATGGGCGAGGTGGCTAATCACGCGTAAATCGTGGCTGATAAACACATAGCTGGTGCCATGGCGTTGCTGCAGCTGCCCAAACAACTCCAGAATTTGCGCCTGAATGCTAACATCGAGCGCACTCACGGGTTCGTCGGCAATGATGAGTTTGGGTTGCAGTGCGAGTGCGCGGGCAATCGCCAGCCGTTGCCGCTGGCCACCACTGAACTGGTGCGGCAGGCGCTGGGCGGCTTCGGGTGGCAAGCCAACTTGCCCCAGTAATTCGGCCACGCGGGCGGGCCATTGGGCCGCTGGCAGCAAATTATGCGCGCGCAGTGGTTCGGTTAGCATGGTGTACACCGTGTGCTTGGGATTGAGCGACGTCACGGGGTCTTGAAAGACCATCTGCATATTGCGCCGTGCTTGGCGTAAATCTTCGCCCCGCAACGCCAAAAAATCGTGGCCCATAAACACTATGCGGCCGCCTGCGGCGGCGGGCTGCAGACGCGTCAGCACACGGGCGAGGGTGGATTTCCCGCTGCCACTTTCGCCAACTATTCCCAAAGTGGTACCTTGCGGCAGCTGAAAGTTCACCTCCTTAAGAGCCTTAAGTTGTTCCGCTGGCTGCCAAAACCACGGCGCGGCGCGGCGGTACGTGTGGCCGAGGCCATTCACGTCCAGCAGCGGCTTGACCGCTTTGGGCAGGGCCGGGGGTTTGGCATTGAGGCTTAAAGTCGCGCTCAATAATTGTTTGGTATAAGCAGCCTTAGGTTGGTTCAGCACCGCCTTGGTGGTGCCGCTTTCCACCACGTTTCCGTGCTGCAGTACCACCACGCGGTCGGCCAATTGGCGCACCACGCCAAAATCGTGGGTAATCCACAGCATCGCCATCCCCAGGCGTTGTTGCAGCTCTTTCACCAGGGCCAAAATTTCGGCCTGCACGGTCACATCTAAAGCCGTGGTGGGTTCATCGGCAATTAATAAATCCGGGCTGTGCGCCAGCGCCATGGCGATCATGATCCGCTGCCGTTGCCCGCCCGAAATTTCGTGCGGGTAGCTGGCGTACATCCGCGCAGGGTTGGGCAACTGTACCTGGGCAAAGAGTTCCAGCACGCGGGCCTTGCGGGCCGCACCGCGCAGCGTGGGGGTATGGATGGCAAACATCTCGGCCACCTGGGCGCCGCAGGTCATCACGGGGTTCAGCGCCGTGGCCGGTTCCTGAAAAATCATCGCCAACCGTTTGCCGCGCAAGGCACGCAGTTGGTGAGGCAGCAGTGTGGCTAAGTTGTGGGTGGCAAATTGCAGGGTGTCGGCGTGGTGCTGCAGGCCCTCGGGCAGCAGGCCCATGATGCTTAAGGCTGTCAGGGTTTTGCCGCTGCCGCTTTCCCCCACCAGCGCCAGCGTTTCGCCCTTATTTAAAGTAAACGAAACACCCCGCACCAACGCCGTGGTACCTGCCGAAATGTGCAGATTTTTAACGGTCAGCAACGCAGTCATGGCCACCAACTTAACCTGCTTTGCGCGGCTTGGCCACTGCGGGTTTGCGCGTGCGTGCTGCTTTGGCGGGGCTAGGTGGCCGCGCCATCACGCCGCCCACAATTCCTTTCCCTGTCACAATATAATCCAGCCGCACATCGTGGGGTTCGGGCATGAAGGTGGGCGGTAATTCCAGTTCGGTGTAGCACACCCCAACCGTACGGCACGGGTGCTTGAAGCCCGCAATGGTTTTATCGTAATAGCCGCCACCATAACCCAAACGGTGACCGCTTGGGCTATACCCCAGCATCGGCACCACCAGCAGGGCTGGCATAATTTCGGGCCCTGTCGCCGCCCCCATGCCAAGTGCGTCGGGTTCCAGGCGGCCAAAGGCTGGCCAGATATTAAACCCCAGCGGCAGGCCGCGGGCGGTCACGCGGGGCAGGGCCACGGTCTGGCCATCGGCCCAGAGTTCGTGGGCCAAAGCCTCCAAATTAATTTCGCCATCCTGGGCGCTGTACAGCGCCACCACGGTGGGGGCAAGGTCGGCAATTAACGTCCGCAGCTGATTCATTATTTTCCATTGCGTGGTGCTGCGGAGGTCGTAGGGAATAACGCTGCGGCGGTGACGGAAAAGTTTCCGTAGTTCGGCTTTGGCCCCAATTTTTGCCACTGTTAATGACTTAAGCGGGTAAAAGATTTTGTAGCCGCTCGGCCAGTTGCCGATGAAACTGCGTGACGGCACTCACTTGCAAATCATTTTTTTGCTCGGCGTCGGCGAGGTCGCTCATCAGGGTTAAACAGCACAAAATTATCTGGCGGTCGCGGTCGGCATTTGGTTCGTTGGTTTTAATTTCATTCAAGGCGGCATCCACGCGTGCGGCCAAAGCCCCAAGCCGTTCAACTTGGTCGGGCGGGGCAGCAAAGCGGTACGTTTTACCGCCAATGGCAACGTCGACTGGCACGGCGCGGGTAGTGGATTGGGTCACGCGGCGGTGCTTTCTGTGGGCAAGGGTTCAGTGGCTGCGGCCTGGATACGCTGCAGCAAGGCTTCCAGACGCACTTTGGCGGCGGCTTGACGGGCTTTTAGTTGCGCGTTTTCCAGCTGCAGGGCACTGAGTTGCATGGGCGTTGCAGTGTTTTTACTTCTTAAAGTTTGCTCGAGTTGGTCCAGAATATCCAGCAGCCGCTCGGCGGTGCGGAGGTCGGGCAAATGGGGTGGCAACGGTGTACGCATCACGGCAAGCCTCCCTCTGTTGAATGTTCTTTTTTTAGGCTAAGGTAGCCTGCAACAAGATGCAAGAAATTCCGTCCACATTATTCAAGGGGCTCAGTGCTCTGCCTACGCCGCTGCATGGCAAACGCGTGCTGTTGCGCATCGATTGCAACGACGGCGGCACCAGCATCAGCAGCATGCAGCACCGCGTGCAGGCCGTATTACCAACGCTGCAATGGCTGCTGGAGCGCGGGGCGCGGGTGGCGATTCTTAGCCATCGCGGGCGGCCGCAGGGGCGGCCAAAGCCCGAACTTTCCACCGCACCCTTGGCGGTAGCCTTGGCCGAATTGTTGGGCCAGCCCGTGCCGTTTGTGCCCGATTGCCTTGGCCGCATTGCCCAAACCGCCGTGGCCGAACTGGCGCCCGGGCAGGTGGTAATGCTAGAAAATACTCGCTTCCATTTGGGCGAACAACTGAATCAGCAGCCCTTTGCTGCCCAGCTGGCCACGTTAGGCGATTACTTGGTGAACGACGCCTTTGCCTGCGCCCACCGCACGCAGGCCAGCACCCATGGGCTAGCCGCGTTGCTGCCAACTTTTCTGGGCCTGCAATTTGTGCAGGAATTGCAGTGGCTGGAAAACTGGGCCAAGGCCGCCCACCCCAAAGCCTTGTTGGTGGGTGGCAATGCGGTGGTACCAAAGCTGGAACTGCTGCAGCGCAGCCTGGGCAAGGTGCAAATTATGCTGCTGGGCGGCGTGGTAGGCCAGACATTTCTGGCGGCAAAGGATTTGCATCTGCGCCAGAGCCTCATTGAATTTGGCGCGGTGGAAGGGGCCCGAGAATTCATGGCCGAAGCGGGCGTGCTGGGCTGCCGTGTGCACTTGCCGCGCGATGTGGCGGTGGCCAAACAGAGCCTGCCCGGGCTTAAGTTAATCACCCGCGCACCGCACCAGTTGGCCGCCGATGAAGTGGCGCAGGATTTGGGCCCCCTGACGCTTGAAACCTGGCAAAAAGTGCTGGAACAAGCCCCAAGTGTGGTGTGGTTTGGCAGCTTGGGCGTATGGCAGCACCCCGAATTTAGACTGGCCACCATGCAACTGGCCAATATGTTGTTGGCGCGGCAACAACGCCAGCCGCGCGCCTTTACCTTGCTTGGGGGCAACGGCCTGTTACAGGCCTTGGCCGCAGAAAATTTATTGACACCCTTGGCCGCGGCAGGAGTGGCAATTTCCACGGGCGGCGGCGCCTTGCAGCAGGCGCTGTGTGGCCACTCGCTGCCGGCGGTGCAGGCGGTGATACGCGCCTAAAATACGCACAAAAAACGGCGCTGGGTTAGCAGCGCCGCCTGTCGTGTCGTTCAGGCCGAAGCCGCATTCTGCCCACGTCCGCCTTCAATCACGCAGAAGGGGAAATGGTGCTGGCCGTGCAGCAGGTGCCGCTCCATCATCGCTTCAAAATGCAGCTGAAAGTGTGCTGGTAAATCATTCAGCATGTTCAGCACATACTGATCGGTTTCGGGCACCTCGGCATAGACGAGATAATCGTCGCCGACCTCCCACACGCCAACTATCACGTCAGAATGCGAGGAGTAAAGTGCAAAAGGAATCAGAACCTTCGCAACGCTTCGAAGTTCATCTTCCAGCACGCGAAAAACCCAGCGGTTACGTTCGTTTGGCGTTTGGCATACGTAGGCCATCAGCTGTTTTTCTTCACTTAAAAAAAGTGAGAGTTCTTGCGGGGACATGGTTTCCTCCTCGGTTCCGCAAATTAAAAACGCAATACGAATAGCAAAGGGGTGTCTAGCACCCCTTCAGCTTTAAGTCAATATGTGTATACTAAAACGGAATCTCGTCGTCGAAAGGCGCTTCAGCCGAGATTTTTTTCGGCGCCACGCTCGGTGCTGTAGTGCCCATGGTGCTTTGGCGCGGCTGGTAGTCGCCACCGCTGCTGCCGCCCATGCCAGCGCCGTCGCCATCGCGCGGGCCACCCAACATGGTGAAATTATCCACAATAATTTCGTACTGCGTGCGCTCCTGGTTTTCCTTGTCCGTCCACTTGCGGCTCTGGATGCGCCCTTCCACGTACACGCTCTTGCCTTTTTTCAGAAACTTTTCCGCCACTTCGGCCTGCTTGCCAAACACTACCAGGCGGTGCCATTCGGTGCTTTCATCGCGCTGGCCCGTTGCCTTGTTGTAGCGGCTTTCGGTGGTCGCAATTGTCATGTTGGCAATCTTATCGCCGCTTTGGGTGGCGCGTACTTCTGGGTCCTTGCCCAAGTTACCAATGAGAATCACTTTATTCACGCTTCCAGCCATTGCCAATGCTCCCCTTTTCCTTGGCAGGCATGTAAGCATAGATGTACGCAAATGAAAAGAGGCCCCGTTCGCACGGAGCCTTTGTTGACGATCCCTGGAAGCAGGTTCAGGGAGATGGGGAAACACCCAACACGGACATCAAATCCCGCGTGGTATAGCGCCGCGCCAGATATTCGGCAGGTGCCCGGTTGACCTGACTTGTACCCTTCCAACCTTGCTTGGGCGGCTTGGATACGCCCAGACGCCCTGCGACCGTTGAATCGCGAGGTAAATACTTGGCAAGAAACCGCGTCTCCGACAAGCCCGAGACGTCGGGCAACGGCGCGAACGGTTGGTCGATGAAGTCATCGGGCACCAGAAACGCCAGTTCGTCTGCCGATAGGCCTTGAGACTGGATAATCTCCGCCAGCTTGGCGCGGAACGCCTGATCTTCCGCGAGCGTGCGTACATCGTGCATGGTATTTTCCTTTTGCGGGAGTGAAGAATAAGCAAATTAAACGCATCGATACGACCTTCGCCACCCTTGGCCCTTGCGGGCTCCACCCCCTCCGGGATGGTGGGGTGGTGTTGGGCGGTTGGCCCAACCAGGCTAGCAACCGAGAGATGATTCGGTTGCGCGTCAGCGAGTCGTCGACGCATTCGAGATTTTTAACCTCTATAAAGTAGGCGGCTTGCTTTTGGCTGTCAAGCGCCGTAAGCATGGGCCATGACACCCTTGGCCACCGAACTTAAAACTGCCATTGAAGCCGCACTGCCCGGCAGCGTGGCCACCGTGCACGACCCCGACGGCGCCCATTTAAGTGCCGTGGTGGTGGCGCCGCAGTTTGCGGGGTTATCTCGGCTGGCGCAGCACAAGCTGGTGTACGCAGCGTTGGGCGATGCCATGCACGCACGTGTGCATGCCCTGCAGTTAACGACCCGCGCCAATTAGGTTTGCTTCAGGGCCACCAGCGCCTTGTAAGCCTGCTGGTTGCTGACGCCCGTATGGCGCGCCACCAGGGCCGCCAGTTCCTTCAGCGAATCTGCAGCCATCGGCTTGGCAGCGGCTATTACGCTGGCACTGGTGGCCGTGCCAATTATCACCACGCATTCGCCTTTCAGTTCACCCAGCCCTGATAAAGTTGCCAAATCTGGCCCGTGCCAGGTTTCGTGCAGTTTTGTCAGTTCTCGCGCCACGCGGGCAGGACGGTTGCCCAAGGCATCAAGTGCCGATTGGCACAACGCCGCCACGCGGTTTGGGCTTTCATAGAGCACCAGCGGCAGCCCCATGTTTCCCCACGTCTGCCAAAATTCGCGCCGCGCCTTGCTGGTACGGGGAGGGAAGCCCAAAAATAAAAACCCCGGGTTATCAATACCCACCAAGCCACTGCCTGCGGCCGCGTTGGCCAGCGCGGTGGGCCCGCCGATGACTTCAATCCTTACCCCCGCCCCATGGGCGGCGGCAATCAGGCGCGCCCCAGGGTCTGAAAGCGCGGGCAGGCCGCTGTCGCTCAGCAGCGCCACGGGTTGACCCGTTTGCAAGCGTTTCAGCAGGGCAGGGATTTGCGCCGCTTCGTTGTGCCCATGCAGTGCCACCAGTTTGGGCGTTGGCAGCCCCAGCAACTGAAACAAGCGGCCCGCCCGGCGCGTATCTTCGCACGCCACCAGCGTGGTGGCTTGCAGGGCGGCAATCAGGCGCGGGCTGGCATCTTGCAGGTTGCCGATGGGGGTGCCGAGTACTGAAAGCATAGTGACAAACTGCCTGAAATAAACTAACTTGCCAATGAGACTTAACTTTTCTTATCGGGAGGCAGAAATGCCAAAAAATGTACCAGTGTATGGTATTCAAGATGGCTACGACTGGCGTGGAGCAAAAGCGCAAGAGCTGTTGAAGGATGCGCTGGAGCGAAACTTGGCGCCCTCCGAGATTGCCGGGAAGTTCCCGCCCGACTTTTTGGGCCGAGTTCCCTCAACACGACTCATTGGCCCTAAGCTCTGGCGAATGCGAAAAGCGAATGGCGCCCACACTTAAGGGCGCCGTTTGGCGTTTACAGCAGCCACTGCGCTTCGTAGCGGTCGGGGAGGTCATTTTCCAGCAGCACCACATCACCAGCCTGTGTGTTGGTTTTCAGCCATTTCAGTGCGGCCGCAAAGGTGGGCAGCTGTATCAGTTGCGCATGCCCTGCCTGCTGGATGGCCTGCACAAAACTTGGGATTCGCTGCGGCGCCACCGCGATGACGATATCGGCGGATTTGGCCGCCAGCTGGCCTAAGCGCGCGTGTTCGGCGTCATGCAATTCCCCCAGCTCCACCATTCCGGGCGTGATGAGGATTTTCCGTTGCCCCGCCCCCAGCAGGGCCAGTGTTTCCAACGCGGTGGCAAAGCCTGCGGGGTTGCTGTTGTAGCTGTCATCGATGAGGGTGATGGCGCCTTCTTGCCGCACACTCAGGCGGTGTGGTGCTGGCTGCACGGCCTTCAGTGCCGCCACACTGGTGGCCTTGGGCACGCCCAGTTCGGTGGCGAGTGCAAAGGCGGTGGCCAAGTTTGGTGCCATGGTCGCGCCATGAATGGGGGTACCAAAAGCACTAAGCTGGCCGCGATGTTCAATCGCGAGCTGCAACCCATGGGCGGTGGCCTTGGCTTGTTTCAGGTAATAGTCGCCGTCGCGTAGGTAAGCTTTGGTGGCGCTGACCAACCGAATACCAGGATACTTGGCCACCAACGGCTGCCATAACTCGGGCGGAATGCAATCGATGCTTAAGACCACTGGCCCACCGCGCGCCACTGTTGCATGCACCACCTCAAACTCGGCCTCGGCCACCTTGGCCACACTGCCAAAGCGTTCCAGATGCGCAGGGCCGATGGCGGTGGTGGCGCAGGCATCGGGCGGGAACAGCTGGCAAAGCTTGGCGATGCTGCCCACCTTGTAAGCGCCCATTTCGGCCAGAAAATACTGATGATGCGGCTGCAGCCGTTCGCGCACAATCCGCGCCAAACCCAGTGCCGTGTTGGTACTGCCAGGGCTGAGCAAGGTTGGCGCATGGGCTTGTAAAATGGCGTGTAAAAAATACTTGGTGCTGGTTTTGCCAAAGGCCCCTGAAAGGCTGATAATTGTGGGGTTAAGGCGCGCCAGCAGGGCGGTGGCTTCCCGTAAATAAAGTTTGTTGCTGTACGCTTGCCAGGGCTTTAACAGCAAGTTTGCGGTATTGAGCGCCAGCGGAATGATTTGTATCCCCGCCACCGTGGCCAGCAGGCCTACCAAAGGTTCGGCGGGCAGCAGCAGCGCCAAGCTCGCCACCACAGGTGCACAGGCCACGCCCGCCAGCAGCCACAGCTGTGTGGCACGCGGCGTGAGGACCAGGGGCTTTTTACCGACTTTGGTCGGGTCGGGCTCTTGGCGCAGGCGCCAGAGCAGCCAGGCCCCCGCCATCAGGCCCGTAGCTGCGGGTTGCACGGCAGCAAACGGCAGCATCACCAGTAGCCCCACGCTGGCCCAGCGGTCGTAGGCGCGGGCCGCCCACCACCAGCTTAAAAAACGGCGAAAATCATATTCTTCTTGCTGAAAATAGTGCAAATAGGTGCGCAACCGCAGGGCGGCGAAGGTGCCAAAAATGGCTGCAAGCACCAGGTTTTCCATGGTGATAAAATACTTGAAATCGACGCGGCTGTCGCCTAAGCTGCCCACATGAATGCTGCTGCACTGGCCACCCGTGGATTACCCTTGCTGGGGCTGGTTGGGGGTGCAGCGGCGGGTTATGTTCTGTTTTTGCACCTGATGCAAACCAACCAAGCCTTTGCCGAAGGGGTGGGCGCGCTTTCGCCCAGCCTGGCCAACCAGTTTGCCTGCGGCTGCCCATTGTGCAGCGGGCGGGCGCAATGCAGCAGTTCGGTTGTGGGGGAATTAAGCCTGAATCGCCTCGAGAATGGCGGCCTGAACGACCTGTTTCGCGGCCTGCCGAAATAGCCACGTTTTTTGTTCGTTAGCCTATTTGCACCTATTTAATTGGGTTGCCTAGCGCCAAGCTACTAAGCCATTCCTGCATCTGATACCCTACCACTGCTTGCCCACGGGTGAGCAGCGTATGGTGATTAAGATGCGGCAATACGTGCAGCCGCCCATGGGGCAGGCCACGTTGCAAACTCTGGCCGACATCGGGCGGGGTATCCTCGTCTTCGGCGCCATACAGCAGCAGGGCAGGGGTGGTAATGGTGGGCAACAACGCGCTCGCATCGTCGCGCACCACCTGCATGAACATCGGTCGCAAGGCGGCGGGGCAGTTCAGGGCGTCGCGGCTGCCAAACGTTGCGCGGAGCTGGTTGAGTAGGCCTTCCCCCAGCAAGGGTTTTACCAAATGTCCAACGCGCATCAGTTGCCGCACCAGCCAGCGCTTCCAGCGTTTTTTGAACGGCAAACGGCGCGGCACACCCGCGCCCGCCAGCGCTACAATCCCAACCAAGTTTGGCACAGACTGCGCTGCTGCATGCAACGCCACCCGAAAGCCCATGCTATGGCCTACCAGAACAGTCGGGCAGGGGGGCAGGGTTGCCAGCCAGGCGCTCAGCAGCTTCGCCATGGCGGCGGGGCTGGCGTCGGTGTTGGCTATGGGCGCGGCCACGCGGCCATGGCCAGGCAAATCCAGCAGCCAGCATTCCCCTTGCCTTAACAGGCTGTTGGCCAGCCCGCGCAAGCTGCTGCGTTCCAGCCCCCAGCCGTGCATGAGCACCAAACGCACGGGCCCGGTGCCATCGGTCAGTGGCTCGGCGTGCAGGGCCAGCCCCTGGTGGGTAAATTCAAGCGTGCCAAACATAGGCCAACCGTAGCAAAGCTGCCACGGCAAGGCTACGGCAACGGGCCAGCAATGCTAATAATGCATGCAACTAAGCCCACATCGTGGCAGGTTAAGGGCATGAACCTCCCCCGCGTGGCCGTATTGTTTGGTGGCCCCAGTGCCGAACACGACGTCAGTGTGCTCACCGGTCTGCAAGCACTGGAAGCGCTCGACCCGACCCGCTTTGAAGGTGTGCCCGTGTATATCGATTTACAGGGCCATTGGTGGCTTGGCCTCGAACCCAAAAACCCACTGCGCGAACGCCAGAATTATCTTCCGGATTTGGCCCTGCAACGCCAGCTAACCCGCGTGCAGTTTGCGGTGGGTGGGGCCCGCCAGCAGGGCCGCTGGCAGCTGCAGGCGGTGGCCCAGCCCTGGTTTGGCCGCGCCGCTGCAATTCCGTTCGATTACTTCCTACCCGCCCTGCACGGCAGCTGGGGCGAAGATGGCACCGTGCAAGGTGCCTTGGCCGCAGAGGGCGCGATTGTGGCAGGCAGCGGGGTGGGCGGCATGGCCACCACCATCCATAAGCACCACACGGCGTTGCTGGCGGCCAGCTTGGGCATCCCCGTGGTGCCCACACATACAGTACGGCGCGGTGAAAGCCTCAACCCGGCAGCCTTAAAAGCGCTGGGTAAATTCCCGCTGTTCGTGAAGCCGAATTTTTTGGGCAGCAGCATTGGGGTGCATAAGGTGGCCGATATGGCGGCCTTGACCGAAGCCCTGGCAGCGGTGTTGCGGCTCGATACCCTGGCACTGGTGCAGCCCTGCATCCCGAACTTAATAGAATATAACGTGGCCGTGCGGCGTCTGCCCAATGGCGAGGTGGTGACCAGCGCCATCGAGCGCCCCAAACGCCAGGGCGACAGCTACGATTTTAAAACCAAATACCTCAGCGGTAACCAGAGCGGCACAATACACGGAAAACTTGGCGGTCATCAGGGCGAGGCCCTGCGGGGCATCATTGGCGCTACCCGTACGCTTAACCCCCCCGAACTGGCCAGCGGCCAAGGCGCCAAGCTGGCGGCTGCGATACGAGCCCACGCGGTAAGCCTGTTTGCCGAGCTGGATTTAATGGGCACCCCGCGGCTGGATTTTATGGTCAACGAAGCCACGGGCGCATTGTATTTTAATGAAATTAACCCCACCCCTGGCAGCTTCAGCTTCTTTTTATGGGAAGCCAGCACCGGCCCTGGGCAATGTGGCCTGACCGAATTGCTGACCGACCTGCTGACAGAAGCCCGCCAGCGCGCCCGCACCCACCACCGCCCGACCGATCCTGCCACCATGGGCGGCAGAATTTTTACCCGCCGTGGTTAATTTAGTTAAGGCCGCTTGACCACCAACATGGTCAAATCATCGGGCACGGGCCGCTGCACGGTTTTATGAAAGCCCGTCATCAGCTCCTGCAACGCATTGCGGGCGTGCAGGGCAGCGGGGATTTTCTGCCACGCCGCACTTAAACCTGCTTGGCCCCAACGGACGCCATTCTGGTGCGGGGCATCGGTAATCGCGTCACTCACAATCATTAATGTTTCGCCTGCATTTAATGTACCATGCCGCAGCGTAGGGGTAAGTTTGGGCGTAAGCCCCAGCGGGAGGCCATTGCAGGAAAGTTCTGTTAAAGCCCCGTTCTTGCTCTTGCGCAGCATTGGGGGGGCACCACCCGCGCAATAGCGTAAGTCGCCAGTTTTGGTGTTGAGGACGGCGTACACATAGGCCGCAAAACAGCCAGGGCCCAACAGCTGGTGCAAGCTGCCATTCAGGTGTGTCGCAATTTCTACCGGGTCGTTCAGGTACCATTCGGTTTTAAGCAAGGTATGCAGCTGTACGGTGTTGAGGGCCGCCCGCAGGCCGTGGCCGGTAAAATCCATCACGCCCATGGCCAAGTGGTCTGGACCGGCTTCGGCGACTGTCCAGTAGTCGCCTGCCAAGGTTTCGCAACCCACATAGCTGCTGGCCAGTTGCACACCGTGGGCTTGAGCCAGTGCCGCCAGCGTAGCGGCTTTGGGTAGCATATCTTGCTGAAAGATGCGGGTGCGTTCAATTTCGGCCAGTTGGGTGTCGTGCAACCGCTCGGCTTTTTGCAATTGCTGGCGTTGTTGCAACAACCGTTCCAAACGCAAAGCCAAGGTATCACTGCCGCCAAATTCGGTACGGCAAACATCCACATTCGGGAAGGTCAGGGCTAACGTACAGGCCTGTGCCAAGTTTTTATTGGCCCATAACAAAATTGGCATTTCAGGGTGGCTGTGCTGTAAATCGCGTAACGCGTAGGCAAGGCTGGCAAAGTTTGGCGCTTCGCCATCGAGCACCAGCAGCTGATGTTGTTCTGCGGCTTCCTGCGCTTCACGCAAGCTGCTGCAAACCTTTAAATTATTAGCCCCCGCACTGCGTAGGGCGCGTTCCAGCAAGGGCGCACGGCTGGCACTGCCTGCCCAGGCCAAAATTCGTGCCTCGGCGCGGAGGTCGCGTGGTTGCACGGCCTGTTTTACCTCCGCCAGCGGCAATGCAAATCGCACCAGCCGTCCGCCTGCATCGTAGGCCAAGCGCCCGCTTAAAAGTTTATGAATCAGGCCAATCCCGCGCCCGGTGGCAGTATGGCTGCTAATTCCGCGTTCCAAAACTTCGCGCACCCGAAAGCCCAGGCCACGGTCTTCCAGCTCCAACTGCAGTTCGGAGCCGTGAAGGCGGCAACTTAACCGTACCGGAATCCGCCCCAATGGCCCACGTAGGGCGGCCCCCAACCCACTTTGAAAGTTTACAAAGTCATCGAGTGAATTGCCGCCCAAAGTGCGCACCTGGCTGAGGCCCAAATTGCCGTGTTCAATGGCGTTTTGTAGTAACTCGGCGAGGATTAATTGCAAGTTTGCCTGGATATCTGGCTGTAACTGGACACGCATACTCAGGGCATTGGCCAAGTCGGCGGCAGCCTTTTCGCCGTGCAGCAAACGGCTTTCGGCCACTAGCTGCAGCACGTCGGCTTTATGTGGAATCGGCAACAGCGCAGCAAGTTCGTGGGTCGAGACACCCGCCAGAATCTGTTTACTGCCACCACTTAAAGCATTCTGCAGCCCTTCGGCGTCGGTGCATTGGCTTACACCTGGCAGCGTTGCGGTGGCACTCAGGGTCGCTATCGGGCGTCGGGCGCGGGCGGCGTTCATGCGTGGGGCTCCGCAATCCGGACCGAAACCAATGGAAAAAGCTGATCGTACTGCATCAGGTTAATTAAATTGCGCACATGGGCGTTGAGTACATTGGCCAATTTTATGGTGCAGCCAATCTTCACGGCCTCGCTTTGGGCCAACGCCAACAACCCAAGGCCGGTGGAATCGATGTAGGTCACTTCGGCACAATCAAGCAAGAGTTCCCGTGGGGCCCGCGCCAGGGCGGCCCGAATCCCATCCCGAAAAGATGCGGCCTGGCTGGCACCCATGGTGGTGGGCAAGCGCAAGGCAACACTGGTGTTACTTACAACTATCAAGGGCATTGGCATTCAAGGGCGCTCTCTTTTCTCTCTGGCATGATGCTGCCATAAGTTTACAGATTTACCACAACCAATGGTTGTAAGGCTACGATTAATGCACAGCCCTCTGGGTTTTATATCACTTAAGTATGATGAAGGATGAAGCAATTGCAGGAAAAAGCGTCAGCAAACCCAAAATAACCCTTGCACCCCAATTTGATTTATGTACATTAATACGTACAAAGAAAGATTGAAGCCATGGCCGCCAAGGAAAAAGTTACCCAACTCTCGTCAGCAACCAATGCCGAAAACACCGCCCGTGGCAAGGCACTGGAAGCCGCGCTGGCACAAATCGAAAAAAGCTTTGGCAAGGGCAGTATTCTTTCCCTTTCTGCCGATGCCGTGGAAAAAAATATCGATGTGGTCAGCACGGGTTCGCTCGGGCTGGATATTGCCCTGGGCGTGGGCGGCCTGCCAAAAGGGCGGATTATTGAAATTTACGGCCCCGAAAGCAGCGGGAAAACCACACTTACCCTGCAAGTGGTGGCCGAGGCGCAGAAAATGGGCGGCACCTGCGCGTTCATCGATGCCGAACACGCGCTTGATACCGAATACGCCCGGAAAATTGGCGTAAATCTGGATGGTTTGCTGGTCAGCCAGCCCGATAACGGCGAACAGGCGCTGGAAATTTGTAACACGTTAGTAAGCAGCGGGGCTGTGGATGTGGTGGTGGTGGATAGCGTGGCCGCGCTCACCCCACGGGCAGAAATTGAAGGCGAAATGGGCGATAGCCACGTCGGCCTGCATGCCCGCCTGATGAGCCAGGCCCTGCGCAAACTGACGGGGACTATTTCCCGCAGCAACTGCATGGTGATATTTATTAACCAGATTCGAATGAAGATCGGTGTGATGTTCGGCAACCCCGAAACCACCACCGGCGGCAATGCGCTGAAGTTCTATGCCAGTGTCCGCATGGATATCCGCCGCACTGGAGCGATTAAGAACGGCGAGGAAATTGTTGGCAACACCACGCGCGTGAAGGTGGTGAAAAACAAGGTTGCGCCACCGTTTCGGGAAGCTATTTTTGATATTATGTATGGCGAGGGGATTTCCCACACCGGTGAAATTGTGGATTTAGGTGTGGCCCATGGCATTGTTGAAAAAGCTGGCGCATGGTTTAGCTACAATGGCGAGCGGATTGGCCAAGGGCGCGAAAATAGCAAGAACTTCCTGCGCGACAACCCAAGTGTAATGGCCCAAATCGAGGCCGCAATTCGGGCCAAGGGTACGCCGACAGTGGCCACAGTCAGTGCCGACGACGCGGCCTAAGAATAACTGGGTGCGAGGGGTTGACCATGCCCTTCGCACCCCCTATATAAAGCGGGTTACGCGCGGAGGCGTAGCTCAGTTGGTTAGAGTATCGCCTTGTCACGGCGAGGGTCGCGGGTTCGAGTCCCGTCGCTTCCGCCAGTTTCACCGAAGGTGAACAAACCTAATGGGGGTGCAGGGGGCATAGCCCACTGCAAATTTAGCGTACACCTGAATGCAGCCGGTTTGCGTAAGCAAACATGAGGCGTAAGCAAGTTTTTACATGAATTGAGTTGGTAAGAGTCTCGCCAAATTATAAGTTGTGCACCTGCGGTGCAACACGGCGCAGGTCGCGGGTTCGAGTCCCGACCCTTCCGCCAATTTCACCGAAGGTGAACAAACCTAAGGGGGGTTGCAGGGGGCATAGCCCCTGTAAATGTAATAAATACCCCGAGCAGCCAGTTCGCGTCAGCGAACATAGGCATTAAAATTAGTTTAGAATTCTTTCTTTTTTGTTGATGGAATCTTAAAAACCCCTTGCCAAGCCGTGCGTTATACGTAAGGTAAAGGAATAAGAGGGGACGCAACAGATGTCGGAAAAAACACTCACCCGCATGGATTTGGCCGAAGCGGTATATGCTGAAGTAGGCCTGACCCGTAAAGCTGCGCAACAATTGGTGGATGATGTCTTCGAAGAACTCTCCAAAACCTTGGAAAAGGGCGAAACTGTTAAGCTTTCTACGTTTGGTAATTTTTCGGTGCGTAGCAAACGTCAACGGATGGGCCGTAACCCGAAAACGGGTGTTGAAGTGCCAATTACGCCGCGTCGTGTGCTCACGTTTCGGGCCAGCCATATTCTCAAAGATCGCGTAAACGGCAAACAGCCCAAGTAAAGCAAGTCATCGTGGCGCGTTTGAAAGCTCCAGCGCCCGAGGTTGGGCCCACGCCCAAACGGGCAGGGGCTTATCTTACCATTGCCGAAATGGCTGCCGAGCTGAATGTCGCCACCCATGTGCTACGCTTTTGGGAAAGCAAGTTCCCGATTTTGCAGCCGATGAAGGCCGCAGGCGGTCGCCGCTTTTATCATGCAGAAGCGGCGGCGATCGCCCGTTATATTCGTGATTTGCTGTATGTGCAAAAGCTTACCATTTCTGGGGCACAGGCTGCGCTGGGGAAACAAAAACCGAAGTCGGTGATTGCCAGTAATGCGTTAAATACTGGCCATTTGGCCCACGAAGTTGGCCAGATTATTGCCACGCTTGAAGGGCGTGCTTGATGCGCCGCATTATTTGGGTTGCCTGCGTGCTTGGTGCGGGTATGGTCTCGGCACAAGAGGCGACTTCGCCCACAACCGCCGTGGCATCGAATGACCCGGCCGCCGCCCGCCTGATCTGGCTGGATAAACAAACCAACAGCCGCACCGCCTTTACGCTGGCCGCCGGTGCGGCGCAAACGTTTGGCACCATGGCAGTGCGGCTGGAACGCTGCGCCATGGACGTGCATAATCAGCTGAACACCGACGCAGCCTGGTTGGTGGTGAGTGAACCAGGCCGTGGTACCGACTGGTTTGCGGGTTGGATGATTAATACCCTGCCCGAAGTGGCCACGCTCGACCACCCTCGCTACGATTTGCAACTGGTCGGCTGCGGTAGCCAATCACGCAAAAAAGCTGGCCCGGTGGCGCGGAGCGGTAAAATGGAGCAGGGAGTTGACACCGAAACCGCAGCGCCCGCCGATGGTAGCGACCCATATTACGTATCAGGCCTTGAAAATAGCGTAACGCCGACCACGTCCCAACCGGCCACCACCTTGCCCGAAGCCCCCACCACGCCTGCAACCCCTGTGCTGGATGAATCCGCGGCGCCTAGTGCCCCCGCGCCCGCCCAAGACCAGCTGCACAACATGATGGACGGGGTTTACTAAGTATCGAGAATCTTGAATCCAGTTTGCATGAGGCGTTAAACGCCATATCGTGCAGCAAACGTGCGGATATCTTCAAACGCGACCCCCATAGCACTCAGCAGTTCTTCTTTGTGGCTGCCTGCAGGAATCTTCTCGGCTTGGGCGGCGATTGAGCTTAAGCCAAAAAGCCCTAAACTGGCAGCTGAACCCTTCAAACGGTGCGCCGTTTTGCACCAGTCATCGCTACCAAACTCGGATTCGCTGAGGGTTTCCAAGCTTTGACTGGTGTTTTCCATGAACAACTCGAGCAAGCGTTGGCTCGTCGCCATATCGCCACCCGTCAGGGTTTCAAACAGGCTGGTATTGACCACCACATTTGTATCGATCGCCACACTGGCCACCTCACTGCTGGCAATCGGGAGCGGGAGCTGAGCGCTGAGGTCGGCGCCCTGTGCGTTGGCCCATTTTTCCAGGAGCTGTTTCAGTTTATCCAAGGAAACGGGCTTGGTCAGGTAATCACTCATGCCCGCCTCTAAACACTGGGTGCGGTGCTCCTTCATCGCGTTGGCAGTAAGCGCCACAATCGGGACTGGCAGGCGGCCTTCTTCCATTTCATAAGCGCGGATGGCGCTGGCGCTTGCTGGGCCATTCATGATGGGCATATTCATATCCATCAGCACCAAGGCAAACGGGGTTTCAGGGGTAGCACGGGTTGCCATTTGCAAGCCTTCTTGGCCGTTGTTTGCCAGCACACCTTCGGCGCCCAGCTGCTTCAACAGCGCTATAATGACCTGCTGGTTCACGGGGTCATCTTCCACCACCAACACGCGGCCATAGAGGTTTTCGGCCACCAATTCTGTGCGGCTTTCCCGACGGCCATACTCGCGCAGCTCGCGTAAGCTGTGGCGGGTGATGAGCCCATCAAAGAGTGGGTTTTTATCGGTCATCCGGCCCAGCACAACGCGCAGCATATCCAATAACTCGTGGGGCAAGTGAGGCTTCAATAGGTAACCTTCAAAGCCAACTTCTTCAAAGCGTTTGGCATCACCGCGTTGCCCCAGGCTGGTGTGGAGCACCATATGCATAGCCGGACGCAGCCGATGAAGTTCTTTCCCCAGCAATAATCCGTTGCTGTCGGGCAGTTGGTTGTCAATCAGCGCCGCACTGAAAGGCTGCGTTTGCACGGCATGAAGGGCAGCCGCGGCGCTTTCGACTTCTGTTACCAACATCCCAACACCCCCCAAAATTTCCTTAATAATTCGGCGGTTCAGGGGGTGGTCATCTACCACCAATACACGGCGGTGCTTAAGTTCTGCCAAAGGAGGCAACGCCACCCGCCCTTCAGGGAGCGGGGTTGGGTCAAGTTCAAGGGTAAACTTAACTTGAAAGGTTGAACCCTGGCCGAGCGTACTCATGACGCCAATCTCACCCGCCATCAGGCGGCTTAATTCGCGGCAGATGGCGAGCCCCAAGCCAGTTCCCCCATATTTACGGGTAGTTCCTGCTTCAGCTTGGGCAAAGCGGTGAAATAGATTTTGCTGTTGGGCTTCGGTCATCCCAATCCCGGTATCGGTCACTTCAAGGCTAAAACACGCATGACCTTCGGCCGTAGCTTCGGTGGTTTGTTGAAAGTTGACATGAATATAACCTTGCTCGGTAAACTTCACGGCATTGCCCAGCAGGTTGGTAATGATTTGACGGAAACGGGCTGGGTCGCCCACCACGCGGCAGGGGTGGGTTGGGTCGTGCTGAATGATCACGTCAACACCTTTTTGGCGCGCCATGGAAACAAAAGTTTCAGCCACATCATTCACGCAGCTGGCGGCATCGAAGGGGACATGTTCGAGGGAAAGTTGGCCCGCTTCAATCTTGGCCACATCCAGTACATCGTTAAGAATCAGCAGAAGCTGTTCCGAACTTTTACGAATTGTTGCCACATACTCGACCTGTCGTTCGTTCAGGTTCATCTGGCCAAAGAGTTCCAGCATCCCCAAAATCCCGTTCAACGGCGTACGAATTTCGTGGCTCATGTTGGCCAGGAAGTCGGTCTTGGCTTGGTCGGCTGCGGCCACTTGGGCCAAGAGCGCGGCCTGTTCATGGCGGTTGGCCTTTAAAGCTTCCACCACATACCACACCGTTAAGCCTAACAGAGGGAGGAGGATAAGGATTGCCAGTTCCATTGTTTGGTGCCAAAACGGCGGCAAATAAGGCGCAATAGCGGCCACCAACAAACACCCAAACAGCGCGCCCGTAAGCGCAATGACCCGACGTGTCAAAGTTTCAGGTGTAGGCGCAAAGTGCATAGAATTAGCTTTCCTGAGTTAGGCTTTGGGGCAAGCTTTGGTAATGGCTTGCTGTAATTTATCGCGCGTAAAAGGCTTTGCCAAAAAGCCTTTGGCACCCGCTTGCGTGGCAGTGGTAAGGTTGGCTTGTGTGGCATTGGCGGTTAGCATCACCACATGGGCGGTATTATCGGTTGTGGTGAGGAGTTTAAGCAGGGAAAGCCCGTCTACATCGGGGAGGCCAATATCGAGAAACACCACATCGGGCATGTGGCGGGCATAAAGCTGGGCGGCGGCTTCAGCATGCTTGGCGACCACGACCTGTACCGTACTCCCGAGCAAAGTCTCCAACAGCAACCCTGTACTTGGGTCATCTTCGACAATCATCACCAAGGGGGTTGCACGCTGGCTGCGTTGTTTGTGGCTCAGTGGGCTTGCCAGTAAAATCTGTTGTACACTTTCCAGCTGGCGTTGCTGAATAAATTTGGCCTCCTCTGCACGGGCGGCCTGCAAGCGTACTTCACAACTCTTGGCCCAGCTTTTTAAGGCGAGTGCACTTTGGCCTAAATCGGCCACCATCACGGTGGTGCGGGGGGCTTCATCTTCTCCCACCACCAAGGCTGCAACACAATTAACCAACTTGACCAACCCCTCTTTGGCCGGATGATAAAGTACCAATGCCAGACGGTTATCGGGGAGTAACATCACCCAGGCATCGCGTTCCAAGGTTACGAGAGTGGGGATTAACCCCGCGAGCTGGCTACGTTGCGCAGGTTGCGCCCAGTGGCGGCTTTGAAAGGTGGGGGGGGCCAACAGTAAAGCCTTCCAGCCTGGCGCAGGGTCTTGAAATTGTGAGACCAAACCTTCTAAAGTTTCGAGCGCCTCGCGGCTGGCCACCACATGGCAGCGGGGTGGGGGGGCGGCTTCACTCCCTTTGCGCCAGGCTTGGCCTGCATTCCAGAATGGGTCGAACAGGGTAAGGGTGCTGGTGACGGTGTTTGCCAAGAGATTCGGTTTGCGTGGGTCAGACATGATAAGGGCTCCACCCACCTTATCATGGTAGGATGTTTAACTGCTGACATTGTATGTTGCGTTGCAAAATTATTATTTATCAAACAGATAAATGAAAATAACCAAACAGTAATAAAAAACTTCAATAATAATTTCTAAAGTTTTATGGCTCAAGGCCTCGTGAAGGCTTCCTGCGTACGCTCTTTTTGGGCCGGCGCACGCGCAGGGTTCAACTCCCCTACCAGCTCCGTTTTACAGCAAAGCCCCCGCAAGGGGGGCTTCACTGTAAAAACCGTGGCGGAGCGGGGGGGATTCGAACCCCCGATACTCCTTTTGAGAGTATGACGATTTAGCAAACCGTTGCCTTCAGCCACTCGGCCACCGCTCCAACAATTTGGCTATGCCGCAAGGGCAGGGGCTGTGTCAACCCACAACTACCTGGGCGATGCTCAAGTGGCTGCGCAAAAAAGTTTCAACCAACCATGCAGCGCTTAGCGGCGGCTGGCGCGGCGCCAGTCGCGCAGCAGCTGTTCGGTGCGGCCATTGCGCGCCTGCTCGTAGGCTTCTTGGCGGGTTTCCCGAATGAACGGGAAGGGGTTCAGCGCCACATCGTTACGCCGCACTTCAAAGTGCAAATGGGGCCCGGTGCTACGGCCCGTATTGCCAAGCAGGCCAATTAAGTCGCCGGCCTGCACGCGGCGGTCTTCCTGCGCAATCGCGCGGGAAAGGTGGCCGTAACGGGTCATGAAGCCATTTTTGTGGGTAATTTCAACGGTATTGCCATAGCCCATGCGCCAGCCACTGAAGCTGACCACGCCATCGGCCGCGGCGACAATTGGGCTACCAACCCTGTCGGCAAAATCCATCCCTGCATGCCAGGCGCGGCCACCCCGCACGGGGTCGATGCGCCAGCCAAACGGCGAGGTGAGGCGATAGCTGGCGGTCATCATCGGCCAGAAGTAAGGAATACCGGTATCGATTTGCGGCCCCAAGCTGGCCCGAATAGCCATCGCCAACGTGGTTTCCAGCGCCAGTTCGGCAAAATCGGCGCGGTCTTGCACCTGGTTAATTTCGCCCAGTACTGCATCCACATTGGGGGTAAGTTTAGGTTCCGGTACGTTGAGGCCACCCTTGGCCTCATCACCAATTGTGTTGCTAAACAAAATGCCGTCGGCTTTCAGTTTATTGGCCAAGGCGTTGAAGCGGTCGAGCCTTGCTTGCAGCACCCCCAGTTCCTGGGCAATGGTTTTAAGTTGCTCGCGTTCGGCGTCGCGCTGGGCACGCAGTTCGGCAATAATATCGAGATAGTACTGAATTTCGGTGTTGCCCGTCAGGCTGGCTTTAAGTCTGGAACCCGCCAAGTCGCCCGCCAGCATCATCCCGACCCAGCCCGAAAGCGTAAACATCACGGCAAAAATCAGCCATGCCGCCCGAAACTTAAGGGTGTGCAGGCCCCCGGTTTCGGTAAATGCTACCGAAAGCGTGAGGTGATGGTTCCACCAGCGACGGAATTGTTGCGGAATCATTTTTTTAAAGTGTCGGCAGCCTAGGGTGCCGTCAAGCTATCTTACACGTGGCTGAAGGTTGAAGCGGTTTGTCTGCCCAGATGGGTGGCAGAAGGGTTGCGGTTTAAACACATTGGCGGCAGGTTTGCCCTACGCATGAGGGGCCTGTCAAGCCTTAATCGGTAAAGCTAAAACTTGCAGAAAGAAAGATAAAACAATGAAAAATAAACTCACCTACCTGTTAACCGGTGTGGCCCTTGCCGCGATGTTGGCTGCCTGCGGCGGTGAAGAAACGGGAACGGGCGCCACGCTCGCCACCGTGAATGGTGCGGCCGTGAAGGAAAGCCGGATTACCGAACAACTGGCACAAATCCCGCAAAACCTGCTGCAAGGCCGCGAAGCGGAAATTCGCAAGCAATTGCTCGACCGCGTGATTGACCAAGAACTGGTGGCCCAGGAAGCGAAAAAGCTGGATGTTGCCAAGGATGCCGACTACCAGCAGCGCCTGAAGCTGATGACCCTGCAACTGCAAGCCGATGCCGTGATGGCCCGTAAAATCAGTGAAACTGTCACCGAAGCCGCCGTACAAGGGGCCTATGAAGCCCGTAAGGCGCAGCTGGCGTTCCCAGCCGTGAAGGCCAAGCATATTCTGGTGGCCAACGAAGCCGAAGCGATTGCGCTGATTGCCGTGGCGACCCCGCAGAACTTCAGCCAGCTGGCGCGTGAAAAGAGCACCGGCCCCAGCGCTCAACAAGGTGGTGACTTAGGTTGGTTCCGCCGCGAAGCGATGATTCCGGCCTTTGCCAATGTTGCCTTTAGCACTCCAGTTGGTACGGTTGCCCGCACGCCCGTGAAAACCCAGTTCGGCTACCACGTGATTTTGGTGGAAGAGCGTAACAACGCCTACGTGCCGCCACTGGACCAAGTTGCACCGCAAATTCGCGAAGAATTGGCCCAAACCGTGGTGCAAGGCTACCTGGCCGACCTGCGCAAAAACGCCACGATTACCTATGCCGACACCCCAGGTGCAGCCCCTGAAACTGCGCCTGCAGCCCCCGCCGCACAGTAGGGCCTGAACGTGCAAAACGCCCGACGATGTCGGGCGTTTTGCGTTCGTGGGACAGGGCAGTGTGGTGTCAGCTTAGAAATCGCCACCACTGCCCGTTGTGGAAGAACCCGCTGACATCACCCCTGCGGTTAAAGCAGGTGGTGACATTCAACGAAAATGACCACTCGGGCGGCGAGAGCAGGTAGTTTTGCTCCTGCCTATTACAGGCAATCGATGCCCGTGAGGTTGGGATTGTGTGGGGAAGTCCGTTACGGCTGCCCCTGTTCGGGCGGAGTTGCTGAAAACTTTCATTTTCAAACCACTCACGCTCGCGGGCTAGCCGTTGCTCTTCTAACGCCTGACGGCGCTGGAATTTCTGTTGCAGCTCAAAGTCGTAATTGGGCTGGTAGTAGCCGCCACTCAGTCCATAGCTTGGTTGAGTATAAAAGAACGTAGGTGGTGTTGCAGGCGAATAAAATCGCGCGTTGGGGTCAACGTATCCACCGTTCGGCGCCTGACGAAGATGCGCGTTACGGCCCCCTCGTTCGGCGTAGCCATCTCGATACTGTGCGGCGGCGGGAGAGATGTAGGCAATTGAGCCGATAATTGCCACAGCCAACAGGATTTTAGCCAAGAAGCGGGGCGAAAGCCGAATCTTAAAGTTCTTCCCCATAGCACGCTCCTTTCAGCGGTTCGGGGGTTGCGGAAGCGGGCGCACGGCCCGGCTTCGGGCCGCGGATGCGGCATTGGTTACAACAATCTGCGCTTATGTATACGTCTTGTCAAGCCCTGATAAAAGCCCCCTGACAGCAGCCTTGTAAGGCGCCGATTGCGCTTGCCTTTTGGCGCCCGTTCGGCCAAGGTTGCAGCCATGTTTAACCGCTTGGAGCCAAAGCAGCTGGCCATTTGGGCTGCTATTTTTGTGGGGGTATTATTGCTGGTGGGCGTGCTGCAAGGCGGCAGCACGGCTGGGCCCAAGGATGAACTTTCCTACAGCGCCTTTTTAAGCCGCGCGGAAGCGGGGCAGTTTAGCAAAGTTGAAATTGAGGGGAACACCCTGATTGGCCACTTTAGCGGGGCCGAAACCAAGGCCACGGCGGCAGCGCCGAACGACCCCGACCTCATCAAAACGCTGCGGGCAAAAAACATTGATATTCAAGTCATTAAGCCGCAGGAGCTCAACCCGATTGTGGGGATTTTACTAAGCTGGGCGCCATGGGTGCTGTTCATTGGTATCTGGATTTACTTCATGCGCCAGATGCAAGGCGGGGCTGGTGGCAAGGGCGGCGGCGGGCCCTTTGGCTTCGGCAAGGCGCGGGTACAAATGCATGCCGAACCCAAAGTGAAGGTGGGTTTTGCCGATGTGGCGGGTGTGGATGAAGCCAAGCAGGAATTGCAAGAGGTGGTGGAGTTTTTGAAAGACCCCAATAAATTCCAGCGCTTGGGGGGGCGTATCCCCAAAGGTGTACTGTTGGTGGGCAGTCCAGGGACGGGGAAAACCCTGCTGGCCAAAGCGGTGGCGGGGGAAGCAGGCGTGCCGTTTTTTAGCATGTCGGGGAGCGACTTTGTGGAAATGTTCGTAGGTGTTGGGGCAGCCCGCGTGCGTGACCTGTTCGAAACCGGCAAAAAACACGCGCCATGCATTATTTTTATCGATGAAATTGATGCGGTGGGCCGCCACCGTGGTGCTGGGCTTGGGGGTGGTAACGATGAGCGCGAACAGACACTCAATGCCATGCTGGTGGAAATGGACGGTTTTGACGCCAGCGAGGGCGTAATTATCATTGCCGCCACCAACCGCCCCGATGTGCTCGACCCCGCCTTAATGCGCCCGGGCCGCTTCGACCGCCAGGTGGTGGTGCCGCTGCCCGATATTAAAGGGCGTGAGCAAATTTTGGGCGTGCACATGCAAAAGGTGCCGCTGGCCGCCAATGTGGAAGCCCATGTGCTGGCCAAAGGCACGCCTGGTTTTAGTGGGGCTGACCTGGAAAACCTGGTGAATGAAGCCGCATTAATGGCTGCCCGCACCAACAAGCGGCTGGTGGATATGGATGATTTTGAACGCGCCAAGGATAAGGTGATGATGGGTGCTGAGCGCCGCAGCACCGTGATGACCGAAAGCGCCAAACGCACCACCGCCTACCACGAAGCTGGTCACGCGATTGCGATGCTGTACTTAGAAGGCGAAAAAGACCCGCTGCATAAGGTCACCATCATCCCGCGTGGCCGCGCACTGGGCGTGACCATGAGCTTGCCGGGCGAGGATAAGTTTACCTACAGCAAGGAATACCTGAACAACCAGCTGGCCATGCTGTTTGGTGGCCGCATTGCCGAAGAGCAGCACCTAAACGGCCAGCAAACCACGGGTGCCAGCAACGATATTGAACGCGCCAGCGAAATGGCGCGCAAGATGGTGACCCAATGGGGCATGAGCAGCCTTGGCCCCGTCAACTACGGCGAAAAGGATAGCCAGGTGTTTTTGGGGCGCGATATTGGCAGCAAGGCGCATATCAGTGAAGCGATGGCCGCGAAAGTCGACGCCGAAGTGCGGGCGTTTATTGATAACGCCTACGACCGCTGCCATAAACTGCTGGCCAAGCATAAAAAAGACTTGGCGATTCTGGCCGAAGCGCTGCTGGAACACGAAACGCTCGATGCCGTGCAGGTGAAGGATTTACTGGCGGGAAAAACCGTGGTCACCACCGCCAGCCGCACCAAGCCTGCAGCCGCCAAGCGCGGTAGCAAGCTGGCCGTTGAAGCCTAAAACAAGAAAGTTTGCGGTATGGCTTCCGGTAAATACTTCGGCACCGATGGCATTCGGGGGGCCGCCAACGGCCCCGTGTTAAACCCTGGTACGCTGGTGCGGATTGGCCTGGCCACCGCGCAAGTGGTGAAGCAGCGTTGTGGCCACCAAAGCCCCAGTGTGGTGATTGGCAAAGACCCACGCCTGAGTGGCTATATGATTGAATCGGCCCTGCAAAGTGCCTTCACCAGCATGGGTTTTACGGTGCTGCTGGTTGGCCCGTTGCCCACGCCAGCGGTGGCGATGCTGACCCGCAGCCTGCGCTGCGACGTGGGGGTGATGATTACCGCCAGCCACAATGCCTACGAAGATAATGGCATTAAATTATTTACTCCCGATGGCGTAAAAGCCAACGGCAGCATGGTGGCGGCAATTGAGGCATTGATTGAAACCAACGGCCAGATTCAGCTGGCCCATGCCGACCATTTGGGCAAGGCCGAACGGCTTGAAGATGCCGTGGGGCGCTATATGGAATTTGTGAAAACCAGCCTGCCGCCTACTCTGCGTCTCGATGGCCTGAAGGTGGCGATGGATTGCGCCAACGGCGCGGCCTATAAAATTGCCCCCCGGATTTTCTGGGAACTCGGCGCCGAGGTGGTTAAAACGGGTGTGGCCCCCGATGGGTTTAATATTAATAAAAACTGTGGCGCCACACACCCCACCACCGTGGCCGAATTAGTAAAGAGCAGTGGGGCGCACATTGGTTTGGCGTTTGATGGCGACGCCGACCGCCT
>JAIXUT010000167.1 GCA_027483385.1 Alphaproteobacteria bacterium
AAATTGCGGCCATCAATAACCACTGCAGCATATAGGAAAGATGCCGCAGCGGGTTGGCCAGGGGCGGCGCGCTGGGGGTGGGTATGGGGGCCGAAGTTTCGGGCACAGTCAGCACAAACTGCTGGGGCAGCACGGTGGCTGATGTCAGCACGGCAGGATTCAGAAACGCCAGCAGCTGCGGGTGGGTGGTGATATCGGGCCCGCCAAGCCAGCCCTTACGGGTGGGCAACGGTACCCATACGCCTTGCAAGGCTTGCGCGCCGGTAGGTGGTTGCAGCTGGTGGAAATCGGGGGAATTATCGGGGTTAAATTGTGGCGGCGCGTAGCCACGATCAATCACAACCATGCTGCCAGAAGCCTGCAGCAGCCCAAGCACTCGCCAGCCGCTTTGCGCGGGGGTTTGCGGGTTGGGCTGATTGGTCAGGGCCGCCACCATCGGCACATAGCTACCAGTTAAAACTTGCGGTGGGCGAGTGCTTGCGGTGGCCTGCTCAGTCAGGCGCTGCTGGTAGCGCTGCCATTGCCAGTAGCCAAGGCCTAGCAGCGCTGCCTCAATACCCAGCGCACCCAGCAGCCAGAACAGATTTATCCGCAGATTTTTTTGCATTGGCTTAGGTTGCATGGCCTAGCGGTGCGTGGCAAGCTTCCAGCATGAACAAATACGAACGCCGTGCGGTGATGCTTTCCATTCTTGTGGTCGGCGGGGCGGGGCTGTTTTTGCATGCGGTCAGTGAAATCCTGACCCCGTTCGTGGTGGGGCTGGTACTGGCGTATCTCATTAACCCGATTGTGAACCGCCTCGAAGAAGCCGGCTTGCCGCGCCCTTTGGCGGCCACCATTCCGGTCGCGGGCGCCGTGAGCCTGATTGCACTGGGGATGATTTTGGGCGTACCGTTGCTGGTCGATCAGCTCACGAGCTTCGTGCGCCGCTTGCCGATGTACCTGACGACGCTGGAACAATTTGTACTACCCGAACGCTTTGGCCGCAGCCTGGGCGGGCTGCTGGATATTCGGGTGAGTACCGACGCCCTGCTGCGTCAGTTGGGCTTACTCGGGGCGAAGGGGGCGGAATGGACGGTGCAGGCGCTACAGCAAACGGTTTCCGGCGCGATGTGGTTGCTGAACGTAATGCTGGTGATTGTAATGACGCCGTTGGTGGCCTTTTACCTTTTAATGGATTGGCCGAGCATCATGAAAAAAACGCTGGGCCAGTTGCCAAGCCGCTGGCGCGTGAATGTGCGGCAGGTGGCGAGTGAGATTGATGACAAACTGGCGGCCTACTTACGCGGTACCTTAACGGTGTGTTTGGCGATGGCGATGTTCTATGCCGCGACACTCAGCCTGGTTGGGCCGTTGGCCAGCCTGCTGACAGGCACGCCGGTGGCGGGGCTGGAATTGGCCTGGGCGATTGGCTTGTTGACGGGTGCCTTAACGTTTCTGCCCATTATCGGCGCCAGTGTGGGGATTTTTACCATGCTGGCGGTGGCGCTGGTGCAGTATCAGTTGCAAATGTGGGAACCCTACGCACTGATTTTGGTGATTTTTGTGCTGGGGCAAACACTGGAAGGCTACGTGTTTACGCCTAATTTGGTGGGCAAGCGCGTGGGGCTGCACCCGCTGTGGGTAATTTTTGCTTTGTTGGCGGGTGGCGCGCTGGCGGGGATTATCGGCATGCTCGCTGCCTTGCCCGTGGCGGTGGTGATTAGTGTGCTACTGCCACGGTTGCTGAAAATGTGGCGCGAGAGTGTGGATTAGGGTTTTTAGGCCCGTATTAAGCCAGTTTAAAATCCTCGCCCAAATAAACCCGCTTTACGTCGGGGTTGGCGGCAATCTGCTGGGGGCTGCCGCTGGCCAGCACGCGGCCTTCGGCCATAATAGATTTTATGCATTATTTAGGAATTTTTACAATTTAATTCAGTAGCCTGACAGATAAATTCACATCTTTTGAAATCATATTCATTTTTTCCAAATGGCTTTGAATTTATCGTATCATCATATGTCATGATGTCGTATAAATAGGGATATATTTTATAATATTGCGCAAATTTTTTTGAGATTAAATTATTCTTAGATATTTTAATAATGAGTGGTTTACCGCATATCATCGGATGTTGTTTAGCGGCTTTTAGGCTTGGAATGATGTCATCTGCATGAAAGACATTTAAAATGACCAGTGTCATAGCTTGAAATACCTCTTGTTAAATAAATTTTGGCAAGACGTAGGGAGCAGATCAATCATGATGAGTCATGAAAGATAATTTAATCATGAGTGACGCTATGCATTTTCGGATATGAGAATGCGGTAGCTCTCTTAACATCAGGCATGAAAGAGCGAAAACATGGATAACATTCAAGCGGTTGTAAATGAATTAGACCTTAGCCATATTACGCAGCGTTTGCATGAACGGGGTGGCTACGAGCAGGATGTAGCCATGAGTGCAACCGACATGTACCGTAAATTTCTTTATCTCAAGGTAAAATATGCAGGAGAAAAATTGGTTGGCCCGCGTTTGGTCGACCAAGCCTGGCATGAGCACATTCTCAATACCGAGGCCTATATGCAAGATTGCCAGAAGATTTTTGGCTGCTACATGCATCACAACCCAGCCCCCGATTCGGAAGTACACGCCAAAGGCTGGGCGCGCACCAAAGAACTTTATGCCAAAGAATTTGGGATTGATATTACCAAAGGAACTTTAGAGGGGATGCAGGTCGCGGAAGGAAGCTGCTAATTTTTGATAAAAATAAGTTCTATAATTTCCTCAAAACCTATCGGCACTTCATGTCCTGGTAGTGGAACTGCAGAATAGCGTTTGGGCTTAACCTGTAAAAGGGTAAGCCCTAATTTTTTTCCGATCTCGGTTAATTCACCAGGTGAATGGGCGCGAGAGTAATAAGGCAAAAATACTTGCTTAAGTCCATGCCGCAAAACAACATGAAGTATGCCGCCGGGCTTTAACCATTGGGCAAGCCTGCTGAGTGCTTGCCCCACGCCTAAATCGGTGGTGTCGGGAACGTAGGGAAAATAGTGGAGATTCATGTAGGAAATCACCACGTCAAACGTATGTTTGGAAAGGCTGGTATTGCTGCAATAGTCATCTTGCACAATACAACCTTTCGGCAATTCCCCTTGGCTTTCAAACTCGTGAATGTACCGAAATGCCTTGCTGGATCGTTCAATACCATGCAACTCAAACCAGTCGGGGTAGTTGCGGTGCAAATATCTTATATATCGCCCTGTACCAGCCCCTGCATCCAACAGCTTTAAGCGGTTCCTGGTGCCACGTTGTTCCAGTACATTCACTAAATTTCTTAACCATTCAAGGCTTACGGGCCTAATATGGTAGGCCACGCGCTGGTAATAATTTTCGCCTGCCTGGCTTTCAAAATAGGCCTGATTGGCGTTATCGATATAGCCACATAAGGGCCCTGCCAAATGAGATGGAAGATGCTCATCGGGGCGTGAATATAAGTCTATAAGATTCCTGACATATGGCTCAAGGAGCATCTTAATCCGCATCTGGCGCAAGACATCCAAGGCGCGCAAGAATTCGGGCTCAGTAAGGCGCCAAGCAGGGGCATAACGACGGTGATTGAGTTCGTTTAAAACCAGCAGAGGGATCAATGTTTTCAGTTCAGAAGGTCGCCAGGCAGGGATTTCATTGGTTAATTGCAAGGTCGTTAAAGTGACTTGCGTCACATGCCCCATTGATTCCAGTACATCACCGATGGCCAAATACTTCGGTTGTTCGCCGTACAATAACCAATCGCTGCTCACTCCGCCGATTTCACAAATTTTGGCCAGCCGATGATGAGGAATGGGGGTTCCTTTAAGATAACGATAGAGCTGTGCGCTTGAGATATTTACCTCTTGCACGATGCGCTGTACCCTAATTTTTTTGACCAATGATTCCAGACGCTGATGCATGATATTTAATGGTTTAACAAAGTTCTCAAAAAGTTTTTTATTTCCTTTGTATTACTCTAGCCGAAAATCCTCGCCCAAATAAACCCGCCTTACGTCGGGGTTGGCGGCGATTTGTTTGGGCGTGCCGCTGGCCAGCACGCGGCCTTCGGCCATAATGAAGGCGGTATCGACAATCCCCAGGGTTTCGCGGACGTTGTGGTCGGTAATCAGCACGCCCATCCCGCGGCCTTTGAGGTGCGCAATCAGGCTTTTCACGTCGGCAATGGCGAGTGGGTCGACCCCCGCAAACGGTTCATCGAGCAACAGAAAACTTGGGTTGCTGGCCAGTGCGCGGGCAATTTCCACGCGCCGACGTTCCCCACCCGAAAGGGCGGTGGCGGTGCTGTGCCTTACGCGTTCTAGGCCAAATTCGGCCAACAATTCGCTACGGCGGCTTTCCAGCGCGGCGTGGGTCGGGCAGACCATTTCCAACACCGCATCGAGGTTTTGCTGCACGGTCAGGCCCCGAAAAATACTGGCTTCCTGAGGCAAGTACCCCAACCCCTTGCGGGCGCGTTTGTACATCGGCAAGCCCAGCAGGCTTTCGCCGTTCAAGGTAATGCTTCCGCCGTCCAGCTTGGTGAGGCCAATAATGGCTTGGAAGGCACTGGTTTTCCCCGCGCCATTGGGCCCGAGCAACGCCACCACTTCAGCTTTGTTCACTTGCAAGGAAACGTCGCGCAGAATCTGGCGCGGGCCGACGGTGCGTTGCAGGTTGGTGGCAATCAGGCTCATAGAAAAAACTAATTGGCGGGCATAAAGGTGGCCTTTACCGGCCCACCCTGGTTGGTAATGCGCGCCTGCTGCGTGCTGAGGTTATACACCAAGCGGTCGCCCGTCAGGGTGCTTGGCCCGCGCTGGAGCTTGACGGTGGGGCCCGTGAGGGTGAGGGTGTTGGCCGTTGGGTTAAAGCTGGCCTCTTCGCCGCTGGCAGTTTCAGGGACGGCACCCGTGCGGGTGAGGACCACATTGCCACGGGCGGTCATCGCACTTAAGCCGGCATTGCCGTAAGTGGCAGTCAGGGCGCGGCTGGTAAGGGTAAAATCGGCCCGCACGACCATCACATTACCACTAAAAGTGGCCTCGCCTTTGGCATGTAACACGTTCAGTTCCTGCGCGGTGATGGTCATTGTGCTTGGGCTTAAAGGTTGCGCCCACCCCAGTACTGGCGCGCAGGCAGCTGCAAGAAGGAAAAGAAGGGTGGCCACGCGCATGTTGGGCTACCTTAGCGCGGGAGCAGGGTGGCGGAAACCCCCCCCGTAAGGTTTAACGTGCTGCTGGCAAGGTTGGCTGTGCCTTGTTGGGCCACCAGCATAACTTGGTAGGCGCCGATGGCCCCCGTGGCGGCCACCCCTTGGGGAAGCACCAACAGGCTGGTGCTGGGCGTAAACATCGCGGCCTGGGCTTGTAGCGCCAGCACAGGGGCGTCGTCGGGCTCCCAGCGGGCGGCGATGGTGGTTAAGGAAATTTCGCCTTGCTGAGCGTCATTCGGCATGACGGAGTTGGCTTCCACCAGCTGGCGGGCGCTGGCGGCGGTTAGCTCCCAAGTACCTTGGTCGGTTCTGCCCGTGTAGCGGGGGGCTTGTAAGGTACTGGCAACAGTGGCGCTGACGGCCTGCAGGGCGGGGGCTTTTTGCCCTGCCGATACCACAATGGTTTGGCTTTCTTGAATGTTGAGCAACAGCACCGCCAGCATGGTGGCCGCACTCAGTCCGAGTAAGACAAGTTTCCCCGTGCGAGAAAAAGCCATGCAGCAGCGGCCTAGTGGTGGGCGAACAGGTCGGTTTCGGGGTGGCCGCGTAAATCCAGCGCCACGCGGGTGCTTAAAAATTTCAGCGCTTGGTCCATCGCGTGGGTCAGGCCCTGCTCGGTCAGTTGCACGGTCAGTTTATGGGTGAGGGTGTGCAGGTAAATTACGTCGCTGGCGGCATAGGCCTGCTGGCTTGGGGTTAAGGTCTCGGCGGCCCAGTTGCTCATTTGCTCGGCCTTATCTAATTCTACCCCCGCGTATTCGGCCACCAAGGCCCGCAGGTTGTGCTTGCTGGCGTTGGGCCGCACCAATTTGCTGGCCAGTTTGGTGCAAAAGGTCGGGCCGATATCACCCATTCCTAGGTGCTTTTGCAGCATTGCCAAGTCGAAGCGGGCATAATGAAACAGCTTGGTCAGGCGCGGGTTTTCCAGCAGCGCCTTTAAGTTTGGTGCGGCATAGGTGGCGGTTACCGGGTTAAATTTTACCAGCCACACCTGCCCTAACCCGTCGCCAACTTGCACCAAACAGAGTTTATCAGTCACCAACGAAAGGCCTGTGGTTTCGGTATCGATCGCCACCATACCGCTTGGGAATTGCAGCCCTGCGGGCAGGTCGTCATGGACGAGGTGAATGGTGGGAGAGGAGGCCGTCATCGCAACCTTTATAACAGGGAAAACGAAAAAGAGACAAAGGAAAAAGGCAGGATGCCAAGGCTGCTACAGTTTGGGCGTGCCGGGCGGGGCCTTTTGGTAGGCAATGGCGGCGGCATATTCGCGCACGGGCTTTAAAATATGACGCTGGCTATAAATATTTTCGCTGTGGCCGAGCAGCACAAAGCCGTCATCCTTAAGGTTATTGGCCAGATGCTGCACGGCCTTTTCCTTGCTGGGTTCATCGAAATAAATCAGCACATTGCGGCAAAAAATGAAATCAAATTTGCCCAGCGCCGCGCAGCGCACGCTGTCCATCAGGTTACCTTCCTGAAAGCGACAGCTGCTGCGGACATCATGGCTCAGCTGCCAGGTTTCGCCACCGCCCGGATTTGCGGCATAGGCAAAATGGGTTTGCAGTAGGCTGGGCGGGATGTTGCGAATATTATATTTGCGGTATAGCCCCGCGCGCGCCTTATCCAGGGCATCGTGGCAGATATCAGTCCCCACCAGTTCAAAGGTTAAATCCTTACCCCACAGCCCGGCTTCGCGCAGCATCAGGGCCAGGGTGTAAAGTTCATCGCCCGTGCTGCTGGCAGCGCTCCAGAGCCGCAAGGTTTTCTGGCCTTGGGTGCGGCGGGCCTGGGCCAGTGGCGTGAGCAGGTGTTCCTTAAACGCCTGTAATTGGGGCTCGTGGCGGTAAAAAAAGGTTTCGTTGATGCTAATCTCATCCACCAGCGGGCCATATTCGGGGCGGCCTTGGGGGCTTTGTAAGTAAGCCATATAGGCGTCAAAATCCTTCAACCCCAGTGCCTGGATGCGCAGCTCCATTTTACTGGCCAAAAAGTAACTTTTATTTACTTCAAAGCGCATGCCCGAAAGTTCGTAAATCAGTTTTTCAAAAAAGGTGAACTGGGCGGGGGTGAGGGTCGGGCGGTTGGTGCTGCTGCTTGCCAAGCTGGCGGTGGCTGGGGCAGCGGCGTTGCTTGAAGTGGCTACGGTGGGCCGTGCGGGGGTGTTTATGGCTGAACTAAGCGATACCGGCGGCCGAGGCGGTGCTGCAGGGCGTGGCGCAAACGGCGAATTGGCGGCCAAAGGCTTGGCAGTGGCACTGGGGCCGATCGAGTTGGCGGTTGGGTTGCTGGGTGGAATATGCGAAGCCGTAGCAGGCGTGCTGGCAGGCGCGCCTGCCGGGCGCAGCAAAGGTTTGGCGGGGGCTGCAGAATCGCTCATGTTGTTATTAGGTTTTAACCTAGGCTAACTGCGCCACACTTCGCAAGCACCGGGGGGGTTCCAGCCAAGCAGGCTGTGGCAAATTGGTTAGGCGCCGAAGCTGAGGGCATCTTCGGCTACCGACCGCAGTTGGGCAGCTGGGTTAAGCGGGAAGCTGGCAACGGTTTCCACACTTATCCCGCCAGTCAGTTGCAGCTGTGCCAGCAAAGGTGTGATAATCGCCTGCAAACCTTCATTAAACCCTGCCGCCATCGGTTGCTGGGTGCGCAATTTTAACCAAACTTCGGGGTACGTTACCAGTCCATCGAGCTGTACTGCGCCAAGCTGGCTTAAATTTAGTTCAGCCACAAAGCGGGTGGCAGTGCTGCTGCGCGGGTCGTCTTCGGCCTCGCGCCGAAAGAAAAAGCTGCCCTGTTGCGGCTGGCCGTCGGGGTTTTCGGTGTAGGGAAAAATAAAGCCACGCCACTGGCTGGGGTCTTCGGCTTGCTTGGCCAGCAGTTGCTGCAGCTGGGCGAGGTCGGGGGTTAAATCGGGCCCTAATGCTTGGGCCAGCCTGGCACTTTCGGCGCCCAGAATTTTGCTGGGGTCGCGGTCTTTGATTCCTTCCAACAGGCGCATCAGGCCGGGTAAAAAGTTGGCCAATGCGGGCAAGTTGGCGCGGGCCTGCGCGGCCAATTGGGGGTTGGCACCTTGCAATAAGTTCAGGGTTTGCTGCAGGGCTTCCCAGTTGCTGCCCAGCGTTGCCAGCGTGGTGGCCCGCGCACTGGCGGGCGGGAGTTCCAGCGCCAACAGCTGGGCACTGCCGTTTTCCGCCACCAGGATTTGCACTTTGGCGCCTACCACCAACGTGGCGGCCAACGTAGCGGTCAGGGGGGCTTGCGGGGTGCTGCCTTGGCCTAAAGTGAGGGCCACGCTTTGGCCCGCAGCGGCGGCGGGTTGCGCCAGGGTTAAAATGGGTTGCCCCTGGGCGTTCTGGCCCGTAATGGTGCCCGCCACCACGCTGCCGGCGACCAGCACCGCTTGCGGGGTTTGCACCGGCACGGCACTGCCAGCGGCGCCTGCGGCATTGGGCGCACCTTGCGGCGACAGCTGGGGCTGATTGCTGTGCAGCTGCAGAATTTGGGTGGGGCCAGCCAAGGTTGGGATATTCAC
>JAIXUT010000222.1 GCA_027483385.1 Alphaproteobacteria bacterium
GTTGGCCTCGGGAATTTTATGGTTATCTGGCCCGCCTATTATAACGCCGTGGTCACCACCCCGACCAACAGCTATAACGTCATGGCCCGCCCGCAGCGCACACACAGCGATGTCATGCAATCCTTCACCGAAATGGGCATTCCCGGCGGGATACTTTACGTCCTGCTCTTTGCCTTGGGTATTGGCGCTGGCCTGCGCCTGCTTGGGCGTGAAGCCGGGGCCTTGGGCGGCAAGTTGGTCGGCGCGGGGATGCTTTTTACCTTGTTTGCGCTGGCGGCGTTTCTCGATTTCCGCAACGTCTTGCAATTCCCGACTGCCTATGCGGTGGCCTTCTTTGGTGGCGTTGGCTTGTGGCTGTCCTATGTCTTGTTCCGCGCTTGGCAACGGCTGCGGCAGGTACTTAGCCTTTCCGCCGCACCGTTAGCCGAATGGCAGGTCGCAGGCTTTTTTGCCGCCTGGGGGTTGCTCACCATTGCGCTTAACAGCTTCCTCGATTTCCCCATGCAGCTGCCCACGGCCCCTGCCGCCGCCGCGCTGCTGCTGGGGCTGCTGTTGGCCCTGCATGGGGCAGTTTACCCCAGTGCCTGGCACGTGGGCTTTCAAAAAATCACGCTTCAGCTGCCGCGCAAGGCGACGCTGGGTGCCTTCATGCTCATCTTGGCAGGCGCCTGGGGCTGGGCACTTTACGATGCCTATAAGTTTAAACAGGGTAATACACTGCTGAAGTTTGGCATGATGCGCCTCTATGCGGGCGTGAGCGACGACACCACCCGTCAGATTATGGAAGAAGCCAACCGGGTGTACCCGCTCGACCCACGCATCCACGAACACCTGGGCGTAGTCTATGCCAACTACAGCGGCAGCATGCCCCTTAGCACCGAACAGCGTATCGAACGGCTAGAGTGGGTTTTAAGCGGCGACCCATGGGCCGCCAACCAACTCATCAACCTGGCAGGGCAATACGTGCAATACATCGAAGCACTGCGCCAACAAGGCCGTACGGCGGAAGCTGAAGCCGTGTTGGAAAAACTCAATGCGCTGGTGCCCAAACTCATGCGCGTGGCCGATTTCAGCCACTTCAGCTGGGGTATCGCCGGGATTGCCCGACTGCTGGCAGGGGCGCCGGCTGAAGCCATCCCGTTGCTGCAACGGGCCCTGACCATCGACCCAACTTACGCCCCGGCCCAAAGTGCGTTGCAACTGGCCAGCCAGCTTACAGGGGTTACCCCGCTGGTGGTGAACGACGAACTGGTGCGTTAACCGATTGTCCCGTGCCCAAACCTGCGCTGCCAACCCTCATAAAACTTGCCGCGCGGGATGTAGAGGCCGCCCAGCTGGCGTTGGCCGATAATCATGCCGCGCAAGCCCAAGTGCAGCAAAGCATTATCGAATGGCAACAGGAGGCCGCCGCCGCCTTTGCCACAGCTTTGGCGGAAGACGATGTGGCCCACGTGCAGGCGGCGGGGCTGTTTCAGGGGCGCGCCCGCAGCGAAGTCGCCCGTGCCGAAGATCAGCTTGGTCACCTCAAGGAAGCCGAAACTCTCCTGCGCCAAGCCCTGCAGGCAGCCTTTACCAAGCAGCAACGCTACGAAATATTGCAGGCCCAGCAACAGGTCACTGCCAAGCGCGAAGCAGCTCGCCACGCCCAGGCCGTACTCGATGACTTACGGCGCAAATAAAAAAGGCCCTTAGGCCTTTTTTATTTTGTCAGTTCTATTTGCTCGAGGTCGTAGTCTTGTTCCAGCTCATGCCCTGCATGACGGCTTGCGAAATCAGGTCGGTACACTGGGTTTGGGTCTTTTGCAACTGGCTGGAAAGCTGTTGCGCTGTCGTTTGGGCTTTTTCGGCGGCCTTTTGGGTAAGCTGGGTCTGCTTTTGCAGGTAATCTTCCATGCCCTTGGCGCTGCTGAGTTCCTTCATCGCGCCAATGCAATCTTCCATGCTGCTTTGGCAATATTGCATTTGCGCTTCGCTGCACTTGCTCATGGTCTCGGCCCAGAGGCTGCCCACTTGCTTCATGGTTTCCATGCTGGCGGTCATGTTGGTCGGGTTCGTCGCCATTAAGTTGGGCATGGTCAGCATTTGCTGCCATTGCTGGGTGGCCTGCTGCATGCTTTGCTGAAATTGGGTGGGGTCGAACATCTTGGTAAAGTTTGGCGTGAAATTGGGGGTATTCATGGGGGGCAATCTCCGTTGTTGTTAAAATCAGGTTGCCAATCACGGCGGGCGCTGTCAAGCATTTTTGTGCGCTGCAACACTATTTACTTTCAATATCTTATTACTTAACTGCTGAAGTTTGCATCTTTGGTTTTTCGTTGCGTCCACGCATTGTGGCACCTGCGCCACTGGTAATTTCCTTGCCCACCATCCGTACCTCGGTGGCACGTTTTACCTCGACGTCAGGCGCAATCTGGGTGGCCTGGCGTTGTATTTCGGGCGCTGCCGCTACAGGGGCAGCAGGTTCTGTAAACTGCAAACTTTCGGGCACGGGGCGCTGCTCCAGCTTGCCCATCGCGGCAAAGCGAGAGGGTTCCAGCGGGCTTTCCAGTCGTTCATCCAGCCGCCAGATTTCCAGCAGCTTCTCGACCAGCGCGGGGGCATAGAGGTCATCCATCGGGCCCATCCCGCCCAGCAACCATAGGTCGGTTTCTTGTGTCAGGTTCCCCAGCAACGGCAGGCCATCGGGCGTGGTGTAAGTTGCCCAAGCGTTTATTTGAGGGGCCGCTGTGCCAATTTTCCCCAGCAAGGGCAATAGCTGAAGCGCGTGTTGGGTCAGGGCCGCGACCGATACGTCATCGGGCTGCTGGCTATTGATATGCTGGCGCGGATCGGCAGCGCCATCGTAATGCAACGCCAGCGTGGTGGTGGTTATCCATAGCCACGTATGCCCGCGCGGCATCCGGTGCAGCAGCAACATCGGGGCAGCAGGAGCAGGCAACGGCTGAGGTAACGCCCACTCTAAACGATGCTGCCTTCCTGGCTGCAACCCCAAGTGCGGGCAATGCCGATACGCGAGCTGCATATCGGTTAAAGTCGTTGGGCGGCTTTGTAACCAGGCGCCCGAAACTTCGGGCGGTAACGGCAACGGGCTGATACCGTGTTGCGCCAACTGTGCATCTAGCTGTACATAAATATCGTTTGCCAACTGCGGGGCTGCAGCCTCTCCGCGCGCCCCCTGCACCAAGCGCGGATGCAGCCCGTAAGGCGGGCTTGGGGTATAATGTACAGCATTCCCCGCCAGCGCATCGAGCAACGCTTCTTCCTGCAACTTCACTGCCCGCCCAGGGGTGGTGGCGAGGTCGTGAAAGGCCATCGGTTCTAACAAGGGCAACACCAGCGTGGTGGCCCATTGCTGCCACAGGTTGCGGCTATGTTGTGCCAAACTTAAGGTAGGCCCAGGTAACAGCGCCAAGGCCCCCAGCGGGAGTGGCGGTTCGGGCGCCACCAACCATTCACACGCCACCTCGTTGCGGTGCAATTCCAGCAGCAGCAACCGCGCCGCCAGCGTGTTGCCAATCACGCGCACAGTTAACTCACCAACCGTAACCGCACGGGGTTGGGCGGCCGGTACCCGTGGGCAATCGGTA
>JAIXUT010000211.1 GCA_027483385.1 Alphaproteobacteria bacterium
ATAACATTTAAAAATCTTAAAAGTCTCGGGTTTCAGCAATTATTTAAGCATTATTTCATCGGCCATTCGCTGTAAAGTTTCTGCCTGCGATTCCGAAAGGCCGGCACGGGGTTGCCCATCTTTCAGTAATTGACGCGGCAATTCCAATGCACTTTTTCCCGACAGCGTTTGATAAATAACACAACCGGCCAAATAGCTTCCGAGTAAATTGGGGTGTCTGCCGTCTGAGACGAACAAATCTATTCCTACCAAACCGGCCTGTTTCCAGGCTTCGCCCACGGGTGCCACTAAGCTGCCGGTTTCTTTGGCAATGGTTCGATACGCTTCCGAAAGTTTGGGCTGTTCGTCGGGATTTGCTTTGGCGGCCCATGTCATGTAGAACAGCGGCTTGGCTTTGGCTGCTTCTATTTCTTCCGTAAACAGCTTTGCGTAATGAAAAAAAGCTTCACGATGGCTAAACGGTCTTGTACTTTGTTCCTGCAACACCACATAATCCCAGGTCTGTTTGTGAATCGCTCCTTTTGCTTTTCCATCCAGCCACTGTTTTTCAAGCGTAGCTCCACCCGGCGTGACTGATTCGTGATCCAGTTTAATCCCTTTCCCGGCCATCAATTGAGACAACAACTCAGGCAGGTCGTTGCCGTATGTATAGCTGTTGCCGATGAACAGAATCTTCAGTTCTTTGGGCAACGAATTTTGAAGGGGCTGAGAACGGAGTGCATTTGAAACGAAAACCAAGTACACTATCCCAATAAAAAAGACGCTTTTCTTTGCCATATTCATGGATGCATTGATTTAAACCTCGTTGTTTCTCCAAATATACCTCTACTAAAACACGTTAATGGCAGAATTTCCCGTTAAGAACTCTACTTTATTTTGAGCGGTGAAATTACCTCTCTTACAAAAACCCTAAATCCAGTGCTTTCAAGCCCGCTAAAGCAACGCCTTGAACGTCTCTTTTACGACTTCCAAATCTTTCGTATGCGCCTCGACCGCATTGAGGGTATTGGGTGATTTTGCTTCCAGGCATTGTTCGATCACCACGTGCGGACGAATCTTCAAAGCCGAAAGTTCGCGCACCAGTCGACGATAATCAATATCTCCCTCTGCCGTAAACGTTTCGGCCCAAACACCGTTGACCGACTGACGAATATGCAGTTCCACAACTCTTTTTCCGTATAATTTCAGTACATCAAAAACGGCAGCCTGTGAATTTTCGGTGCCGCGATACACCCAATGCACATCAAAACAAAAAGAGACATTTTCGGGAGTGGTATTCAGTAAAATATGATGGAATTCCCGGGCACCCGCTTTCAATTCTACATCGTGGGTGTGATAGGCCAACGTCAACTTTTTTTTTCGCAGTTCACTTCCTAACCGTTCCATGGCTGCGGCCTGCATTTCTAATTGTGCATCACTTTTCAGTTGATTTGACCCCCACTTTATGGGATTGGGATTGGTCACAATGATTTTGGTACCGTAGGTTTTTACTGTATCGGCAATTTCCAAAATCTTAGTAATTGACTTTTCAATTTCCTCCGTATCGTGCAGGATACTGCCTACGTAAATGGACGGCATGGCAATCACGTGTTTCTTTAAAGCGGCTATGTAGTTAAGTGCCATAGCTTTATCAGCTATATTAGGCTCAAAAGCCTTGATACCGGTCCGGGCAACCTCCGCTATATTTTGCGCCAAAGCTTCGCCTCCCCACATTTTGTTTTCCCGTTTATAAAAAGTAATCCAATTGTAATCGTTGCAGGCAATGGGAAAAGCAGCTGCGGCGGAGGTCTTCGCTAATGAAGTAAAGGAAATAGCCGGCAGAATGGAAAGAAAATTCCGCCTGTTCAGTTGGTTGGTTTCCATAATGATGAATAGGTAAAAAAATCAGAGGCTTAAAAAGGATGTTTTTAAGCCTCTTTGGAAAAAATTAATAATTGAAAAATCAGCTCAGCTTCATTTTTACAGCGTCCCAGTTCAGGGCTTTGTTTTGAGCAGAACTGATGTTGCAGGCGATGGAAGGCCCTGCCGTTCTCAGTCCAAAGGTAGCATCTTCCAAAATGGGTGAACCGGTCCGGATGCCGTTGAAAAACGAGATCATGTGATCCACACGATCATCATACCCTGCCGGTGGAGTAAACTCAATGGTTTTTCCCATCTCAAAACCGCCCTTGGCATCTCCGTATTTGTCTTTATACCACTTTTTGAACTCTTCTTTCTGTTGCGCCGAAAAGCTGTCAAACGAATCGTATCCGCCAAAACCCGGCGCGACGCTTCGCTTCAGGGTTTTTACTTTAAAGTCGTTCCAACCGATGTCAATAACTCCGTCCGTGCCAATTAGCTTGATACCAAATCCACCTTTGCCTTCGCCGCTGGCCAGATTGACGCGGGTGTATAATTGAAAAGATGGATGTGTTTTGGCTTCAGGGTAAGTCATGAAGGAGTTGACCAGATCGTAGGCATCCCGGCCGTCTTTCCAATAATTGACCTCACCCAACGCCATAATTTTGGTAGGTCCGATGGAACCCGTAATGGTATGAAGTCCCGTTAAAAGATGCACAATCAAATCTCCCGCCGAACCGGTACCGTATTCTTTGTAATTACGCCACCGAAAAAAACGCTCCGCACTGAAAGGTATTTTGGGTGCATTGCCCAGAAAGGTATCAAAATCAATTGTTTGCGGCGACGCATCGGTCGGAATGGAATATTGCCAGGCCCCTTTGGCGTCAGTTCGGTCACAGTAGGCTTCTACATAGGTTAATTCTCCGATGACGCCCTGTTCGAAGTATTTTTTAGCTTCCAGTATGGCAATGCTGCTGGCCCGTTGACTGCCTACCTGAAACACTTTACCGGTCTTCTTTTGGGTATCAATAATGGCCTGTCCTTCCTCGATTCGCTTGACCATAGGTTTTTCGCAATAGACGTGCTTACCAGCATTCATGGCATCAATCGCTATTTTTTGGTGCCAGTGGTCGGGCGTACAGATGAGGACGGCGTCGATGTCTTTTCGGGCCAACAGTTCGCGGTAATCTTTGGTCACAAACAGGTCTTTGCTCCATTTCTCTTTAGCTCGTACCAATCTTCCGTCGTACAAATCGCACACAGCTCCCAACTCCACGCCGTCGACTTTCAACGCGGCATCGGTATCAATTAACCCAATAATTCCCGAACCAATCAGCCCGATTCTGATTTTATCCACAGCGGCTACTTTGGCCGCAGGCAGCAAGGTTTTTTTGAGGGTTTGTTCCTGGGCGAAAGTATTTCCTGCCAAGCTCAGCGCTGCCACGGAGCCGCTAACGTTTTTTAAAAATTTCCTTCGTGAATTTGCCATATTGGTAAGGGTTTTATAAGTTAAGATTTTTGCTCAAATCATTGTTCAACGTTTCCAACTCCACAATTTCACCCGTTTCTTTTTTTCGTAAAATGACCTTTTTATCACCGTTGGGTAAAATTTCATCTTTGATAAACCAATGCTCCGCGTCGTATTCCTTAAAAACGGAAGGTTTGGTCAGCCCCGTTTGTCCGCGCCATACCGGCAAATCTACGGGTTCCCACTGCTTGGTTTTGGCCGATTTATAGGCGGCATCAATGATGGCATTGACCACGTACCCGTCATAAAAAGTCTCGTTGGGTTGTTTTCTTTGTTCCATCGCATTAAACATGTCAATAAACATGTTGGTGTAGCCCAACTCATGCGCTTCGTCTCCCACGGGAAATTGCCAACCGGTGGCCGATTCGGCCTTTTCCACGACGTAACCGCCGTCGCCCGCGCCGCTCGTGAACATTTCAAAACCCGTGCGCAACCAGGAATTCAGCCAGATGGTGCCTTCCGTGCCCATGATTTCATCGCGTAAATCCATGCCGCCCCGGAACGTCCAGCTTACTTCAAACTGTCCGATGGCTCCGTTTTCGTATTTTACCAACCCAATGGCGTGGTCTTCGGCGTCGATGGGTTTCACCTGTGTATCGGCCCAACACATGACCTCCACGGGTTTGATGTCTTTACCGATAAAGCTTCGGGAAATTTCTACGCAGTGGCATCCCATGTCTAAAATGGCTCCGCCTCCTGCTAAATTGAGGTCCCAAAACCAATCTGAATGCGGCCCGGGATGCGTTTCTCTGGATTTTGCCCAAAGAACACGGCCAATGGCACCGCTCCTGACGCTGCTGAGTGATTTCAGAAACTTGGGGGTGTAACACAGGTCTTCCAGATAGCCCGCAAAGATGCCGGCCTCTTCGCAGGCGGTCATCATGCGCAGAGCTTCTTCGGCGGTGCGCCCTAAAGGTTTTGTACACAAAACTGCCTTTTTATGCTTAACGCACAGGTTTACTGCTTCTTCATGCTGATAATTGGGAAGAGCAATGACGATGATTTCGGCCGCCGAATGTTTTACCGCTTCTTCCATGTCAGTAAAAAAATACGGAACGCCGTAGTCTTTTGCAAAGCGTTCTGCCGATTCTTCGCGGCGGGAGAAGACGACTTCGACCGTATCTTTTCCGCGTCTGCCGCTCAATGATTCGGCATAAAAACGCCCGATAAAACCACCGCCCAGAATACCGATTTTTGCCATTGTTGTTATAATTTTAAAGATTATTGTTTCTTATGTAGCTAATTCTCACTAATAATGACGGAGGTTACTACATGCAGATCGTCGCAGGAATTATCTCGCTAATCTGTTGAAAAAGAAAAAATGCGTCTCGGGTTGTCGATGAACAGTTTATTGAAAAAGGATTTTAACCCTCTGGCATTCAGCTCATCGACAAACGTTGTTAATAAATAACTCAGTCCAGGTGTTCCGCCGTAAGAGCTCCAATAAGCGTTTCGGGCGGCATCCATCCCGACCGTTATTTGGTCAGGATAAGCTAACAGTAATTTTTCCAACAGGCCATAGGTCCAATTCTCTTCGCCTTTTTTCCAACGAAAAGCACTGTCATACTCCACACTTACCCCCGTTTGCATCAATTCAAGATGATAGCCCAAATCCCTGTTTCGGTCGGTATGAGAGAGAACCACATGGTTCAAATCAGCCCCCAGTTTGTCAAAAAGTAACGCCTGCTCCATCGCCTGATTTCCGTTATTTGTATGGGTTAAAATGGGCGCGCCTGTTTCCCGGTGCGCATTGACCACCGCCCGGATTATTTTTTGTTGGTGCCGGTTAAATGGTTCATCGCCTGTGGCTACTTTGAGCAGTCCCGCTTTGAATAAGCTTCGTTCGACCACTGGGCCATTATAATCGAATTTATCAATGCCCGACTGAATATCGGCCATAAACAGATGGGTCAGTTGGTCTTCCGAGTACTGATATCGCCAATGGTTGGCGGGATAATACATTTCCTGGTGCATTCCCGTACAGCCGATCAAATGAACCCCCGTTTGTCGAGAGATTCGGGCCATTTTAACCGCATTTCTGCCAGCATTGGCGGGCATGGCATCGACCATCAGGCTGCATCCCAGTTGTTTTATCTCGGACAATTCCTGACTGATTTTATCTATATCGTTCAATAAAAATTCGGGATACCGGTGGGTGACGTAACTTTCATCAATCATCACGTGCTCGTGAGAAAAAGTGATTCCAATTTCTTCCGTCCGAATGTCCCCTAAAATAGTTCTAATGAAAGACATGGCTGTTTAAGTTTAATTTCCAATCTTCTTTGCCCGTAAAAGCTATTTTATCAGGCACTTCCAATACACCGCCTGTGCAGTACAACTCATTCTGCAAAAGACGCACGTCCAACTCATTGGCCGCCGAATCATCGGTCAGCGACTGCACGGCCGCCAAGCCTGCCGCCGTTCCCATGGACATC
>JAIXUT010000041.1 GCA_027483385.1 Alphaproteobacteria bacterium
AGGCCTCAGGATGACAGCCCGTTGGGCTGTCGAGAATATTTCCTTTATAAACCCTAAACCTGCCCCGCCTGCCGCTTCGCCAGCAGCTCGGCATAATAGGTATCGGCATGGAAGCTGCTGCGTACCAGCGGCCCCGAAGCAACCATCAGAAAACCCCGTAGCTTGGCTTGCTCTTCGTAATAGGTAAAGGTTTCGGGCGTGATGTACTCCATCACGGGGAAATGTTGGGGGCTGGGGCGCAAATACTGCCCGATGGTCAAGAAATCCACATTGGCCGCCCGCAGGTCATCCATCACTTGCAGCACTTCATCGCGGTGTTCGCCCAAGCCCACCATCAGGCCGCTCTTGGTAAATACGGAGTAATCAGCAAGCTCTTTCACCCGCTCCAGCAAGCGCAGGCTGCCAAAATACCGCGCCCCAGGGCGTACGGTACGGTACAGCCGCGGCACGGTTTCCAGGTTATGATTATAAACCTCGGGCCGCGCGTTCACCACTAGCGGAATAAACTCCTCATGGCGGCGAAAATCGGGGGTCAGAATCTCCACACTCACACCGGGCGCCTTGGCATGGATCGCATTGATGCAATCGGCCCAGTGCCCTGCCCCGCCGTCACTTAGGTCATCGCGGTCAACCGACGTTATCACCACATGCTTGAGGTTCAGCTCACTCACCATGCTGGCTAAGTTTTCGGCCTCATGGGGGTTCACCGTGTTCGGCTTGCCGGTTTTGATGTTACAAAACGCACAGCCCCGCGTGCAGGTATCGCCCAGAATCATCACGGTTAAATGCCCCGAAGCCCAGCAATCACCAATGTTCGGGCAGGCCGCCTCTTCACACACCGTGTGCAGTTTTTTGCTGCGCACCTGTTCCACCAGTTCAAAATATTTGGGGTTGGAAGGCGCCCGCACCCGCAGCCAATCGGGCTTGCCCGACATGTGCGCGATGCCCTGCGTCAGCGCCTCACCGCCCCCGCCCCGTACACCCGTCACCCGGCGGGCATCCAGCCTAGCCCGTACGCCCGCGCGGTAATCGGATTCGGAGTTGCTTCCGTCCCGGAAGTCCGCCCCCTCCTCATTCGGCGGCGGCGCACTATCGCCTTTGGTACGTTTGGCATACTCCGCAAACGCCGCCTTGGGCGCATCGGGCACATGGTCGTAGCCAAGCTCGGCCACGCCGTCGGTGGGAATCCCCGCGGCCGCAAGTTCCTTGCGAACATCCGCGCGGTTTTCGGAATGGGTGAGAGTGATTTTCATTTAAAAGATTCCCATTAAAACAACGCCCAACAGCCAGAATGGGATCGCAAAAACCAACCAAAATAACAAACTTGACCGCGCCTCCAGCGCCAGCAACGCAGCAGGGAACCAATGCGGCCGCAGCAGTACGCCAAGTTCGATGCAATACGGCCCAAACAAAATCAGGAAAAACACCAACATGCGTTGCTCAACCGATTCACAACCACTGAAGTAAAGGGCCAATATTGCCGCAATCGCCGTGCACACCAAGGCTTTCAGCTTGTTCTCGTGCCGCCGCACCACCATGCGCTTGGCGGCCTGCACTTGGTCTTGGGGGAAGTAATTTTTAAGCATATGTGCGGTTTTCGGAGTAAGTGAGGGTGATTTTCATGATGATTTATTCCAGTAAAGTAGAAAGGCACCTACTGCGATGAGTGTCCAAGCAACTAACATAACGGGCGTTATTTCAATTTTAGATGTTAATAACCAAACGAAACCAGCCACAAACATCGGCGAGAGTAATTGCATGGTTGAGACATAGGTTGCTGGGCCAGTTTGTAAAGCCATATAAAAACTGTAATTATACGCAATATAGGCAAGGGCAAGTACAACAACCCAAGGCCAGGTGGATAATTCAAATATCTTCGCAAAGTTTACCAACCCACTTTTATAAACTGCAAGACTTACATAAATAGGCATGGTTAGAATTGCATTTATCGCAAGAATAAGTAAGGGAGATATTCCTAAAAATTTGTTACCAATCAAGGCTGTGATCAGCCCCCCTATCATCGCAGTGAGTAATGATAACCAAAACCAGCTAATACTAAGCATTCAAAGCCCGCCCCTCAGAGTTCAACACCGCTTCTCCAATCATTTCAGAAAGCGTCGGGTGGGGCAAGCAAGCGTGCAGGAAGTCGGCCTCCACCGCCTCCATACTGCGGCCAAGCACGAAGGTGCTAATCATTTCGGTGGCCTCGGCGCCGAGGATATGTGCGCCCAGCAGCGCCCCCGTGGCTTCATCGAACAGCACCTTCACCAAGCCCACGGGCTCGCCCATCGCCAGCGCCTTGCCGTTGGCTTGGTAGTTGAAGCGCCCCACCTTTACTTTGTAGCCCGCGGCCTTCGCGGCGGCTTCGGTGTAGCCCGTACTCGCCACCTGCGGCGTGCAGTAGGTACAGCCGGGGATGTTGGTATAATCCATCGGGTGCGGCTTTGGCCCCTTCCCCAGACTGTGCGCGATATGCTCAGCGGCAATCACGCCTTCATGGCTCGCCACGTGGGCCAGCCACGGTGCACCCGCCACATCGCCGATGGCATAGATGTGCGGCACACCCGTTTGGTAATAGTCGTTCACCACAATATCGCCGCGCACCACCTCAACCCCACCCGTAGCCTTGCCGCTGTGGCCCATTTGCGGCACGGGCAAGTTAAGCCCCTCGGTGTTCCCCACCACGCCAATCGCCAGGATCGCACGGTCAAACGCGGTAGTCTTACCGTTAATTTCAGCACTCACGCCCTTGGCGGTGGCCTTCAGGTTCGCCACCTTGGCGTTGATGAGAATCTCCATGCCTTCCTTTTCCAGCGCCTTGTGTAGCAACGCCGAAATCTCTTCATCTTCCGCTGGCACGATGCGGCTCTGCGCCTCGCACAGCGTCACCTTGCAGCCGAGCGCCGAATAAAAGCTGGCAAACTCCACGCCAATCGCCCCACCACCAATAATGAGTAGCTTGGCGGGCAACTCGGCGGGCACCATGGCTTCGCGCGCTGTCCAGATGTGCTTGCCATCGGCTTCCAATACGCCCTTAATTTGCTTGGCCCGTGCACCTGTCGCAATAATCGCGTGGGCAAAACCCACTTCACCGACGCCCGCAACCTCCAGCACCTTCTCGTTCTTGAACTTGGCCTCACCCTTGATGACCTCAATCTTGTTTTTCTTCATCAGGAAGCCGATGCCTTTGGAAAGCTGCCCCGCCACCTCGCGGCTACGGCCAATAATTTTGGCAAAATCCAGCCCCTCGTCCTTCACCTTCAGGCCAAAATCAGCGGCGTGGGCAATTGCACGCTTAAGCTCGGCGGCCTTCAGCAGCGCCTTGGTAGGGATGCAGCCCCAATTCAGGCACACGCCGCCCATTTCGGCGCGTTCAATAATTGCCACTTTCAGGCCAAGCTGGCTGGCGCGGATTGCTGCCACATAACCGCCAGGGCCGCTGCCGATAACAACGACATCGTAGAGTTGATGGTTGGTGGTTGATGGTTGTAAGTTTTCCATTGTTTAAGGCTTTCTTATACTTTGCTGCAGTCGGTAAAGCTGGGCTGCAATTTCCTGATAAGTTTTACGAAAATCTTCCGCTTTGGCTAAATCTAAATAGCCAAGCTCAGTGGCAAAATCTAACCATACCCGACATTCTTCCACGCTTCCCAAAGCAATTTGTAAAAACTTACATTTATCGGCCACGCTGGTATTTTTAGATAACCCTTCCGCGACATTGGCATTAACACTTTTAGAACTACGCCTTAATTGATCAGCGATGCCGCCAAACTGTTCAATTTTAGGCCATTCCAAGCTTAACTTGTGTAATTCAATGGCGAGTTTACGCGCGCGCTTGTAAACATCTAAGTCCTCGTAGCGAATGTAGGACATACTTACAACCACCAACCATCAACTAACAACAAGCGCAACTGGCGCTTCCAAATTCGCCCGAATCGCCCCCAGCAACTCCGCCCCCAACGCCCCATCAATCACGCGATGGTCAACGCTTAGGGTAAGGGTCAGCAAGTTGTTTTTATCCGCTGCCCCCACGGCCAAAATTGCGGCCTGCGGCGGGTTAATAATCGCGGTGAATTCATCCACGCCGTACATGCCCAGGTTGGAAATGCTAAAGCTGCCGCCCGTGTATTGCTCGGGCTTGAGCTTATTGGCGCGGGCGTCGCTGGCGAGCGTCTTCATTTCGCTGGAAATATTCATAAGCGTTTTCTGGTCGGCATTGGCCACAATTGGCGTAATCAGGCCGCCTTCAATGCTCACCGCCACCGAAATATCGATATTGCCGAACTGCACCACGCTGTCAGTATTCCACGCCGCATTGGCCGCAGGGTACTGGGCCAAAGCCAGCCCGCTGGCCTTAATGATGAGGTCATTCACGCTAATTTTGGTTTTCTCGCCACGCGCTTCGTAATGGGCATTCAGTTGACTGCGCAGCGCGAGGGCTTGCGTTAAATCGACGCGCATTTTCAGGTAAAAGTGCGGCACGGTTTGCTTGGATTGCGTCAGGCGTGCGGCAATGGCTTTGCGCATCGGGGTTAGTTTTATCGCGCTGTCGGGCAGGCGGCGCACAACCGCTTGCCCCCCGCTGCGCGGCGCGTTCTGTAAATCGGCAGCCACCACGCGGCCACGCGGGCCGCTGCCTTGTACGCGGGCTAAATCGAGGCCCTGCTGGGCGGCCAAGCGCTTCGCCAGGGGCGAGGCCACCACGCGGCCCGCTGTGGCCACAGCAACGGACGCAGGCGCCAGATTCATCACCACAGGTGCCACAGCAGGCACAGGTGCTGGCCCTGCCACCACGGCAACTGGCGCAGGCGCCGCTTCAGCTTGCGGAGCCGGCTTGGCCGCCGCTTTGCCTCGCGGTGCATAATCAGCGGGCACGGTTTCGCCCTTTTTGGCCAGTACGGCAATCGGGGCACCGACGGGCAAATCGGTGCCAAGCTCGGCCACAAATTGGTGAATGATGCCGTCCTCGCTGGCCTCCACCTCCATGGTGGCCTTGTCGGTTTCCACTTCGGCCACCACGTCGCCCGCCTTAATGGCATCGCCGGGCTTGCGCAGCCATTTGGCGAGGCGCCCCTCGGTCATCGTGGGCGAAAGTTGGGGCATGAGGAGATCGATGGGCATGAGATTATCTTTCGTGGGGGGTCATTGCGAGGAGAAATCAAGTTGAATGCAGGCAGGATATTGAATCGACGCGGCAATCTCCATAATAAAGGCTCCTTCGTGGGAGATTGCTTCGTCGCTTTTATTTTTAGATCTAAATTTCAGCATAATATCTCCTCGCAATGACGCCTTCCTACAAAAACCGTACCCACACATTGAGCAGGAAAATCGGCCAGTAGGTGAAGGTGACCGCCAGCACAAACACGCGGCTACCCCATTTGGCCAAGGGGGTGCTGTTGGCGCCGCAACGCCAAACACTCACCACATGCCACAGGTAGTAAGTCCACCAAAAGCCGAACATCACCAGGGCCGCGTAGCCCGCCAGCCCCGCCAACAGAATATCGCCCGTGTAAAAATTCATGAACGCCTGCTGCAGCACCAAGGGCGAAAGCAGGGTAAAAAACAGCCCAATTAAAGTGCCCAAGCCCATGCCATACACCCAAAACGCGCCCCAGAGTGGCATTTCACCGCGCCAGTAGGCTTGGAACATGGCGCTGAGGGCGTCCATGGGTTTGGGGGTTGGTTTAGATTTTATTTTGGTCATTAGTCTATCCAAAATATGGTTGTTGAGTTTTCGAAAAATACTCATACGCGTTTATACACGCTAAGGTATAGCCAAAATTCTGACTTTTCATTTCAGTAATTTCTTTCAAGTCGGCCCATTTATAATTCATATGCTCATCATCGCCTTTAACCTCAGATTTTTTTACAAAACCAGTGAACAGAAAAGATGGACTTTGTACCTTATCCCCATTTGGATAAGTAATACTTGTTCCTTTTACATCCGTATAAACACCAATCCATTGAGGATTATGTAAAGTTGTGCCCAATTCTTCCATAACTTCGCGCTCGGCACACTGCAGCACGTCTTCCCCAAGCTCCATATATCCCCCCACAATGGCCCATACACCTGTATCATTCCGTTGACCTAGCCAAACTTGACCTTCTTCATTGAAAACTAAGACTGTCACACCTGGCCATAATACTCGGTCTGACCCAATTTTTTGTCGCAATTGCCAAAGTGATGAGCCAGTAAATCCCACTACCGCTGGCCCCCCACCAACGCGGCCACTTCCCGCACAATATCCTCCACCTGCGGCACGCATTTGGTTTCCAGGTTTGCCGCATAGGGCAGCGGCACGGGCAGCTGAGAAAGCCGCAGCACGGGGGCGTCCAGCTCATCCCACGCGTGGTCGGAAATGGTCGCGATAATCTCGGCGCCCACGCCCGCCGCCGCCCAGGTTTCTTCCAGCACCACGGCACGGTGGGTTTTCTGGACGCTGGCCTTAATGGCGTCGACATCGAGAGGCCGCAGGCTGCGTAAATCAACAACTTCAGCACTGATGCCCTGTTTGGCGAGTTCTTCAGCCGCCGCCAACGCCTTAACCGTCATCATCGAATAGGCAAAAATGCTGACATCGGTGCCCTGTTTCGCCACGTGGGCCTTGCCGATGGGAGTGATGTAATCGCCTTCGGGTACTTCGCCCATGTGCCCGTACAGCACCTCATGCTCCAGCACCACCACGGGGGCGTCATCCCGAATCGCAGCCTTCAGCAGCCCCTTGGCATCGGCGGCGTTGCTGGGCGCCACCACCTTGAGCCCTGGAATGTTCATGTACCAGTTGGCAAAATCCTGACTGTGCTGCGCCGCCACGTGGGCGGCCACGCCATTGAGTCCGCGGAAGACAATCGGGCAACCCACCTTGCCGCCCGACATGTACAGCGTTTTGGCGGCAGAGTTCAAAATATGGTCGGTGGCCAGCAGCGCAAAGTTCCACGTCATGTACTCCACAATGGGGCGTAATCCTGCCATCCCCGCGCCCACGGCAATGCCCGTAAAGCCCAACTCAGCAATCGGCGTATCAATCACGCGTTTATCCCCAAACTCCTGCACCATGCCTTGGCTGCATTTGTAGGCGCCTTGGTAGTCGGCCACTTCTTCGCCAATTAAAAACACGCGCTTGTCGGCACGCATTTCCTCGCTCATGGCATCGCGGATGGCTTCACGGACGGATTGTTGGGGCATGGTTAGATTCTTTCGTTAGGCTTAAAGGAGGGGTCATTGCGAGGAGCCTGCGACGAAGCAATCTCGGGGTGCCACGCCGCACCCAAATCCAGCCAATGCGGGTTCATGGCATCAATCAATGCCATCTTGGCTTTGCGTGAACCTGCCTTAAGCTGCTTTTCACGGGCAATCGCCTCTCCCATAAACTGATACTGATAATACCATACCAGCTTTTCTAGTTTATAACGGCAGGAAAAGGCCCCGCCACGGCCCGTACGGTGCTCGTAATCACGCTGATGCAGATTGCCAGTGACCCCGATATAGAGCGTGGTGTTGGCAACATTGCTTCGCATATAAACAGTGGGTTCACGCATGGTTGGTTCGCTCAAGATTGCCGCGCTGCGCTCGCAATGACCCGTACGTGTCATCGCGAATGGTATTTAGCGTGTTAAGCATGTGGATATACATCCGTCCAAAGCTCCGCCTCCGAAGGCTGCGGAGCAGCAAGCGCCGCCTCGGCGCATTCATTCACCACCGCCTTCACTGCCTCATCTACCTCCTCAAAATAGCTTTCCACCACGCCGTGCTGCTCCATCAGGAGGCGTTGCAGGCGCGCAATCGGGTCGCGGCCCTCGCGCACGTTTTCCACATCGTCACGCGTGCGGTACTTGGCCGGGTCGCTCATGCTATGCCCGCGGTAGCGGTAGGTGTCCATTTCCAGCAAGTAGGGCCCCTTGCCCGCACGGCACCAGTCAGCGGCGCGCTTGGCGGCTTCGGCCACGGCTAAAAAGTCCATGCCGTCCACCTTTTCACCCGGGATACCGAAGCACTCGCCGCGCTTGTAAAGCTCGCCCGCGGCCGCGCGGGGTACGCTGGTGCCCATGCCGTACTGGTTGTTTTCAATCACAAACACGGTGGGTAATTTCCACAGCGCCGCCATGTTGAAGGTTTCGAACACCTGCCCCGCATTCATGGCGCCGTCGCCAATTAACGTAAAACAGACGCGGGTGTTGGGCTGATTCAACACCTCGGCTTCATACTTGCGGGCGAACGATATCCCCGCCCCCAGCGGCACCTGCGCCGCCACAATCCCGTGCCCGCCCCAGAAGCCTTTGCTGGGCTCAAACATGTGCATGGAGCCACCCTTGCCCTTGCTAATCCCCACCACGCGGCCCGTCAGCTCGCCCATCACTTCCAGCATGCTTAAGCCGCACACCAGCGCCAACGCGTGGCAACGGTAACTGGTGATGAAGTCATCACCCGCGTGGGAAATCGCCTTCAGCCCCGCCGCCACGGCCTCTTGGCCAATGTACAGGTGGCAAAAGCCTTGAATAGCCTTTTGCTGATACAGCGCCGCCGCCTTTTCTTCAAAGCGGCGCATTTCCAGCATAGTTTTATGCCAGTGCTGCAGTTCAGCCTTGGTAAAGGTGGCAGAAATGGGTGCCGACGCTTTGGCGGTTTTTTGGGGTGGTACAGAAGCAGTTTTCATCGCAGCAGCAGTCGAAGCAGTCGGCATTGGGGGCACCTTATTTTGTTGTTCACAAATGTGCTCAAACACCCTTAAAAATCAAGAAAATTCGATGCTGCACTGCACCAGAAATGTCGGGCAATTTGCCTTTATTTAAGGCGTTGCGTTGACCGCTTCTGCAGCTTCACTAACACCCCGATGCACGGATGCTCGGGCGCATGCCGCACAAATGGCCGCAGCAGCAAAAATGGCAACACCGCCGCGCCAACCAAAATTTTCTGCACACCGCCTAAGCTGGTCACCAGTCGTACCAGTTCCTGCGCCAGAAAATCGGCGGCGCCCGCGTAGGTTTGGCAGTGCTCAAGTTCTAAGCCAAATTCGGTGGCAAACCTGGCGTACCATTCCGCACTTAGCCCGGTGGTGAAAAAGTACGGAGTCTGGTGCGGGATGCAATTCATCGGCACCGTGAGCAGCACCACACCACCTGGCTTGAGCAGCCGTGAAAATTCAGCCAGCGTCTCAATCGGGTAGGGAATGTGCTCGAACACTTCGGTACAAAGGATGGCATCAAAACTGCCATCAGGGGCATCAACGTCCCAAATATCACCCGTGTAATCCAGCTTGCCGTAATGCCAAACGTTGCCATCGTGCAGCGCACTGTCGGTACCCTGCCCCGTATAATGACCAAAATCCTGCGCCTGATAGGTTAAGTGGGCGCAATCCGCACGGTAAGGCTGGGTGCCACAGCCCGCATCAAGCAGCACCGCACCTGCAGGCAAAGCCGCCAGTTGGGCACGCACCCAGCGGTGCCGATGTTCAACATTTTCAGGCATCAGCCAACGGCGCAGCAGAGCCTTCATAGGTACGGAAAACCTAGTTCAGCTCGCCCAGCAGTGTCCGCGCATCCACCTGCTTGGTGGTGATTTTAGCCTTGCTCATCACCCAAGCAGTGACTTTATCTTCCAGCAGCGGGCCGACCAGTTGCTGGCGGTTTTGCGGTTTGCTAAAGTACTCCACCACCTGTGCGCCACGAGGCCCGGCGCTCTGGACTTGCTCGGCCACGGCCTGTTCAATATCGGCATTTTGTACCGAAATCTGGTGCTTCTTGGCAATTGCCGCCAAGGTGAGGCCCAAGCGCACACGGCGTTCAGCCAGGGGCTTCAGCTCGCTCACCACCTTTTCAATATCGTCGCCCAGTGCTTCCATCGGCAGGCCTTTTTGGCGCAGTTCGTTCAACTGGGCGCGCCACAAGGCTTGGTGTTCGGCGGCCACCAAGCCTTGGGGCAGGTCAAAGCCGTTGTTGGCGGTTTCAAGGGCGTCCAGCAGCTGGCGCTTCACTTGCTGTTCGCTGGCCATGTTGAGGTCGCGCACTGCGCCTTTTTTCAGCACGTCTTTGAGGGCTTCAAGGTTATCGAAGCCAAATTGCTTGGCGCTGGCATCGGTCAGGGCTTCGGCCTTGGCCGCTTCAATGGCATCGATTTTCAGCTTAAATACCGCGGGCTTACCTGCCAGTTCCTTGGCGTGGTAATCGGCGGGGAAAGTCACCTGCACGTCCATTTCATCGCCCGCCTTAGTGCCAATCAGGCCATCTTCAAAGCCTGGAATCAGGCTGCCCGAGCCAATCACCACTTTAAAATCTTCCAGCTTGCCGCCGGGGAAGGCCTTATCGTCGGCAAAGCCCTGGCCGGTCATGGTCACGCGGTCGCCTTTGGCGGCCTTGCCTTCCTTGGCTTCAAAGGTTTGCAGCTGCTCGCCCAAACGGTTCAGCGCCACGGTCACCAGCTCTTCAGTTGGTTCGGCTTCAGGCTTTTCCAGGCTCAGGTTTTCAAAGCCTTGAGGCTCGAATTCAGGGAAAATCTCCAGCGCCGCGGTAAAGGCAAAATCCTGGCCTTCGGTGGCCACAATGTGGTGAGCGTGGTGGCCGTGGTCATCGGCGGCGTGGCCTGCAGCATGCACGTGGGGCTGGCCCGCAATGTTGAACTTGTGTTCTGCCACCGTGAGGTTCAGGGCGGCCTGCATCAGCTGTTCGGCAACTTCCTGGGCCAGCTGTTCGCCAGCCTTTTCGCGCACCACCTTGGCAGGCACATGGCCAGGGCGGAAGCCTGGCAGCTTCATGGTCAGGGCCAACTTTTCCACCGCGTTGGCGTAAGCCTTATCCACTTCGGCCGCAGGGACGGTAATGGTGAAGTGGCGACTAAGGCCTTCGCTGCTATCGAGCTTTGCGGTGTAGCTGAGTTGTGCCATGAAGAACCCTCTCTAAATTTTTATATTAATTAAAAATAACTGGCAAAAAGTGGGGCGAGCGACGGGGCTTGAACCCGCGACATCGGGCTCCACAAGCCCGCGCTCTACCAGCTGAGCTACGCCCGCCACATAGTTGCAAGTGCGGGTTTGCCTCATCTTGAATGTTTTGGCAAGAGGCTGTAGAGGCTAAGTGGTGATGCGGCTGTGGCGGAACTGGTAGACGCGCTGGATTTAGGTTCCAGTACAGCAATGTGTGGAGGTTCGAGTCCTCTCAGCCGCACCAACGAGCACCAACGAATTGTTGGGCAAAGCCCACGCCTACTTTAAGTTAAACTCAAGCTGTGGATTAAAAATTTTTAATAAAAGCAACCCCATGGATCTCAAAATCAAACTTCTCCGCCAAGTGCCCCTGCCCGCCTATGGCCGCGCGGGCGATGCGGCACTGGACCTCCGCGCGGCGATTGAGGCCCCGATAACACTGGCGCCGAATGAACGCGCAGCCATCCCCAGTGGGGTAGCCTTGGCGATTCCTGCGGGCTTTGTCGGCCTCGTATTCCCCCGCGGCGGGCTTGGTAACCAAGGGCTGCACCTCGCCAATGCTACGGGCGTAATTGACAGCAACTACCGCGGCGAAATCGGCCTGAATGTTATGAATAATGGTACAACCCCCCTCACCATCAACCCACTCGATAGAATCATGCAAATTGCTATTATGCCCGTCGCCACCTGCGTGCCCGTGGCGGTAGAAGAGCTCGACGCCACCAACCGTGGCGATGGGCGCTATGGGTCTTCGGGGGTAGTATAAAGAACCCCCCGAGGTGTCATCCCTGCGCAGGCAGGGATCTCGTTGAACGTGTTATGATCATAAGCTTTAGCCACCGCCCGAACTTGGCCACGTGCTACGCACTGCCAAGCGCGGGCCCCATCACGCCGTTCGTTAATCCTGCAGGGGGCCATGCCCCCTGCACCCCCCTTTCAGTAAGCTAACCTTCGGTTAGCCCGCAAACTTCAGCCACCGTGCGGCATTACCCAGCCACTGCGCGATACGGCTGTCGGGAATCCGCACGCGGCTGGCCTGCGCGGCTTGCCGCGCGCCATAAATCCCCAGCCCGATGCCGGTCGCAAATTGCGGGGTACCGGAAAGGTCAGTCAGGCCCTGCACCCCCATTGGGCGGGCCAGCCGTACGCTCTTATCCAGCACCACCTCGGCCAAATTACGCATGCCGTGCAATTGGCTGCCACCACCGGTAAGCACCACCCGCCGCCCAATCGCCGCCTCAAAGCCACTGGCTTCAATTTTGGCCCGCACATGCTCCAGCATTTCCTCGGCACGGGGCTGAATAATCCCTGCCAGGGCCGATTTTGTCATATGCACCGCTTCGGTTTTCGCGCTCGGCAGGGCGTTGTCATCACCCACCATTGGCACTTCAAAGCTATCATCGTGGGCGATGCTGCCCGCCATTGCGTAGCCGTGCAGCACCTTAATCCGCTCGGCACTGGTCAGCGGCGTTGAAAGCCCGCGCGCAATATCGGCGGTAATATGCTGCCCGCCCAGCGGAATGACCGCTGTGTACACCAGCGCCCCTTCGGCATACATCGCAAGGTCGCAGGTGCCGCCGCCAATATCAATCATCGCCACGCCCAGCTCGCGTTCATCGGGCACCACGGTGGCCAAGGCGCTGGCAATGGGTTGCACTACCACGTCTTGAACTTCCAAGTTGGCCCGCTCCACGCAGCGCACCACGTTGCGAATGGCACTGGTGGCAGCCGTGATCACATGCACGTCCGCCTCCAGGCGGCTGCCCGTCATGCCGCGTGGGTCGCGGATGTCATTTTGGTTATCCAGCTGGTATTTCGTGGCCTGGGCGTGAACAATCTGGCGGTCGCTGTCAATCTGACGCGCGCGGGCCACGTCAATCACTTTAAAAATATCGCTGTCGGTAATATCTTGTTGATTTAATACAACCAAGCCGTCGGTCAGCTGGCTTTTCAGGTGCAGGCCACCCAAGCTTACAATCACACCCGTTAATTCCACCCCCGCCATATCTTCCGCCGCGTGCACGGCTTCCCGAATCGCCTGCTCGGTGCGGTCCATATCCACAATCATGCCGCGTTTAAGGCCTGTACTAAGGTGCTGACCGTAGCCCAAAATTTGCGGGTTATAGAATTCATCAAGCTCGGCAATGAAGCAGGCCACCTTGCTGCTGCCAATATCCAACCCCGCGATAATCCGGTTACGGCCCTTGGAAACCATAAAATTCAGGCCCTTTCTGCTGTCTTAATCTGGCGAAGCTTTGAGCACCTGGCGGCGCAATACCTTATCTATACACCCTGCCCAAACGAAAGGCACCCCCCCAAGCGGTGAATTTTTGGCCGATTCATCACACTTTTGGCACCCCTTGTGGCAGCTTTGCCGCCGTGGCGTACAACCCACAGCTGCCTGCATTTTCAGCCCTCAAACCCTTGCAAAACCTTGCAGAAGCCCTTGTGCGTGCCCATACTGAACCTATGAACCTCCGCCGCCAAGGCGCCCAATCCTTTGCTTTCGGCGCAATGCCTAAGCTTCGGCTTGGCGCTTGGTTATGGCTCGCACTGGCTTTGTTGGTAATGATGATGGCTTTCGGCGCCGAGGCCTTTGCCCAGCAGAACGCCCAACAGATTGCCCAGAATTTTGGGTTTCCGTACATGGACCCTGACCCCAACCGCGCCAAAATGCTGGCCAACGCCTTCGTGGCGCAAATGGGGCTGTTTTTGGGCGGCGTCGGTGGTAATTCCGTTCCCGCACTTACCATGTTGGGCGGCATTGCCGCACTCATTGGCGGGATGAGCATCCTGTTCTTTCGCCAGTTCCAGCCCAGCATTATTGCCGGCTGGCTGCTGTTGGTGAGTATTGTGATTTTCGTGCCCCTCAATAGCCGCCTGCTGTTTAGCCCGATTAAGGTTGCCGAAGCCAGAAATGTAACAACGGTGGCAGGAGGTGCCGAGACAAGCTCCAATTCTGCCCCACAAAACGGCGCTGCGGCTCCTGTTCAGCACAATGGCAATTCCTGCGTCAGCAACCCGCGGGGCTGTGGCTTCACGCCGCAATTGGCAGCCGTGCATGTCACATCAATCGTGCAGATAATTCTCTCCGACCTCTTCCGCAGCACCGGCTGGCGCGGCCTGATGGAACGCCAAGCCGCCGACAGTATGCTGCGCACCCGGCCCGAACTGAAGCTTTCTGAGGCGTGGCTTAAACAAAATATGCGTTACGTTGAACAATGTAGCGGGCAGAATACTTTGGGGGAATTAATTGCAGGGATAAACCCGCAAAACAATTCTAATTCTACCTCGACAGAACAGATTCAGCCGCACCGATTTGGCGAACTCTGGGAACGATGGGGGGCTGATTTTGCACAAAACAAGGAACACAATGCCAAGCCATTTATAGCCCTCTTACCAAGCACTCTTGCCCAAGCCAAGCAGTACGGTTGGGGTAACCCACCCAATAGTATTTATAGTGATTATGAACGCGCCCTGACGGCAATCTATAACGACCAAATGGCGGGTTCAAAGACTGTGCGTTTCGAGCCCGCTGGAACTGGCCAGATTTCAGTGGCTGAAGCCTTGGTGAGTCTTGGGGCTACCAACTTTTTTGCTGTCAGTGCAAATACTGCTACAGGCCAGCGAGCTGCGACAAATATTTCGGTAAACCCAGGCTTTTTCATGATGCCGATTGATTTTGCCAATACTGCCAGTACCCAGCAAGCTCAGGCACGTGCCTGTTATTTCATCGATACACCACCAGAAAATAAAGATTCATGGCGAGAATATCTAGGTAGCTATGTAAAGGGTGGCGTAAGCACAGCCTCGGGGGGTCTATCCTCGCAAAACAGTACCCGTAGCGCATGTCTTGGCGCAGCTTCAGGTGTATTTTCGCCCGGTGCGGGAATGCCCGTTCTTTCGCAGTTAGGGGTCTTTGCAAATTTGCTTTCGGGGGTTAATGCCTCCGTGCAAGTGTTGTTTAATCAAAATAATGTTGGCGTTGCAGAAGCTTTTAACCAAAGGCTGATTTGGGGAACACCCCAAAACCAGTGGGATACGTATAATTTTATCAATGAACGTCTTACGGGTCGTGACAAAGTTGATTTGACCTTAACGGCCCCTTGGAATGCTTTTCTCAGAAATTATCCGCAGCTAAGTAACATGCCCGTGGTGTTTGGCGATCCTGACGGTCTCCCCGATTCTGCAGGTGTTCCGTATGGAGGAGGTTTTATTGTCAAACCATTTAAACCAATTCCAAAATCAGGTTGTAAGGAAATTGGTCAAGCTCTGCTTGCACAAGCAATCAAACCGCTTGAAAGAACCACCAATGGCGGCACGCAGCTTAATAATCATCTTGAAACCTATCTGGGTATGTTGAAGGGGACGGAAACAATTGATGACGAAATTACAATTAATAAACTACTAAAAAATTCTGACACCAACGGTGGCGCTTTAAGGAATAATAATTTTAGCCGCTTTACTTTTATCAATATGCTGGCCGATGACGCCAACAATACGCTTCTTACCAGTGGTGCGCGCGGACAAAGCCAAGAAGCCAAGCGAGCCGCTCTGATTAACCGTTACATCCGTCTGGCCCAAGATGTAACGGCACAAAATTTTAGGAATATTAACACACAAGGTATCGCAGGGGCTGCCGCCACCGATGGCCGTATCATGAATATGCGCCTTGTCGGCAACCAAACCCTCACCGAAACCGCTGGCGGTTATTTCTTCTGGCTTGGGGAAAAAATCATTCAGGTGTACAGCCTATTCATTGGCCCGATTGCCATGGCCACCATCATGTTCCTGAACGTCTTTATCGACTTGGCGGTGTTTGGCGTCATCGTCATCACGCCGTTCCTGCTCATTGCCGGGATGCTGCAACCACGCAAGGCTTTTGGCTACCTCATCATTTCGGTGATGGTGGTGTTTGTACTCAAATTTGTACCGATTTCATTGATTATTCTCAACAACGTGGCGGGGATGGTATTTGAATTGCTGCCTACCGCCATCGGCATGAACGCCGGGCTGGTGCAGGCGCTCATGATTGTCGGGATGGCGACACTTTATACCGGGCTAGTAGGCTTTACCCTGTATATCCTGTTTAAATCGGGCGACCCAGCGAGCACCTTGGGCGCTCTCGCCAACTTCGACAGCGCCGCCAAGCAGGCGGCTCAAACCAGCATGAAGTACGGCATCGCTGCCGCAGCCACTGCTTTAGCTTTGGCGGGTGGCGCCCTAGGCGCAGCCATTGGCAGCCAATTCTTGAAAAACAATATGAAAAACCAGTTGGCTAAAATTCCGGGGGCTGGGGCGTTGATGAGTTTAAAGAGTGAATACGACGCCAAAAGAGATGATGACGAAAAAACTCGGGAAGCGGCGGCTGCAAAACAAGCTCAAGCCGCAGTAATGGATCGTAATAACCGCTATGGTGAATTTGTTGACGATGGAAAGACTATTGAAAAAGGCCCACAAAATGCCGGCCCCACTGGCTCGTTTAGTGAAGCGCAAATTGAAGCCATGGAACGCATTGGCGGCATGTCGGATGAAGAACGGACTGAAGTCTTAAATTACTTAAATAACAGTGGGCCCGATGGTGCAGCCTATTTGGGAACAGCTTCGGATGGACGTAGTATTCTTGCCAAACTCGATAGCAACGGCCAACTGGTCGCATCACTCGACCCACCACAGCAAGACCCAGCCCCCATGGCGCCAAAAGCCACCGAAGGTGCAGCGCCACAAGTTAATAATGAAGATGATCCCAAACTGGAGATGGCGGAGAACGATGCCGCAAACAAGAAATTAGAAGAAATACTCGAGGCTGCCAAGGCTGGCGGTGGCGATGGCACGATCACTGCCGCCCGCTTGGTCGCTAGCGATGGTAAAGAAGGTAAGCTTGGTGGGCCTGTTCCCGTAGATGTAGTCAAAGGCAAGCTTGAAAGTGTCGAAAAACTTCCTGAAATGCGGTTGGCTGAAATTGCCAAGCCAACCGAAAACCTTACACCAGAGCAACGGTTAAAAACCGTTCGCGAAGAATTGCAGAATGAAAAGTCTGCCGAACAAATGCGGCTGTTGAAGGAAAACCAAGCCCGCATCGATGCGGAAGAATCGCCAGAGGCAAAAGCTGCATTAATTGCACAACAACAATCAATAAATAATGGAGACTTTAAGGCCGCCGCCGAGCATGAACAGGCTGCTGTACAAGCCAAAATGTCTGAATCTGAACGTAAAATGGGTGTAATACCTAAAACCCTGGCAGAGCTGGAACTTAAGCGTGACGGTAATATTGAAAAATTTGAAAATCAAATTCAAGAATGGCGTTCCACACTTCAAAGCCGCTTGACGGAACTTGAGGCCGTTGAAAAACCAACGTATGCCCAGCAAAAAGCCATTGCAGGCATTAAGGATGGCTTGAAGCATCTCGATACAGCCGATGGCATCGCCTATCATCAGGGTGACCATCTGGCTGAACTCTCAAAGTATGGCGACGCCACTCGGGCTGCCATGCTTAAAGCCGATATCGAGTTC
>JAIXUT010000072.1 GCA_027483385.1 Alphaproteobacteria bacterium
GCCCCGTGCCAGCTGTTGCGCCGATTGGCGGCAATCGGCCCAACCTGAATGAACTTGCCAGCCAACTGCGCCAAGCCACCAAACAAGTGGCCAACACTGGCGGCGGCTACACCGATGCCACCCGTGGCAGCAACCTGAATATTTTGGCCTAACACTATAATTTCTCCCACGCAGCGGCATCGCTGGCGCGTAGCTTCACCTGCAACGTCCATTGGTCATCAAGCAGCTCCTGCCCCACCACGTCGCCGTGGGCGTGCAACCACGCCAAACGGCGGCCATCGGCGGCGGCCACCTGCACGGTTAACGTATGCCAGCCTTCTTGTAGCAATTCATTCACACGATTCAGCAACTGCGACACACCTTCGCCCGTGGCGGCACTCACGCCCACCGCCCCTTTGGGCAGGGCAAACGTGGCAGAACCTTCGGGCTGCGCCACATCCAGCTTGTTAAACACATGCAATATTTTTTTATCGGCCGCGCCGATCTGGGCCAGCACGGTGCGGACATCCGCCCCTTGGGCTTCATGTTCAGGGTTGCTGGCATCATGAATATGCAGCAGTAAGTCGGCAGTGGTTACTTCTTCTAAGGTGGCTTTAAAGGCTTCCACCAGTTCGTGGGGCAAGTCGGCAATGAAGCCGACGGTATCAATCAGCACTATTTCGAGCCCCGATGGTAACTTAAGCTTGCGCATGAGAGGGTCGAGCGTCGCAAACAACGCATCGGCCATCAACGTTCCCGCACCCACCAGCGCGTTAAACAGCGTGCTTTTACCCGCGTTGGTGTAGCCCACCAGCGCCACCGTTGGGGTTTGTGCCCGCACCCGGGCCATCCGTTGCAACCCGCGCGTTTGCTGCACTTCGCGCAGCTCGGTGCGCAATTTGGCCAAGCGGGCTTTAATCAGGCGTTTATCAATTTCCAGCTGGCGCTCGCCCGGGCCGCCCGTTTTACCGGTGGCCCGTTGGCGCTCCAGGTGGCTCCATAACTTCACCAAGCGGCTTTGCTGGTAACTTAACTGCGCCAGTTCAACCTGCAACTTCCCCGCTGCCGTGCGCGCACGGCTGGCAAAGATTTCCAAAATCACCCCGGTGCGGTCAACCACCTTGCATTGCAAAACCAGTTCCAGTTCGCGCTGCTGACGCGGCGAAAGCACGGCATCAATCATCACCACTTCCAGTGAATGGGCCTGCACGGCTTCGGCCAAACGGGCGACAACCCCACCGCCTAGCAAGGTTTTGGGCGTAATTTTACTTAAAGTTACAGCCTCGCTGTGCACCACGGCCACATCAAGGGCCTGCAACAAATTAATCGCTTCAGCCAAGCGCTGGGGTTCAGTACGTTTTAAAGTGGGCAGCAACGGGGCCAGCTCGGGCTCGGTCCCGCGCGGCATTAAAACGCCCACCACCCCGCCACGCGGCAGCTTGGAAGGCGGGGCAATATTGCTTGGCATGGATAAAAATACCCTAGGCGGCCTTACGGCCATTTGGGTAGGCGGTTGCGCGTTTTTTAACCCTGTAAAATTTCATGGATACTCATAGCGTCGGCGGGCATCACGGTGGCCACGGCATGCTGGTATACCAGCTGGGTTACGCCATCGCGGCTTAAGGTAAAGGCGCCCGCATCGGCAAAGGTTAACACACCGCTTAATTTTACGCCGTTGGTAAGGAACACCGTAACAGGCGATTGCGACTTCACCACATAATTTAAAAAGGCATCTTGTAAATTTTCAGCAGTCTTGGCCATGGGTCAGCTTTCGGTTGCATTGTTCTTGTTATTACGAAGCCTTGCGGCGCGCGGGCGGTTTTTTGTGCTCTCGCGCACTCTTAAACTACCATAGGCAACCGCATCAACACACCCCTCGCCCCACATTTGCCCACCATGCGGTGCAAAAGTGCCATTTATCCCCTACATTGTGGGCTATGAAAACCAGTTCCCAGCCCCTGCCCCCCTTATTGCTTGGCGCCTTGGGCGTGGTGTATGGCGATATCGGCACCAGCCCGCTCTATACCCTGCGCGAATGCCTGAATGTGGCTGGCTTGCAATTAAACGCCACCAGCCTGCTGGGGGTTTTAAGCCTCATTACCTGGGCACTGATTACGGTGGTGACAGTAAAATACGTCGGCGTGGTATTGCGCTTTGATAACCGTGGCGAGGGCGGCATCATGGCCCTGACGGCCCGTGCCACCAGCCTGCTGGAAAACCCGCGCAGCCGCACCATTGCCATCACGATTGGCTTGATGGGCTGTGCGCTGTTCTATGCCGACAGCCTGATTACCCCCGCCATTTCGGTATTGGGTGCCATGGAAGGCCTGAGTATTATTGATAGCCAACTCAAACCTTTTATTATTCCGGGCGCCCTTGGCCTATTAATTGGGCTGTTTGCTGTACAACGCCACGGCACCCAGGTGGTGGGCGAATGGTTTGGCCCGATCATGCTGGTCTGGTTTGCCACGCTGGCGCTGCTTGGCGGCTTTAAGTTGGCCGAAAACCCTGCCGTGCTGGCGGCACTCAACCCCATGTATGCCCTGCATTTTCTAAGCCTGGCCCCTGGGGTTTCGTTGGTGGTGATGGGTGCCGTGATTTTGGCGGTTACCGGGGCAGAAGCGCTATATGCCGACTTGGGCCATTTCGGCCGCCGGCCAATTCAATACTGCTGGCTGTATTTTGTCTGGCCTGCCCTCATGCTCAATTACTTTGGCCAAGGGGCGCTGCTGTTGAATGACCCAACTGCCCTGCAAAACCCGTTTTACCTATTAGCACCCGAAGCCTTACGGATTCCGCTCATCATTCTCGCCGCTGCCGCAACCGTCGTGGCCAGCCAAGCCGTGATTACGGGGGCCTATAGCCTGACCCAACAGGCCATACAGCTTGGCTACCTACCGCGCATGGCAGTGCTGCATACCTCGGAAAATCAGGCGGGCCAGATATACCTACCCACCCTCAACACCATTATGATGATTGCCGTGGTACTGCTGGTGCTTGGTTTTCAGAACAGTTCGAATCTGGCCCACGCCTACGGCCTGGCTGTGACCGGCACTATGCTTTGCGTGACCTTGCTGCTGTTTGTGGTCTGCTGGTTTATGGCGCCCCGCTGGCGATGGGGAATCTATGGCTTACTGATGCTATTTTTAGTGGTAGAAAGCACCTTTCTGGCCGCCACGATGCTTAAAATTTTGCACGGCGGGTGGTTCCCACTGCTGTTTGGCTGCGGGCTGTTTTACCTGATGCACACCTGGCAGGAGGGGCGCAAGCGCACCCAGGCCCTTACTTTGCACCAAACACCCACGCTGGATTATTTACTGAAACACCTCGACACCACCCTGCCCAAAGTAAGGCGCACAGCAGTGTTTTTAACCTCCGACCTTACCCACGCACCACCCGCTTTAATGTACAACCTGCACCACAACGCCGTGTGGCATACCCAAACACTGATCGTAAAAGTCGCGCGTGCGCGCATCCCGCGTTACCCCGCCACCGAACGCATCCGGGTACTGCACCATGGCCATGGCGTCAGTACCATCCATGCCACTTACGGCTTTATGGAAGTGCCCAACATTCCAGCCCTGATTACCAGCTTGCCTAACCACGGCCTGACCATCGAGCACCCCGAAAAATTAAGCTACTTCCTTTCCACGCATACCTACGTGCCAAGCCAGCGCAAGGTTTTAAACAGCTGGCAGGAAGCGGTGTTCGTGTTTCTCGATAAATTTCAGCAAAGCGCGGTCAGCTACTTCCGGCTGCCACGCGGCAAGGTGATAGAGATTGGCAACCAGCTGGAAATTTGATAGAAGCACCTTATGGATACCCTATCACCCCAACTGCAAACCCGCATCGAAACCCTGCTTAACGAACACGCCGTGGTGCTGTTCATGAAAGGCGAGCCCGACAGCCCGATGTGCGGCTTCAGTGCCAAGGCGGTGGCGATGCTGAACCATGTGGGCGTGCCCTACCACAGCGTGGATATTTTGCAGGACGAAGACCTGCGCCAGGGCCTGAAAATTTTTGGCGACTGGCCCACCTACCCGCAGCTGTATGTGAAGGCTGAACTGCTGGGCGGCGCCGATATCATGGCCGAAATGTTCCAGAGCGGTGAGCTGGCCACTGCCTTAAAAAGTGCCCATACCTAGTTTGCTAAGCCTTTATTAGCTTTACTTTTTATATCGTTCAGGCCTAAATTTGGCCCATGTTACACCGCCCGCACCCCATCCGAAAAATCGCCCGCTGGTTGGGGATTTCGATTGGCAGTGTGTCGTTACTCATTCTGTTCCTGATGGCGGCAGGGACCAGCGGAATGCTTTGGCTGGCCGCCCAGCACAGCCGCAACCAGCCGCTGGATTTAATGCCCTACTTGCCGCGGATTCAGGAATTTTTAGCGGCACGGGGGCTGAATATTTCCATCGGCAGCCTCGAGCTTTACTACGACGACGCCCCCGTGCTGCGGGCGGAAGGAATTCAGGTGTATGGGTCAGATGGCGAACTGGCCGTGTTTGGGGAAGCTGCCGCAATTAAACTTGCCAAAGGGCGGCTGCTGCTGTTGCAGGTCTCGCCCAAAATGATCGAAGCCCGCGGCGTAACACTGCGGCTGGTGCGCACCCCCAGCGGGGTGGTAACAATTGCGGGGTTCCCCGTAGGCGGTGGCCAAAACAATGCTGCAAGCAGTGGTAAAACCACAGGCGTGGTGGAATGGCTGGAAAGCTTGCCTGCCGATAGCCTGTGGGGCCGTTTAAAACAGGTGCGGGTACAAGGGCTAACACTGCTGCTGCGCGACAATATGCAACAGGCCGAATGGGTGCTGGAAGACGGCAAATTAGCCCTGGATAAATACGCCGCCAGCGGCGAGCGAGGCAACCTGTTGGGGCAAATCCGGCGCCTGTCTGGCCCTGCCTTAAAGACGCCGGCAGGTGTACGCGGGCTGCCGATCCCCGTCCTCATTAGCCTTGCGCGGCCTGCGGGTGCCACAGACGTGAACGTTGAAGCCAAGTTTGGCCAGCTCAATGCCGCCGTGATTGGCGACTACTTGCCCGCTGTGGTTCAAAATTTGGTGACGGGCCAAGGCACCCTGGCGCTCGGTAGCGTCCTGACGCGCGGCAACCTGCTGGGGCAGCCGTGGCTGATATTACGGCTGCGCAATGCCACCTTGAATTTACCCAAGGCTGCAGGCTACGCCGAGGCGCTCAAGCTGCCGCAACTGGAGGCTAAAATCAGTTACCAGCCCAGCCCCACCGATACCTTGAATATTCATAACCTGGCGTTTACTGGCCCACGCGGGAACCTGTTTGTGATTTCGGGTACGGTGCTGAATTTGGGAACGTCCCCGAGCCTGAATCTTTCAGCCTTCAGCCCAGGTGGGGAAGTGGCGGCGCTACTCGATTTCATGCCCAGCCAGAACCCAAAACTCGATAAAACTTACCGCTGGCTGCGCGCGTACTTGCGCGACCCGCGCTACCGTAATTTAACTGCCAAAGCAGGGTTGCATTTATACCGTTTTCCGGGCTGTGGCGACGCATGCGGCCCCCTGCAAATCGATGCCGAATTGCCGCAGGGTGGCATCCAGTATATGAAAGAGCTTCCCGTTGCCGAAATTACCAGCAGTGCTGTACCTGCCACCTTTTATTGGCGTGGCCAGCAATTGGCCGTCATTGCGCCCAACGCCCGGGTGGCCAACCAGCAAGCCCGCAGCGTGTGGGTGAACGTGAGTAATATTTTTTCGCCAACCCCAACGGTGGTGCAGGTTTCGGCCACGCTGCGGGGCAGCGTGGCGGAAGTGGTGGAAAAGCTGAGTGCAATTCCTGAAATTAATGGGAAAATCCCAGGCAACTACACAGGCACGCACCAGAGTACTATTAACGTCACAGTGCCCCTGCCACGTGGCGGGGTATCGCCCAGTTTTGCTAACTCGGTGGTACTGGTGCAAAGCATGGTGCAAAGCGCCACCGTGGTGGGCCTCCCCGTGGTCGGCAGCAGTACCCTTGCCGCACCGCTGGCTAGTGTACGGCTGGATGCCAGCAAGACCTTACAAATTTCTGCTCCAGCGGCCACGCTACAAGGCGGGCGGCTAGGGCTTACCTGGCAGCAAAATCTGCAGCCAGGCCAACCAAGCGCCATGCAGCTGCAAGCCAATGGCGTGGTGGCAGGCGCCTGGGTGCAGCAGTTGGTGGGGGCCAACACCATATCCGCCAGCGGCGGAATTGCCACCAACTTAAACCTAAACGAACGCGCCAACGGCTTATGGGATTTCACCAACAGCAGCAACGCCCAAGGGGCTGTCCTGAATTTCGGCATCGCCAATTACCGCAAGGCTGCAGGCGCACCGTTAAACCTGAGTGCGCGTGGCACCTACACCGTCACGCCTAGCACCTTGAACTTGGCAAGCCTACGGCTGCAAGGCAGCGAAATAAACATTTCAGGGACAGCCTCATTGCCGCTCAACGCCCCCGAGCGCGGCCAGGCAACTTTCAACCCGCTGCAAATTGGCGCCACCGATGCAACAGTAAGCCTTGCCAACAATACCTTGCGGTTGCGTGGGGAGTCGCTCGATTTACGTGGGCTGAATCTTTCCAGCCGCAGCAACCGTCAACAACCAAACCTGACACTCGATGCCCAGTTAGGCCAGATTCTCTTCGGCCAAGGCCGCCTGAGCAACGCCACGCTGCTGGCCAACAACCGCCAAGGGCCTTGGGATGTTACGCGCGTGGTGGGAGATGTTGAGGCGGGTGGGCGCCTCAGTATTGTGCGGCAGGGCAACCGCCTTAACTTAAATATTCCCAACCTGGGCCGCACGCTGGAAGTGTTTGGGCTTTACGATAAATTGAAAGGCGGCACACTATTCGGCACGTTGGTTTATGGCACCCCCACCCAAGCCAGTGGCGAATTAAAGTTGAACGATTTTGAACTGCGCAATCCGCCCACGATGCTGAAAATTTTGGGGCTGCTCTCGCTCGAGCAACTGGTGGCAGGCACCGATGGCACCAAGTTTACCAACGGGCGGATTCCCCTCACCATGAGCCCCGAAGCCTTTACCCTTAACAACGCACGGTTTAGTGGCCCCAGCATGGATTTACGCCTGGCTGGCCGTTACCTACGCAGCAGCAGCGTGCTGGATTTTAACGGCAGCTTGGCTCCCGCCATTCCGTTTAACCGGCTGGTGGCCAAGGTGCCGCTGCTGGGTACAATTTTAACCGGCAGCCAAGATGGCCTGGTGGTGGCCGATTTCAGACTGCGTGGCCCCGCCAATGCGCCAGAAGTAAGCGTACAGCCGCTTTCAATCCTTACGCCTGGGCTGCTGAAAGACCTGTTTCGGGGTGGCACCGCCCCTGCCCCGCAACCCAACCGAAACATCCCCCGTTAATGCGAAACTTGATATTCGCTGCGCTCCTGCTAACAGCCTGCAGCCAAAACCCAACCGAAAATTCCGCCGAACTGCCCACCCAGGCGCAACCACCCTTGGCCACAGCACCAGTTCAGCTGCTTGGCCCACAAGGGCAAGTGATAACTGTACGGGCCGAACTGGCCGACGACGAACCCGAACGCGCCGCTGGCCTGATGTACCGCACCGAACTGGTAAGTGGTACGGGCATGTTGTTTATGTTTGAACGGCCGCAGCGCCTCAGTTTTTGGATGAAGAATACGCCACTGGCGCTCGATTTGATTTTCTTTGACCAAGGCACCTACGTGGCGACTGTCGCCTGGGCCAAGCCCTACGATGAAACGCCCTTGGGGCCCACCGCCCCTGCCGACCGGGTGCTGGAAGTGCCGGGCGGCTGGGCCAGCGCCAATGGCGTGGGGCCTGGCTGGCGGCTGGTGGAACCAGAACTTAACTGAAGCGACCTAGAATAACTTGAGCATGCGGCATCTGGTGGCGTTCATTTTAAGGCTGTATCAGCTAACTTTATCCTTCTGGCTGGGCCGCCAATGCCGCTTTATGCCCACCTGCAGCGAATATATGCGGCAATCCGTGCTTAAATTTGGGGTATGGAAAGGGGTTCGGCTGGGGCTGGTACGTTTGGCCAAATGCCAACCGTTTTACCGCACACATCATGGCCAAATGTTTGACCCAATCCCCGATTCATGCCAAGAACCCACCCACAATAAAAGGTGCCGCTGCCGATGAGCCTGTATAACTCGCCCAATCAACCCAACACCAGCCAGCGATTGCTGATTGCAGTGGTGCTGTGTGGTGCCATTTTATTTGTTTCCGATTTTCTCACCCAGCGCTACCTCGGCCACCATGTGCTGGGCGCCCCAGTAAAAACGGCCACCCCAGCCGCAGCCCCAGCAGCCCCCGTGGCCGCCGCCGCTGCCTTGCCAGCAGCGCCACCCACCATCCAAACTGCCTTGGCCGCCGCCCCTGTGCGGGTGGCCTTGGCCAACGAGCGCGTTGCAGGCCAAGTAAATTTGGTGGGTGGCAGCCTCGATACCCTGACGCTCAAAACCTATCGCACCGAAATTGCCGAAGCTGGCGGCTACAGTATGTTCAGCCCCGCTACCAGCAGCCCTACCACCGCCGAATATGTGCTGGCGGGCTGGCAAGGCAGCGGGATTGAAGGCCCAAGCGCAACCAGCCAATGGCAGTTGGCGACGACGCAACCGGGTGGCAATGCGGTAATACTGGAATGGCGCAACCCAACGGGCCAGATATTTCAGCGCACCTGGCAGCTGCGGCCCGATAGCTACATCTGGGACGTGACCGAGCGCGTGACCAACACCGCCGAATTGCCCGTGACGCTGACGGCCTACACCCAGGTGGTGCGCCACGGCGGCTACACCAAGGAAGAACGCAGCAACTTTGTGAACTACTTCGGCCCGATGGGGCAGCTGCAACAGGGCGAAGATATTTTACTGAAAGAAGGCGGTTTTAACGATGTGAAAAAGGCTGGCCAGAGCGAAGTCTGGCAAGGCACGGGCGGCTGGTGGGGGGTTACCAGCCAGTATTTTGCTTCCGCGATTATTCCCCAAGCGGGCCAAAGCACCAGCCGCCAATTTGCCTTTCGCAGCCAACCCACGCCCGCAGGTGCTGCCGATATTTTCACCGCAGGCGTGCAGTATGCCCCGCAAACCTTGGCCCCCCGTGGCGGCACCACCGAATTACGCTACGCGCTTTACGCAGGCCCCAAGCATTACAGCCAGCTAAAGGAAGCTGGCGCGGGGCTCGAACAAGCCATTTCCTGGGGCTGGTTCGAGCCATTGGTGAAGGGGCTGTATTACATTCTTACCCTGCTGCAAGGCACCTTTGCGGGCTTTGGCCTGGCCAGCTGGGGCATCGCAGTGATTGCCCTTACGTTGCTGCTTAAAATCGTCACCTTCCCGCTGGCCAACACCAGCTACCGCGCGATGGCGCGGATGAAAAAGCTGCAGCCTGAAGTGGAGGCCCTCAAGAAAAAACACGGCGATGACCAACAGGCCATGGCGATGGCGATGATGGCTCTGTATAAGGAAAAGAAGGTGAACCCGATGAGCGGCTGCTGGCCGATGCTGATTCAAATCCCCATCTTTTTCGCCATGTACAAAGTGGTGCTGGTGATGTTCGAGTTCCGCCACGCGCCGTTTTTATGGATGAGCGACCTAGCGGTGTTCGACCCCTTCTATGTGCTGCCTGTGTTAATGGGGGCCAGCATGTGGGTGCAGTTCAAGCTTAACCCAACGCCAACCGACCCAGTTCAGGAAATGGTCTTTAAATGGATGCCGCTGATGATGACCGTGATGTTTTTGTGGTTCCCGGCTGGCCTCGTGCTGTACTGGTTCACCAACAACCTGCTTTCCATTGCCCAACAAGCCTGGATGATGCGACGCGAAAAGGCGCTTTAGGCGCCTTTGCTGGGGCCGCGGATAAAGCTTACCCCGCTGCGGCCAACGCGCCCATTTCTTCGGGGTTAAACACTTTGCGCATATCGATATGCACAATCATTTTATCCTCGTGATTGGAAATACCTTTAATATATTCGGCGCCTACACTGCCTGCCACCAAAGCTGGCGGCGGCGTGATGGTATCCATCGGGATGCGCTCGACTTCGCGCACGCTATCCACAATCAGGCCAATCACCATCTGGCCCGAGAGATCGACCACAATAATGCGGGTGTCATCGGTCGCGGTTTCAGCCGCAATGCCGAAGCGTTTGCGGAGGTCCACCACCGGGATAATCTGGCCGCGCAGGTTAATCACGCCTTCGACAAACGCAGGGGCTTGCGGCACGGGGGTGATGGCGGTGGGGCGAATAATTTCGCGGACATCCAAAATCGGCAGGGCAAAAATTTCGCCAAACAGTTCAAACGTCACCAGTTGTTGCAAGCTGGCCAGCGTGGCTTCCTTGCTGCCGGCACGACCTGTGGCGTATTGCATAATTTTAACCTTCTGTTTTTTGTTAGCATCAGCTTAGCGGTGCGGCAGGGGTATTATCAAGGGCCTGAAGCTGTGGCAGGCTGAGGGCCGTGGATTTTACGCAACGCTCGCTCGGATTATCAGACAAAGCGACCGATTCCTTGGGCGGTGCCTCAAGCGCGCCGACTCTCTCTCCGCTCCATGAATTAAATACCCAGCTCAACGCCTTGCAGGCCGCCCGCCGTTACGGGCGCGTGGTGGGCGTGGTGGGGCTGACCGTGCAGGTCGCGGGCCTGGGCGACGTGGCCTTGGGCAACCGCGCGGTGATTATGCTGCCAGGCGGCCCCCTGCCCGCCGAAGTGATTGGCTACAGCGCAGGCACCACCACCTTGATGCCGTTCGGCGCCTTGGCGGGCATTGGCGCAGGCCAGCGGGTCTACCCCGATGATACCCCACCCATGCAGCGGATCAACCAAAGCTGGCTTGGCCGCGTGGTGAACGGGCTGGCCGAACCGCTGGACGGCAAAGGGCCATTGGCCGCCATTGGCGGCGCCCTGATGCCCCTGCGTGCCCCGCCTCCACCTGCCTTTACCCGTAGCCCGGTGGGCCCGATGCTCGACACCGGCGTGCGCGTGCTGAATACCATTCTGCCGTTGTGTGAAGGCCAGCGGTTGGGGATTTTTGCAGGCTCGGGTGTTGGTAAGAGTGTGTTAATGGGCATGCTGGCACGTCACAGCCAGGCCGATGTAAACGTGATTGGCCTTATTGGCGAACGTGGCAAAGAGTTGAATGAGTTTTTGCTCGAACAATTAGGCGCCGACGGCCTGGCGCGCAGTGTGGTGGTCACGGCAACATCGGATGAAACGCCGCTGCTGAAACGCCAGGCCGCGTACCTAACCATGGCCGTGGCCGAGTACTTCCGCGACTGTGGCTTTAAGGTGCTGCTAATGATGGACAGCGTGACCCGTTTGGCCCAAGCCCAGCGCGAAATTGGGTTGGCGGGCCACGAGCCCCCTACCACGCGTGGCTATACCCCAAGCGTGTTTGCCGAACTGCCACGGCTGCTGGAACGCGCGGGGCCAGGTGTTGGCAAGGGCAGTATTTCGGCAATTTTTACGGTACTGGTAGAAGGCAGCGACATGGAAGAGCCGGTGGCCGACGCGGTGCGGGGGATATTGGATGGCCACATCGTGCTCTCGCGCGAGCTGGCCGAGCGCGGGCATTTCCCGGCTGTGGATGTGCTGCAAAGCGTCAGCCGCATGGTGCCCAAGTGCTTGGCTCCCGCGCAATACCCGCTGGTGCAGCGCACGCGGCGGCTGCTGGCGACGTATAACGATATGGCCGAGTTGATTCGGCTAGGGGCCTACACCCAAGGCGCCGATGCCAGCGTGGATGAAGCCATTGCCCTGATGCCCGCACTGGAAAAGGTACTGCAACAACGCCCCGATGAAGGGGCGACGCAAGCCGCCAGTTGGCAGGCCCTGGACGGTGTTTTTCATGCCTAGCATGCCCAATGGGGCCGAACTGGAACTGGCCCAGCAGCTGGTAAGGATTCCGAGCCTCACCCCCACCACCCCCGACCTGCTGCCCGCCGTGGTCGCCGCCTTGCAAACCTGTGCCGCTGCCGCCCCCAGCGCCACCGCACACTGGCTGCGCGGCACCGATACCAACCCCGCCACAGCCGAGGTATTTCCCTACGAAGTGCCGAACCTCCTATTGGTTTGGGGCCAACCGCAGCCAACGGGAACGGTTTGCTTTTTGGGCCACGTCGATGTAGTGCCCATGGCCAACCAAAGCTGGACGCGCGACCCTTTCGGCGCCGAAGTGGCCGATGGTGTGCTGTGGGGCCGTGGCGCCACCGATATGAAAGGTGCCGTGGCAGCGTTCATCATCGCCGCCGAAGCAGCCTATGCGCAGAACCCTACCCAGACTATCTGCGCTATTATTACGGGCGACGAAGAATGGGGCAGCCCCGCTGGTACCTTGGCGGCACTGCAGCACCTCCAAACTTTGGGCATTACGCCCAGCGCGTTTTTGGTGGGTGAACCATCTTCGGCCACCCACTTTGGCGCGGGGCTCAAAGTTGGCCGAAGGGGCAGCTTTAACGTAGCCCTGAAGGTGCACGGGCAAAGCGGCCATGTGGCGTACCCGCAGCTGTTTACCAACCCGCTGGAAAAGGTCGGGCCACTGTTAAGTGCCTTGGCGAACCTTGGCTTTAGTGATGATAACGCCTCTCTTGGCGTGCCCGCCACCCGCGCCACGCTTACCAGCGTGGTGGCCAGCGGCGGCAGTACGGCCATTGTGCCCGCTGCCGCCGAGGTCAAGCTGAACTTTCGCTACACCAACGCCCAAACGCCCGAAGGGTTATTGGCGTTGGTGAGGGAAACCGTTGATAAACTCGGGCTAACTTCCTGCGTCAGTATCAATGCCAACCCCGCCGTGGGGCGGCACCAGAACCCGTACCTAAGTACGCCCGGCCAGCTGCACCAACGCTTGCACGAAGCCTTAACGCAGCTGGTTGGTGTACCGCCTCTCACGGATGCCGCGGGCGGCCTGACCGATGGCCGTCAGGTGCAGAAAGTCTTCCCCCACGCCGAAGTGGTGGAGTTCGGCCCGCCTGAAAAATCTTCACACGCAGGCGGGATGCATCAAGCCGATGAAGGGTTGGCCGTGGCCGACTTGGCCGCATTGCGGCAAGTATATGAACGCGTGTTGCAACCGTAAGCTGGCCTGATTGACGAAATGAAAGGGGGCCACGTGGCCCCTTTTTTATTACATATTTAATGTTTGGCACCAGCGAGAGTCTTATCAAAAATGTCATTCAGAGGCGAAGCCGAAGAATCCAGGTCTTCATCACTTAAAAAAACCTGGATTCTTCGCTGCGCTCTGAATGACAGTTCCACTTATGAAGGCGAAGCATGAGTACCCCTTTGGCTACTGCGCCGCCAGGTACGCACTGCCCGCAGCCAAGGCGGTAGCCACCGGCCCCTCGCCGCCGCCCATCGCCAGCTCGGGGCGCCCGCCGCCACGGCCACCGATGGCCTTACAGGCTTCGCTAAGTAACGTATTGGCGCCGATTTTTGCGGTTAAGTCTTTGGTCACACCCGCCACCAGCGTGGTTTTGCCAAGTGTGTGACTGCCCAACAAAATCACGCCGCTGCCCAGTTTATCCTTAAGCCCCTCCACCGCGTTACGCAGGGTGTCGGTATCGGCGTTCGGTAGCTCGGCCACGATGGCCTGCAGCCCATTCAGCTGCTGCTGAGCGGCCAGCATACTGGTGAAATCAAGCACCGCTGCAGGGGCGGCTTTGGCAGCTTTTTTGGCATTGCTTTGCAGTTCACTCACACGGCTTGGTAGGTCGGTGGGCTTACATTTCAGCGTACTTGCGGCGTCTTTCAGCAACTCCGCATCCGCACGGAAACTTTGGTACGCCGCGTCCCCCGTCAGGGCTTCAATACGCCGTACGCCCGCACTCACGCTGCCTTCATGGGTAATCCGGAACAGCCCAATTTCGCCCGTTTGTGCCACATGGGTACCGCCGCAGAGGTCGGCGGTCACCATCCGGGCGCTGTCGGGCGTGCCGATGTAAACCACGCGCACTTCATCGCCGTACTTTTCGCCAAACTGGGCGGTGGCGCCGCTTTTCACCGCGTCATCCTTCGCCACCAGCCGCGTCACGACGGGCAGGTTTTGCCAGATGCGCTGGTTCACGTAATCTTCAAGCCTCGTAATTTCATCCGCACTCAGGCCCTTGGGGTGCGAAATATCGAAGCGGGTGAGGTGCGCATCCTGCCGACTGCCGCGCTGCACCACATGGGTACCCAATATTTCACGCAGCCCGGCAAATAGCAGGTGCGTGGCCGTGTGGTTGCGCGCAATCGCGCTGCGGCGGTTGGCATCGACGTGCAGTTCCAGAGTATCGGCCTCATGCGCCGTGCCGCTGGTCATTTTTACCGTGTGCACAAACAGGCTGCCCAGTTTTTTTTGGCAATCGGTCACTTCACCTGCCCACACACCATGGGCACCCGCACCTTTGATGGTTCCCGTATCACCCACCTGCCCGCCGCTTTCGGCATAGAAGGGCGTTTGGTTGGTTAAAAGCTGCACCACGTCGCCAACCTTGGCTTGGCTGATACGCGCGCCGTTTTGCACCATGGCCAGCACCACCCCTTCGGCCGCCAGCGTGCTGTAGCCCAAAAATTCGGTGGCACCGCACGTTTCCTGCAGGCTGTACCAAACGTCACTCAGGGCCGCATCGCCGCTGCCCTTGTGGGCGGCGCGGGCGCGGGCGCGTTGTTCGTTCATCGCGGTTTCAAACCCCGCCAGGTCAACTTCGATGTTGCGGCTACGCAGGGCATCTTGGGTAAGGTCGAGAGGGAAGCCGTAGGTGTCGTACAACTTAAACGCCACTTCCCCGCCAAGTTTGGCGCCTGCTTGCATCCCGTTGGTTTCGCCATTCAGTAACGCCATGCCTTGCTTCAGGGTACGGCCAAAGCGTTCCTCTTCCAATTTAATGGTATCCATCACCATCCCCTGCGCGCGTTGCAATTCGGGGTAGGCTTCGCCCATCTGGCCCACCAAGGCGGGCACGAGGCTGTGAATGAACGGCTTTTCCACGCCCAGCAAATGCCCGTGGCGCATGGCGCGGCGCATAATGCGGCGCAGCACGTAGCCGCGGCCTTCGTTGCTGGGCAGCACACCGTCGGTCAGCAAAAAACTCATGGCGCGGAGGTGGTCAGCCACCACGCGGAGGCTTACCCCTGCATCGGTGGCTTTAATTTTGCTGTAGTCGGCAATCCCCGCAGGTACGCAGGCTGCCTGAATGATAGCCTGAAACACATCCGTATCGTAGTTGCTTTGCACGCCTTGCACCGCGCACATGATGCGCTCCAGCCCCGCGCCCGTATCGATGTTCTTGTTGGCGAGCGGCACCTTGCTGCCATCCTTTTGCAAATCGAATTGCGTGAATACGTGGTTCCAGATTTCCATCCAGCGGTCGCCGTCTTCATCGGGCGTGCCGGGGCGGCCCCCGAACATTTTACCCGTTGGGTCGAGGTCGTAGAAAATTTCCGAACACGGGCCGCAGGGGCCGGTATCGCCCATTGTCCAGAAGTTGGCGTTACTGGCGATGGCAATAATATCCTTATCGGCGACACCAATCTTTTTCCAAATTTGGCGGGCTTCCTCGTCTTCATGGTAGTAGGTCACGCAGATGCGGTTGGGGTCGAGCTTCAGCACCTCGGTCACCCACTGCCAGCCCCAGAGCAAGCTCTGTTCCTTAAAGTAATCGCCAAAACTGAAGTTTCCCAGCATTTCAAAAAAGGTGTGGTGACGGGCGGTATGGCCGACGTTTTCCAAGTCATTATGTTTCCCCCCAGCCCGCACACAGCGCTGCACACTGGCGGCGCGGCGCAGGCGGGTATCCACGCCCGTAAAATTGTTTTTAAACTGCACCATCCCGCTGTTGGTGAACATCAGGGTGGGGTCGTTGTCGGGCACCAAACTGGAACTGGGCACAATTACGTGGCCTTGGGCGGCAAAAAAATCGATGAAGCTGCGGCGGATTTCTTTCCCCGAGGTTGGGCGGTGAACGGACATAACAGGCACTTTCTGGTTGCGTTAAATAGGTTTCGCGCGGCGTTGCAATGGGGCAGACTTTAACGGTAAATTGTGCCAAAGCCAAGTAAAACTGCCAAGCCAAACTGGCAAGTAAATCAAAGGAAGCATAGCGCAATGAGCCCCCTCACCCCCACCCTCACGAGAATCGTGAACTTTTTCTATGAAATTGGCGGCGCCCGGCGGCGGCCCCGCAACTGGGAGCAAGCCATCGGCGCCCCCATGGCCAACGTGGCCGAACACACCTACCGCGTGCAGATGTTGGCAATTTACTTAGCATTGCAAGAAGGTGCCGACCCCAAAGAGGCCGCCTTTGTGGCGCTTTGGCACGACGGCGAAGAAATTCGGACGGGTGATTTAACCCCCTTTCAGCGGGTGTACGGCCAGATGGACGGTGAAAAAGCCTTTGCCGACAGCGTGGCTGGCACGCCGCTGGAAACCTTGGGCAACGCGGCCTTTAAAGCGTATAAACTTCGCGAAACCAAAGCCGCCCAGTGCGTGAAGGATGCCGATATTCTGGATACCGTGTTTGAGCTGACGGAACTGAAAGCCAGCGGCAACCAGTACCCCACGCACCTAGGGGTGATTGAGGTCATCAGCATGAAGCGTGAGAAGTATTACACCCAAGCTGCCAAGGCCCTGCACGATGCCGTGACGGCCAGCGGCGCGCCTTCGCCGTGGGATTGGTTTTTGCACGGCGACAGCACCTTCAAGCGCGGGACGTATGGACAGTAGGAATTTTTAGCTTATCTTCGTAGAGATTTGCGACCCCCCTGAAAAAGGGTCATTGCGAGCGCAGCGCGGCAATCTCCCAAAGCCTGTGGTGAGGGGAGATTACTTCGTCGCGACGCGCTCCTCGCAATGACCCTCCCCTTTTATAGAAAGGTCTGGGGCCTTCGCAGAGTTTATCGCCCGACTCCGATCGGGGGCTGAGGATGACAGCCCGTGAAGCTTATTTAATCAACGGGCTCCAGGCGGGGTCAGACGCATTCGTGGGCGTGGGCAGCTCGCGCAGGTTGTAGCCCGTCAAGTCAATTGTCATGATGCGGGTGCGGTCGCTGCGGTTGGCCTGGCGGCTGAACACCAGCACGCGGCCATTGGGCGCCCAGGTGGGGCTGTCATCCATGTAGCTATCGGTGAGGAGTCGCTCTTCGCCGCCTTCGGGGTCAATCACGCCAATATGAAAGACTCCTGCCCGCTGCACCACAAAGGCAATCAGGTCGCCGCGCGGGCTCCAGGCGGGGGCATAGTAGCGGCCCTCGTTGTAGGTCAGGCGGCGGACGTTGGCGCCGTTGCTATCCATAATGTACAGCGCAGCCTGCCCGCCGCGGTCGGAGTTAAACACAATCTTGCTGCCATCGGGGCTGTAGCTGGGCGAGGTATCGATACCGCGCCAGAAGGTCAGGCGCTTCAAGGCTCGGCTGGCCATATCCATTTCGTAAATTTCGGGGTTGCCTTCGTGGCCGGCGGTGAGGGTCATCGCCACCTTGTTGCCCTGGGCGTTAAAGCGCGGTGTACTGTTCAAGCCTTCAAAATCCCCAATGATGGTTTGCTGGCCGGTCGGCATATCCAGGAAGTACAGCCGCGGTTTGCCGTTGGCGTAGCTCATGTAAATAATTTTTTGCAGGTTCGGGTTAAAGCGCGGGCTTAACACCAGGCTGCTGCCATCGGTGAGGCACTGATAGTTGGCGCTATCCTGGTCCATCACGCATAGCTTGGTCTGGCGTTTGCCGTCAATGCCGCGGGATTCGCCAATGTGCACAATCCGCGTGGCAAAATAGCCAGGTTCACCAGTGAGTTCTTCATATACATTATCGCTCACCACATGGGCCGCATGGCGCCAGTCGGCCAGGGCAACTTTAAATTTTGTTCCAGCCAATTGCATTTGGGTGTTTACATCATACAGGCGCCACTCGACGCGCAGTTGCCCACCTTCTTCACTCACGTTTCCCGTCAGCAGCGCATCGCTGTTCAGGCTCTTCCAGTCGGGGAACGCCACACCCTGACTGGCAATTTGCGCGGGCGTTTGTAAATAGGCACTGGGGTTAATCAGCTTAAAGGGCGTGCTGTTTTGCAGGTTGTTCCGAATGACTCCTGCCAAGTCGGCGCCCATCC
>JAIXUT010000225.1 GCA_027483385.1 Alphaproteobacteria bacterium
CATCGCGCCCAGCCGCCACCAAGGCCACCGCGACGGCGACCAACCCCACAAACAGCACACTTTCATACAGCGTGCCTACGGGCGGGCGTTGCAGAATATACATCCGTACCAACACCGCGGTGGTGGTAACAAGCAGCCCCGCCGCCAATGCCAGCGGTGCGGCGCGCGCAAAGCGTGGCCAGAGGAGGGCCAAGACGGCCAAGGCAAAAAATACAGTCGCCCACCAGAACGGTTGCAGGGCGCGCAGCCAAACTTCCAGTGTTAAGGCCCACGGTCTTACCTGTGGCAGGGCGGCGGCCTGGCGCTGCGCAGCCGCAGTGGCGGCTTGCCAGAGGGCACCATCGTTGTTGCGGTAAGCCTGTGCCATCGCCAACCAGGTGGTGCGGTAGGGGCTTTCGGGCGCGGTCGCCAGCGGCAACCACGCCGCTTCACCCACACGCGGCGGTAGCAGGGTTAAAATTTCGCTTTCGCCATCCATAGTTTGGGTAATTAAAAAATAGATTTGCACCTGGTTGGCCAGCGCCAGCAACTGGGCGTCGAGCGGGTCGCGGGCGGTGGCAGGCTGCGCGGCAATGGTTTGCAGGGCCGTAAAATGAGGCCGTAGCGCTGCCGAAACTTCGGGGTAGGTGTAGGCCCGCGGGCTACGGGCTGGCAGCTGCAGGCGTTCGGCCAACGCCAGGCTGGGCAGCACAAAGACTGCACGGGTATGGGCCAAGGTTGGGTGAAAGATTGCTTCGGCCAACCATGCGGTGGCCGACAGATCGGCAAGCTTCGTTGCACCATGTAGTTGGTGCAGCGTCACTTCGGCAAAGGTAGTGAGCGGTTTTAAGCGGCCCTCGTGCTGCATCGGCAGGCTGCCCCAAACCTGCATGGGCAGTTGCGCTTCGGCCTGCCCCGTTTGGCTGAACATGAGGAAAGGCAATAACGCCAACACTACCAATTTGCGCCAGCGCAGCAGCAGGTGCAGCAGCAAGCCCAGGCACAGCAAAATCCCTGCCGCGTAGGGGATTAAATACCCCTGATTGTGCACCACCGCCAGAATACTTTCCTCTGGGCCCGCTGTTTCAGGCATCACAAAGCTGGCCTGATACAACGTAAAGCCCTGGTAACGTAGCGGAGCATTCATCTGGATGGTGCTCGGCCACGCGCCGCTTTGCGGGCTGATAATGTTCACTGCGCTGGCGTAATGCCGCGCCACGTTGGTACCTGGGTAATACTCGTTTTCAAAATGCTTTAGCGCCACCGTAAAGGGCAGGGAGCTTTGCGCTGGCCGCAGGACCAAAGTGGCGCTGGGCTGGCCAGTAAACAGCACAGGTTGCGGCACGGGTTGGCCCTGAAACAGCACCAGCTTGGCGGTGGGCTGGTTGCGGCTGTTCAGTTTGGTAAAGAGCAACGTCGGGCGGTTGCGTTCGTCGTCGGGTTCGGCGGCCTTGGCAGTGAATTCTAAAAACCGCCGCGCGCCAATCGTCAGGCCATCCTCAAGCGGTGCAGGGCGTTCGCGCAGTTGGCTGTTGGGGAAGTAGGCTTCAACCAGCAGCTGTTCATCGCCCACGCCAAGCCGGGCGCCGGGCTTAAGGGCCGCCACCGGGTACGTCAGCAAGCTGCGGCCATCGGCGGCCAGTACCGCCAGCTCGGGCGTGTGGTAGCTATTGATGATGTTGCTTTGCTGGCCCTCCGCCACCCGTAGGTAGCCTTCGGTGCTGGTGAGGGCGGTGAAAAGCCCACCTACCAGCAGCAACCACACACTGATGTGCGCCAGCAGGCTGCCCAGCTGCTTGAGGCGCCATGGGTGTAACAAAAGCTTGAGTGAAAGCCCAACCCCCAACAGCCCAAGCGTGCTGGCGCCGCCCGGTGTGGGCAGCGGCCCAAGCCATAGAACGACCGAGGAGAAATACTTCAGCTGCGCCTGATACAGCCCCATCTCGGCCTGCGCCAACGTGCCCAACACCAGCAGCACCATCAGCCACGCCAGCGCCACGGTGGCCACGTAGGGGCCAGCCAAGGCCATGATAATTTTCCGCCAGTTTACCATTGCTGGCCCCCCAGACGCTGCTGCAGTTCTTCTACGCGCGTGCCTTGAATGTGCCGCGCTTCCCATAGGGCCAATAATGTGAGCGACATCGCCAGATTGGCGGCCTTGTTGTGCTGGAGTTTCCCCAACAATTTGTCGGCCGCGGCGGGTTGTAAAATCTCGTTCAGCACCTGGCTTTGCGCCCACAGCCCGCGCAGCAATTGAGGTTTGGCGGCAAGGAACTGCCCGACATTCACACTAAACCCTTGCTTGCGTGCCCACGCCAATTGGTCAAAACCCTGGTCGGCCATGAAGTGCCGTAGCGGCAGCTTGCCAAAGTCGGCATTCACTTTTGCCGTATCGGGCAGCGCAAAGCTGTACGCTGCCAAGGTATCATCGAGGTACGGCACGCGGCCTTCAATCCCATTGGCCATGGTGGTACGGTCGAGCTTTAACAGCAGGTCGTGGGGCAGCCAGGCGGCCAGGTCGGCACTTTGCTTCAGTTGCAACGGCGTAAAGTTGGCCGTCGACCATGGCGCGGCCACATGGCGGGGCGTGGCCAACGGGGTGCGAAAGAGGTGCTGAAACGGTGCCGCATCCCCACTGCGCCGGGCTTTAAAGGGTGCCAATAGCCGCTTGAATATATTCTGGCTGCTACGGTAATGGCCGTAGCCCCCCAGCGTTTCATCGCCACCTTCGCCTGAAAGCAGGATTTTTACATCAGCCCGTGCCCGCGCCGTAAGTTTTAACAGCGGCAAGGCGGCGGTGTCGGTGGTCAGGTCATCCATCGTGCTGGCCAGTTGTGCCAATCCGGGCCAAAAATCCTCGGCGCTGTAAGGTACCACCGTATGGTTGGCGCCAAGCTTGGCACAGAGGGCAGCCGCGGCCTGCGCTTCGGTGGGGCCGCCCGGCACCTGAATTTCGGCCGTATAGGCATGGATCGGCGCGCCTAAGCGTTGCATCATCACCGCCAACGCGCTGCTATCGAGGCCCCCCGACAGCAGTAAACCAAACGGGACGTCGGCCTGCAGGTGCCGCGCCACGGCGGCTTCCAGCTGGGCGGGGAATTCCCGGGGGTTGGAGTCACTGTTCGCGGCTACAAGCTGTGGCAGCTGTTGCCATTGTTGAATGATTTCACCATCCTGCACCAGCATACGCCCACCGGGCGGCAGGCGCTGAATGCCCTGCCACAACGTGGCTTGGCCCACGCTGTAATGGCGGTTCAGCAGCATCGGCAGCACGGCAGGGTTTAGCTGCGGCCGCACCCAGCCCGCACTGGCCAACGCGGCAGGTTCGCTGGCAAAGGCCAACCCTACATTGGTTTGGCAATAGTACAGGGGCTTGATGCCGAATGGGTCGGTCGCCAATAATATAGTACCAGTGGCGGCTTCCGCGCACGCCAGCGCGTACATCCCTTGCAAGTGCTGGGGCATGGCGGCCAGCCCCCCCTTCAATCCAGGTTGAGCGGCAAGGTGTAGCGCCACTTCGCTGTCCGATTCCGTCTGCAGCCGCACCCCTGTTTGGCGTAAAGCCGCTTGCAGAGCCTTGTAGTTGTAAATTTCACCATTCGCCACCAGGGCGTGGGTTGGGCTTTGCAGCGGCTGCTGGCCGCCAGTTATATCGATGATACTTAAACGCCGATGGGCCAGCCCCACCGTGCCTTGCAGCCAAAACCCGCTGCCATCGGGCCCACGGTGCGCCAAGGCCTGCGCCAATGGCGTAAGGTGGGCCTGCTTGGCCAGCTGCCCCTTTTTCACCGAAACCCCCGCGATACCGCACATGCCAACGTGTATAAACGCTTGACCAAAAAGGGGCAAGCTGGTAGCGGCTTCTTTATGCTACGTAACATTGCGATTATTGCCCACGTTGACCACGGAAAAACTACCTTGGTCGATGCCCTGCTGTCTCAAACCGGTACCGTTGCCAACACGCAAGGCGAACGCGTGATGGACAGCAACGATATTGAACGCGAGCGCGGGATTACCATTTTGGCCAAAACCACCAGTATTTTGTACAAAGATCACCGCATCAATGTGGTCGACACCCCGGGCCACGCCGACTTTGGCGGCGAAGTGGAACGGATTTTGGGCATGGTCGATGGTGCGGTGTTGCTGGTGGATGCCGCCGAAGGGCCGATGCCACAAACCAAATTTGTGTTGGGCAAGGCCCTGCAACTGGGCCTGCGGCCGATTTTAGTGATTAACAAAATCGACCGTTCCGATGCCCGCCCCGATGAAGTGGTGAACGAAACTTTTGATCTGTTCGACAGCCTCGGCGCCAGTGAAGAACAGCTGGATTTCCCGATTCTTTACGCCGTGGGCCGCGAAGGCTGGGTGACTGATGATTACAACACCAAGGGCACTAACTGCGAACCGTTGCTCGATTTAATTTTAAAGCACGTGCCCGCCCCGGTTGGCGATGCCAACGGGCCGTTCCAGATGCTCGTGACCCTGATTGAACGTAACGCCTTTGTTGGGCGGATTGTGACGGGCCGCATTGTGAGCGGTACGCTGCGCAAAAACCAGCCCTTGAAGGCGCTGGGCCGCGATGGCAGCGAAATTGAAAAGGGTAAGGCTGTTGAAGTTTACGGCTTTCAGGGCCTGAAAAAGGTGCCCGTGCTCGAAGCCAAAGCGGGCGATATTGTGGCCTTGGCGGGCTTGCCCAATGCCTATGTCAGCCACACCATCTGTGCCCCAGAGGTAACCAAGGCACTGCCTGCGCTGGCGATTGACCCGCCAACCCTGATGATGACCTTTGGCGTGAACGATTCTCCGCTGGCTGGCCAGGAAGGCAAAAAACTGACCAGCCGCGAAATTGGCGCGCGCCTGTTGGCCGAAGCCGAAACCAACGTGGGCCTGATTGTTGAAAGTATTGGCGAAAGCTACCGCGTGATGGGCCGCGGCGAATTGCACCTTTCGGTGCTGATTGAAACCATGCGGCGCGAAGGCTTCGAGCTTTCCGTTTCGCGCCCCGAAACCATTTTCCGCGAAGAAAACGGCGTGAAGCTGGAGCCGTACGAAGATATTATTGTGGATGTCGATGAAGCCTTTGCCGGTTCCGTGATGGAAAAAATGGGCCTACGGCGCGCCGAAATGGTGGATATGAAATCGGATCACCACGGCAAGCAGCGCCTCATTTTTGTGGGCCCTTCGCGCGGCATGATTGGCTACCGCAGCGAGTTCCTGACCGACACCCGTGGCACAGGAATTCTGACGCGCCAGTTTAAGGAATACGGCCCCGTAAAATCCATCCCCGCAGGTCGCCGCAACGGCGTGCTGGTGAGCATGGCCGCCGGCACCGCCACCGCCTACACCTTAAAGGAACTGGAAGCGCGTGGGACGTTGTTCATCGGCAATACGGCCCCGTGTTACGACGGCCTGATTGTGGGCGAAAACAGCCGTGCCGATGACCTGGAAGTGAACCCGACTCACGCGAAAAAGCTTTCGAACGTGCGGGCCGCAGGCAAGGATGAATCGTTGATTTTGGCGCCGCCACGCCAAGTAACGCTGGAATATGCGCTTACCTACATCGGCGATGACGAACTGGTGGAAATTACCCCCACTGCCGTGCGGATTCGCAAAAAAGGCCTCGATACCAACAGCCGCAAGCGCTTTAAGCGGGAAATTGGGGCTTAACATTAAGCCAAATGAAAATAAGGGGCTGGGCCCCTTGTTTTTTGATTGGGTTTGGATTATATACACTTTAATGCCGAAGCGTTTCGGCCTGCGTCTCCCTTCAATTTTGTTGTGGCGCCGCCCACACCAATGGCCCCTGATGGGGCTTTACAAGGGATTTTTACATGACCACTTTTGCCGGCTTCGGCCTTCACCCCCACCTTAATGCCGCGCTGGAAGCTGCGGGCTTTGGTACGCCCACACCCGTGCAAGCCCAAGCCATTCCCGCCGCGATTGCTGGCCGCGATATCATTGCCAGCGCCCAAACGGGTACGGGTAAAACGGGCGCGTTCGTGATTCCAGCACTCCAGCGCCTGCTCACCAACCCCGTGCCGCGCGAAGGCCGTGGCCCGCGTTTGCTGGTACTCACCCCCACCCGCGAGTTGGCCCAGCAGGTGATGGACGCCGTAAAGCTGTTTGGCAAAACCAGCGGCATGCGCGTGGGCGTGATTGTGGGCGGCGTGGGCTATGGCATGCAGTACAAAATTTTAGCCGAGCGCTTGGATGTGCTGGTGGCAACGCCAGGCCGTTTGATTGACCATCTGGAACAGCGCCGCGTGGATTTTTCCCGCACCGAAGTGGTGGTGCTGGATGAGGCCGACCGCATGCTGGATATGGGCTTTTTAAAGCCGGTGGAACGGATTATGGCGGCGATTGCTCAGGCCCAACCCAAAAAGCCGCAAACCCTGTTGTTTACCGCCACCATGACCCCAAGTGTGGCCAAAGTGGCCGAGCGCGTGCTGCACAACCCACTGAAAATTGAACTGACGCCCAACAAGCCGAACCACAGCCTGATTACCCAGCGCGCTTACCGCGCCGACAGTCAGGAACACAAATACCTCCAGCTGATTGAACTGCTGGGCGTGGAGCGCGTCGACCAAGCCATTATTTTTGCCGCCACCAAACATGGCAGCGATAAACTCGCCGAAAAGTTAAGTAAATCCGGCTTCACCAGTGCGGCGCTGCACGGCGGGATGAAGCAAAATGCCCGCAAGCGGACGCTCGACCAACTCCACCGTGGCAGCCTGAAGCTGCTGGTGGCCACCGACGTGGCGGCGCGGGGCCTCGACGTCAAAGAGCTTGGCCACGTGATTAACTTCGACCTCCCCCAAGTGGCCGAAGATTACGTCCACCGCATCGGCCGTACGGGCCGTAGCGGCAGCACGGGCGTGGCGATTTCGCTGATTGCGCCAAGTGATGTACCGATGCTCCGCGACATTGAAAAAGTACTGGGCAAAAAAATGGAGCTGGCCCAGTTGCCAGGCCATGAAAGCATTTTAACGCAAGACGAATTTGCCCGCCAAGGGGCGCTGGCACCGCGCAGCCGTAAAATGGCCCGTAAGCCCAATTATAGCGGTAGCGGCAGTAACGGTGGCAATGGCGGCGGCGGCTTTGGCGCCCGCAGCGGCAGTGGCCGCACAGGGCCTGGTGCACGCAGCAATGCGGCCCCCAGCCACGGTGGCTTCCAGAAGCGCAGCCATGCAGGCAGTGGCCGCAGCGATGGCTTCGGTGGCGGCGAGCGTGGCGGTGGGCAGAGTTCCGCCAAACGCCCCGCCCGTTACAAATAGCCGTTCACGATAGGGAAAAGACCGAAGGTTACTGGGCTACCGCTGGTGTGGCGACAATATCCAACGTCACGGTAATCGGGCGGCTCACCCATTCGGCGGCAGGGTCCGATGCTGCGCCGATGCCATACGCCAAGCGGTCGAGCTGCATTCCGCCAATGGCCCGCAGCGCGCCATCGGTGCGGCCCGCCATGGGCACCACCGAGAAGGTAAAGGCCACGGGTTGTACTAGGCCGCGCAGGGTTAAGGTGCCCTTGGCAGCGTAGGTATTGGCCTTGGCCCCCTTGGTAATTTTGGTGCTGGTAAAGGTGGCGTGCGGGAATTTGGTGGTATTGAACCAATCGGCGGTAGGCAGCGTGGCATCGTAGGTTGGGTTACCCGTGCGGGCGCTGGTCAGGTTTATTGTCGCACTAATGCGGCTTTGTGCCAGTTCGGCTGGGTTCCACTGAATTTCAGTCTGCCAGCTATCAAACTTACCCTTAAATTCGGCCCCTGCATGGGTGCCCTTAAAGCCTACGCTACTTTGCGCCACCAGCGCCGTATAGGGTGTGGCGTTGGCCGTGCTGCCAAGCAACAACGCCACCGCCAGTACCCCAAACCAGACGCGCGGCAGCAGGTTGATTTTATCCTGGAAATAATGCTTGGCCACCGCGCCCACGTGCGCAGCTAGCAGCGCTAACAGCGCAAAGCCAAGCAATTCATGACTTTCCTTGGCCACTTCGTTGACCCACGTTAATCCTGCCACTCCTGGCAGATGCGGCCAGGCCACCGTGCCCCACAGCATGGTGGGCAGGCCATAAGGGCTGCTGCTTACCATCAGCCAACCCGTGAGTGGCATGAAAATCATCGCGGCATAAAGCCCGATGTGCCCAAGGTGGGCGGCTTTTAACTCCCATGGCTTAAAAGTTTGGGGCAGGGCAGGGATTTTATGCATCGCCATCGCCCACAGCCGCACCAGTATCCTCAGGCCTACCAAGAGCAGCACGCCCACCCCAAATGCTTTATGCCACTGGATAATCTGGAACTGCTTCATTTTCGGCAATAGGTCGCTGCCTACCGCCAAACCACTGCCGAGCATCCCGACGATCATCAATGCCAGCAACCAATGGAGTATCACCAACAGGGCAGGGTAGCGGGTGGTGGCCATGGCAGCAGCTTTCCTTGGTTACTTTGGCTGCTTAAGTTGAGGCGCACTTTCAAACTCGACTTCCAGCGCCAGAGTTACCTCATCGCCAATCGCAGGCAGGTAGGTGCCAAAGCCCCAATCGCTGCGCTTGATTTTGCCAGTGGCACTGAAGCCAACGGCCGCAACACCTTCCGCCCCAAAAGGCTTCTGCGTATAGCCGCCGTTAAAGGTGGTGGCCAGTGTGACGGGCTTGGTGACGCCAAGCATGGTAAGGTCGCCAGTAATATTGGCGGTGGTGGCGCCCGTCATGGCCACTTTGGTACTGGTAAAGGTTATGGCAGGGAACTTGGTGCCGTTAAACCATTCCGCCCCTTCGGCGAGCTTTTTATTGAAGTCTTTTTCGGCCTTATTCGGGTAATCAGTTTCCACGCTCAGTGGATTGATTTTAGCCGTCACTTTGGCTGCAGTCGGGTTGGCAGGGTCGAGTGTCAGGGTGGCATCGAAATCGGTAAAGCGCGCCGTGTAGTTAGAAAGGCCGAGGTGGCTCACTTTCCAGGTTAAGCTGGCATGGGTTTTATCGAGGGTATAAACGCCAGCGGGCAAGTCGGCCACTTTGGCCATGGCGGGGGTTTGCGCCATAACACTGTAGGGCGCTGCCAGCAAAGCCGAAACCAGAACAAAATGACGTAACATGATCTTTATCTTTCATTGTTATTGAAGTATTGAAATTATAGACTTGGGTCGGCAAGCTGTCAAGCAGCTACATTTCGGGGCGGTGCACGGTCATGGCCTTGTCGCCGTAGTTGGTTGGCTGGTAATTATGGAAGGTGGTGGTTTCACCATGGAAGAGCAGCGTGACGACCCCCGTTGGCCCCTTGCGGTTTTTGGAAATCAATACCTCGCATTTGCCTTTGGCCTGCTCCAGCTTTTCGCGCAGTTCCTGCACTTTTTTATCTTCGCTGCTGTCGGCGCCCAACTGGCGCGAGAGGTAGTATTCCTCGCGGTACAGAAACACCACCAGGTCGGCGTCCTGTTCAATACTCCCCGATTCCCGCAGGTCGGAAAGCTGGGGGCGTTTGTTATCGCGGCCTTCCACGGCGCGGGAAAGCTGGGAAAGCGCAATCACGGGCACGTTCAGTTCCCGCGCCACAGTTTTGAGGCCCTGAGAGATTTCCGAAACCTCCTGCACGCGGTTTTCATCGCGGCCCGCACGGCTGCCCGTCATCAGCTGCAAATAATCCACTACGATCAGGCCAACCCCGTATTGACGCTTCATCCGCCGCGCCCGCGCCCGCAGGGCATTAATGGAAAGCTGTGGTGTGTCGTCGATATACAGCGGCAGTTCGGCCAGCTGCCCGCTGGCTTCGGCCAGACGCCGAAAGTCGGCGTCGCTTAAGTGGCCATTGGTCAGTTGCTGGGCGCTAATCCCTGCCGCCGAAGAAAGCATCCGCGCCGCCAATTGGTCGGCGCTCATTTCCAGACTAAAGACCCCCACCGCACAGCCGTTGGCCGCGCCACTGAGCATGGCAGTGGCAGCGTTTTGCGCAATGTTCACGGCCATGCTGGTTTTGCCCATACTGGGGCGGGCGGCCAAAATAATGAGGTCGGATTTTTGCAAGCCGCCCAGCAGGTTATCGAGGTCGGTGAAGCCGCAGGTCACGCCAGTTAAACCTGTACCGCTGCGGCGGGCTTCTTCGGCGCGTTTAATCACTTCAATGAGTGGGTCGCGCAGATTTTGTGTAGTGGTAGTGCCGCGCCCCGTTTCGGCCAGCTTAAACAATTCGCCGCTCACGGCATCCAACACCTGCGTGGCCTCTTCAGGCTTGTGCGCCGTGCTGGCCTGCTGGCGCAGGGCGTCGCCCAGGCCCATCAGCTGCCGTTGTAAGTAGGTGGTATGGATAATCTCGGCCAGACTTTTAACATCCTGCCCCAAGGCTGCGTTTTCGAACATGCCGCTTAAGTGCGGCAACAGAGCTTGTTCATCGTCGTAGGGCGTGCCGCGCAATACTTCCCGCACCGTGATGGGGTTGGCCTCGCGGCCACGGCCAATCAGGCGCTCCAGCGCTTCGTAAATGGCGGCATGCAGCGGCACATAAAAATGGGTGGCCACCAGGCTGCCGCCCAGGTCATCGAGCTGACGGTTGTTGACCATAAGCAGCCCCAGGAGTGCCTGTTCGGCCGCCACACTGTGCGGCGTGGGCAAGCCAAGGCTGGCCAGCCCGAGCGCCGCCGCCTGACCAAACGGCACGATATTATTTGCTTGGGTGGTGGCCTGCGCGGTGGCCTGAGTGCTGGGAGTTGCGGCAACAGATTTCATAAAACCAGCCTAACAAGATTGCAACCTTACGCCTAGCGGGCCACTGCCTTAAAGTAGTCCCAAACTATCCCCCATTTTACCCCCAAGGGCTGGCCGTGCAGAGATTTCGTTGGTAAGCTTGCAAGGTAAAGAGGGGCTTGCCATGCGGATTATTTTTTTAGTGCTGTTGGGGTGCTGGGCCGTATCTGGGGCCATGCCCGTGCTGGCCCAAGGCAAGGTAAGCTTTGCCGAAGCGGTACGTACAGCTGGCCCCAGTGTGGTGAATATTTTTGCCGCCAGTGCCGTGCGCAACGAAGTGCCGCTGGGTGTTAACTTTGCTCCGCCCGTGCAGCAGCGGATGCAACGTAGCTTGGGCAGCGGCGTGATTGTAAGCGAAAACGGCAAGGTGGTGACAACCCTGCACGTGATTGCGGGCGCCAGCGCGGTACGGGTGATTACCAGCAGCGGCGCCGAGTACAACGCCACCTTGGCGGCGAGCGACCCAAAGCTCGACCTCGCTGTGTTGCAATTACAAATTCCACGCGGCACCAAGCTACCAGTGGCCAAGTTTGCGAACTCCGATGCCCTGCAAGTCGGCGACCTGGTGCTGGCCGTCGGCAACCCGTTTGGCCTGGGGCAAAGCATTAGTTTGGGCGTGGTGAGCGCCGTAGCCCGCAGCCAAGTGGCCTTAAACCCCTATGCGCAGTTCATCCAGACCGATGCCAGCATCAACCCAGGCAACAGCGGCGGCGCCCTGATTGATAGCACGGGTGCGGTGGTGGGGCTTAATACCGCGGTATTCAATGGCCCCGGCGGCGCCAAAAACCCGGCACAAGGGTTGGGCTTTGCCATCCCCAGCAACATCGTGCGCACGGTGGTGAACGATTTGGTGACCACGGGCCGGGTGGTGCGCCCGTGGCTGGGGGCGGAAGGGCAAGGCGTGAACCCCGATTTAATGCGCGAACTGGGCCTCCCCGACGATAACGGCGTGTATATTACCGCCGTGCTGGCGGGCAGCCCTGCGGCCAAAGCGGGGCTGCAACGCGGCGATGTGCTGCGCAGCCTGAATGGTGTGAAGGTGACTGACGCGGCAAACCTAAACCAAAGCATTTTACTGCTGCCAGGGTTACTGAACAAAGCCGTGCCGCTGGGTATCTGGCGCGGTGGCCGCGCCCAAACGCTGCAAGCCACCTTAACGGCCTTGCCCGCAAGGCGCAGCGCCGAACAGGTGCAGGTGAGTGGCTATAATCCGCTGGGCGGCCTGACAGTCGAGCCGCTCGGGCCAGCCCTCAATAGCGAACTTGATTTGCCGCTCATTACTCAAGGCGTTGCGGTGCTGGCCTTGCCCGCACGGGCGTTGGCGGCGTTCGATCAGCGCTTCATGGTGGGCGATATTATTACCCAAGTGAACGGCCAGCCCACCGCCAGCATCCGCGCGCTGCAAGGCGCCTTGGCCACCAGCCGCCGCGCCTGGGAAGTGCGGTTTTTACGGGGCGGCGAAACCAAGCTGATAAAGTTTGAGTAATGCCCGCACCTGAACCGCTCGCGGCCCGCCTGCGCCCACGGCACCTGCATGAGGTGGTTGGCCAGCCAGCGGCAGTGGGCCCAGATGGCTTATTAAGCAAACTGGTGGCGGCGCAAACCCCCGCCAGTGTGCTGTTTTGGGGCCCACCGGGGGTGGGGAAAACCACCTTGGCGCAGGTTTACGCGCAGGCCTTTGGCGCCGATTTTATGCCGCTCTCGGCGGTCAGTGCAGGCGTGAGCGACATTCGGGCGGCAGTGAAAGCCGCAGCCACCGTCCAGCACTTGGGCCGCCGCACCGTGTTGTTCATCGATGAAATCCACCGGTTTAACAAAGCCCAGCAAGATGCCCTGCTGCCCGATGTGGAAAGTGGCCTGATTATTTTAGTGGGTGCCACCACCGAAAACCCTTCGTTTAGCCTGAATAACGCCCTGCTTTCGCGCACCCATGTGCTGGTGCTGCAAAGCTTAACTGAAAGTGCACTGGCCGAAATTTTATCCCGGGCAGAAGCGTTGCCCGATATTGGCCCCTTGCCTTTAACGCCCGAAGGCCGAAGTGCGCTGCTGCAAGCGGCCCACGGCGACGGGCGTAGCCTGCTTAATTTGGTAGAATTGCTAATAAGCCTAAAGCCACCAGAAGCCCTGGATGCCGCCGCGCTTCACCGCCTCTTACCCCAGCGGGTGGCCATGTACGACCGCGCCGGTGACTGGCACTACGACCTTATTTCCGCCCTGCATAAAAGTATTCGCGGCAGCGACCCCGACGCCGCCTTGTACTATCTGGCCCGCATGCTGGCAGGGGGCGAGGACGGGTTATACTTGGCGCGCCGACTGGTACGAATGGCGATTGAAGATATTGGCCTGGCCGACCCCGAAGCCCTGAAGTTGGCCCAAGCCGCCCAGGCTGCATATGCGCAAATCGGCAGCCCCGAAGCCGACCTGGCCTTGGCTGAAGTGGCGGTGTATCTGGCGTTGGCACCCAAAAGCAATGCGCTCTATGTGGCGTGGAAGGCTGCCCAGCAGCTCGCCAATGAAACAGCGCAATTGTTGCCACCCAAACAGATTATGAATGCGCCCACAGCCCTGATGCGCAGCCTCGGCCATGGTGCGGGCTATGCCTACGACCACGACGCCCCGGATGGCTTTAGTGGGCAAAATTACTGGCCCGATGGGGTTGCGCCGCAAAGCTTTTATACGCCCATCGAGCGCGGCTTTGAACGCGAAATGGCCAAGCGCTTGGCCTACTTTGCCAAACTGCGCACATCGCGGTAAGCTTGCCCTGTGCCACAGCAATTTATGCCTTATGAACTAGATAGCCCCAGCGGCCAGCCGCAAGGCACGCTGGTGTGCATCCCTGGGCTTAACAGCGGGGCCTACATGTTTACGGGTGCCAGAGCGGTCTTGCCGCAGTGGCGGATTATGCGGCTGGCCACGCCGGGCGTGGCAGGGGTGCCGTTGCCCATGCCGTTTTCAATCAAAGCCTACGCCAAGCATGTGCAGCAGCAGTTGCAAATGCTGCCGCCTGCGGCGGGGCCATTGGTGGTGTTGGGCCACAGCCTAGGAGGGTACGCGGCACAAGAACTGGCACGGCTGATGGGCCAGCAAATCACGCGGCTGGTGTTGGTGAGTACCAGTGCGGGCCAGCCGCATACCACCAGCGACGTCGCCCGCATGGAAGCCGCAATGGGGCAATCATTCTGGCAGTACATGAAAGACTTGCAAGCGAACCCCGAGCAAGGCATGCGCCCTTTGTTTGGTCCCAGCTTCCCTGTGCAACAGGCTGCACAATACCAGGCGTTTATTGCCCAACGCAACGCCTGTGCGCCGCACGGTTCGGCAACTTTGGCGCAGCTGGCTGCCGGCGGCCTTTTTAGCAGCGTGCGTTGGGCGCACAAGCTTACGCAGCCCGTCTTGGTGCTGCACGGTACCGAAGATATTTTGGTTAGCCCGCAAAGTGGTAAGGCGCTGGCAGCCAGCCTGCCCAACGCTCATTTGTTGCTGCTGCACGGGGTCGGGCACTTTCCACCGCTCGAGCATTATAATTTTTGGTATTACGTAGCCGACTTTTGCCACGGCCAGCACCTGGGCGATAAAATTATTCAGCACAGCGGCTGGGGCCAGTGGTGGCGCGATTTATGGGAACGCCAGGGATGAGCAATAAGCCCAATTCCGCACCACATACCATTGGCCCCACCGATGCGGGCCAGCGGCTGGACCGCTACCTGAAACGCGTCTGTACCAACATACCCTTTGTCGGGCTGCAAAAAGCCATTCGGATGGGCACCGTGAAGGTGAATGGCCGCAAGGCACCCCCCGATTTTCGGTTACAAGTCCGCGATGTGGTGACGCTGCCCCCCAGCCTCGGCCATGCGGTGCCGCAACAAACCAGCTACACCCCCAGCAAGGCCGAGCTGGCCGCACTGCAAAAGTGTGTGGTGCACGAAGATGCCCAGCTGTTGGCCTTCAATAAACCGCAAGGCCTGCCCGCGCAGGCGGGTGGCGGGCAGGTGAAAAGCCTGGATCGGTTACTGGCCGCGCAGTACGGCACCGCCCACGCGCCCAAGCTGGTGCACCGCCTGGATAAAGAAACCACGGGCCTTATTTTATCCGCCAAAAACCGTACCACGGCGGCGCAGCTTTCTGCACAATGGGCCAGCCGTAGTGTGCTTAAGGGTTATTTGGCGCTGGTGCTGGCCAAAAAATTGCCTGCCCAAGGTGCCTTGACCGAAAGCATTGGCAAGCGCGGGCCAGTGGCCGTGATTGATGAACAAAACGGTGACGCCGCCACCACCCGCTATATAAATTTAGGCGAGGTGCAAACAGGGGTCTGGGCGGTTTTGGCGTTGCCATATACAGGCCGCATGAACCAGATTCGGGTGCATTTCGCGCACCATGGCTGGCCATTGGTGGGCGACGATAAATACGGCGACTTTGCCCATACCAAACCCATGGGCAAGCAGCTGGGCACGGGGCTGGCCCTGCATGCTTGGTGTTTGCAATTGGCGCATCCGCAGACAGGGGTTGAGCTGGTGCTCACGGCCCCGCTGCCAGCGGCATGGCAGCCAATCCTTACAAGCAACCCCGAACTGCTTGCCCGCGCCACCACGGCATGGCAAACTTGCCTGACTGATAAAACTGGCTGAAAAAGGATAAAAAAACATGCGGGCATTGGCGTGGGTTGGTATTGGGTTCGGCGGAGTATTGCTGCTGGCAGGGGCAGCCACCTGGGGCATGCTACAGTATGTGCAAAACAACGATATGCGCAGCCTGGCTACTTGGGGCGCGGCCAAGGCTGGTGTGCCTGTGCAGTTTGCCGGGCCGGTGGAAGTGAAGCTCTGGCCGCAGCTGGTACTGAAAACGCAGGGCGTTACTGTTGGGTCTCTGCAAGGTTCTGGCGAATTGGCGCGCGTAGACGCCTTGGCCATTCAAGCTGCCTGGGGGCCAGGGCTACGTGTTTGGGAAGGACTGCAATTACGCGCGGTTGAAGCCAAAAACCCGACCATTACCTTAACGCGTAGTGCCGCAGGCGTCGCCAACTGGCAAACGCCGCAAACGGCGGTAGCCGCCCTCATCATAGCAGCTGAAGAGCCAGTCAATCCGTTGGCCGACCTCACCGCCAAGGGCGGTATGCTGGCCAGCGTGCGGCTGGCGATTGCGAACCTTAACCTTACTTACGCCGATGCCCAAAGCGGCCAGCAAGTGGCGGTGAAAGACATGAACATTGGCGCCCGCACCCAGGGGACACAAGCCACCACCACCTTAAACGGCACCGTGAATGACCGCCCCATGAAAGGTGAACTGGTGGCTGACGTGGCCGACTTTGCCAATGTGCCGGTTAAAGCGAATCTGGAAGGGGCGGGGGCTGCGCTGGCACTTGAAGGCCGCGTGACCAATCAGGCCGGTGTGGCAGGCTTTGCGGGCCTGATTAATGCTCGCAGTGGTAACCTGCAAAGTACGCTCACCACTTTGCTCGGCAAGGCGCCAGCACAGGCGCCGGCCAGTCCAGCGGCCATCACGGGCGACGTGGTATTAAAGCCCGAACAGATTACCCTGCGCAATTTTTCCGCCCGCATGGGCGAACTGCTGCAAGCGCGCGGCAACCTGAATATTACGCTCGGCGCCACGCCGAGCGGGAATGGCACCTTGGCAATTCAAGGAGCCAACTTACGGGCACTGACCGAACTTGCCAGCGGCAGCCCTCAGCCTTCTTTGCCGACGCGGCCCTTTAACTTGCAGGCCAAATTGGCAGGCGAAAATGCCATTGAAATCCGCGACCTGACGTTTAACCTCGAACCCGTGCTCCAGCTGCGCGGAGCAATTACCATCACACCACGGGTAGGCAGCCAACCCGATGTACTGAGCAATCTGGCCTTAACCGCCCCCAGCTTGCAAGCACTGTTGCAAACCTTTGGCCAAACGCAAACAGCCCCCGCCCAACCTTTGCAGGCAACCATTCAGGTTACCAGCCAAGGTGGCTTGGTGGCGTTGCAAAATGTACGCGCCCAAGTGGCCGACCTCGCCACCATGAACCTGACAGGCACCGCCGATACCCGCAGTGCCAAAGCCAAGCTCGACCTCGAAGCCAAACTTGAAGGCACCAACATGCAAGCCGCTGCTGCAGGCTTTGGCGTGGCAGGCACACTGCCCACCAGCGGCTTTTCGGCGCGGGCGAAAATCCGTGGCAGTGGCCCCTACGAAATTGAGGGGCTGACGGTGAATCTGCCAGGGCTTTTGCAGCTATTGGCCAACCTGACCTACACCGCTGGCAACCCTGCCAACCTAGTGGGAGACCTGAATATTTCCAAGCTCGATGCCAACAAGCTTGGCTATTGTGGCAACGCGCCAAGTGGCAGCACGGGTACGGCGGCTGGTACGGCAGCCGCAGGTACCAACCAAGCACCCTGGAGCGATACCCCGCTGGATTTCAGCACTCTCCGCACCCTGGCACTAAACCTGAAAGTGCAAGCCAACGGCATCACCTGTGCCAGTGCCCCGCTGGAAAGTGCCAAGTTTACGTTGCTCAATACGCCAAGCCAGCTGGATATTAACAATTTGCAGCTGGCCTTGGCTGAAAACCAAGGTGCGCTGGCGGGGAACTTAAGCCTCACCCATGCGGGCACGCCGCGCCTCAGCACGCAGCTGACAATCAGTAACCTGCAAACGCATCAGCTGATTCCTTCACTTGCCGCCAAAGGCGTGCGCCTGCCGCTGAGTGGTGCGGTACAGCTGGCCGCTCAAGGCAATTCTAGCCGGGCACTGGCCGAAACGTTGGGCGGACGCCTGGAACTGACTGCCACTGAAGGCCAGCTGCCCTATACCGATATGTTGGGCAACATGGTGGCGCTGGAACGCTTGCTGCAGGGCCAAGCCAGCCTGCCCAGCAACGGCAGCGGGGCTGTGGATAACCTTAATTTGGTGCTGTTGCTGCGCCAAGGGATAGGCACCTTCGACCCATTGCGGGTGGTCACGGGCAATGGCGCGATGACTCTGGCCGGGGTTGGGCAGATTGACCTCCCCAACTGGACCATCGACCTCACGCTCACGCCTCAGCTCGCCACCAGCACCGGCCTCGCGATCCCGATTCTGGTACGCGGACCCTTCACGGCGCCGGCCATCGGCGCCGACCCAGAGTTTAAGGATAAACTCACCAAGCGCCTCGCCACCGAAAGCGTGAAGGCGCTGTTTGGCGTGAACAAGGAAGATGCCAAGGGCCTGGGTGGCGTAGTGGGCGATGTATTGGGCGGCAAAGGGCTTACGCAGGAAGGCATGGGCAATTTGCTGAATCAGTTTGTCAAACCCAAGGCCGCGCCAGCCACGGCCAGCCCGAGCGCTACCCCCGCTGCAGCCGCGCCCGTTGCGCCTGCTGCGGAAACGCCTTCAATGCCAGCAGCACCGCCTGCGACACCCGAACCCGCCGCCCCAGCGCCCAAAAGCCCCGAGCAACAACTATTGGAAGCTCTGCCAGGCCTGCTTGGGCAATAGCTTTGTAAAAAATTGAGAAAGAGCCTTAGTTTTTTACCGAATCAATTCAATCGCTGGCACCCCTTGCTAACGTAGCCCATTTCGGCTAAATCAAAGCTGTTCGGGGAGTAGCGCAGCCTGGTAGCGCATCTGGTTTGGGACCAGAGGGTCGGAGGTTCGAATCCTCTCTCCCCGACCATAGTTTTTATAACGAAAGCCCCCCACTTGGAGGGCTTTCGTTATAAAATCGGGTGGCTGCAGGATTCTAAACCGCGCTTACGCCGTTCGAAACCTCGGCACGGTGGTCCAAGGTTCGGGGCTTTCGCCCCAATCCTCTCTCCCCGACCATTTATTTAATTCATTTGTTATATTTACGAATCGTCCTGAAATAGTAATCTTGAAAACTTGCTGGGCAGTATTAAGATCGAACCAACAGCCACGACAATGTCAATGGAGTGCGTTGCCCCAACGGGGCACAGCTGAAAGCTCGCTGAGCTAACCGCCTCGGTAATAGTGAGGGGGGTAGGAGATAAAGTTTGGTGGGCGGTATTGGGATCGAACCAACGACCACTACAATGTCAATGTAGTGCTCTACCGCTGAGCTAACCGCCCGGCCGAGGTAATGCAATAACCTTTACATTCCTGAGTTTGATGTAGCAGGGAATTATACCCGAATCAATTGGTCACGCGGGATATTTACCGCTTGGGGGCTTGAATGAGGTACTTATCGGGAGGTGCGAGTTGGGTTATTCAGTCGGTGGAACCCGCCAGAGCGACAAAGAGATCGGCGTAACTGGCCACATAGCTGGCCTGGGCCTGGGCAAGGCGGCTGGTGGCCACGGCAGTGGCCTGCGTGGCGGCAGGGAGGGCCAGGGGGGATTCCAGACCAGCTTGGGTACGCGCCGCCACCACGGCTTCGGCCCTTTGGGCGGCGGCCAGCGCGGCCAGCTGCTGGGCCAGCAAAATATTCGCCTCATTCCATTGTGCGAGGCTGGTTTCGACGTCGGTTAAGGCATTGTTCAAGGTTGCCTCATAGGCAATCAGGGCCTGGCTGGCGCGGGCATCGGCGGCTTCGATACTGCCGCGAATGGCACCAAAGTTTAACAATGGTAACGCAGCGTTGGCGGCCACCGTGCGCGCGGTGGAAGACCACCCCCCCAAGCCAAACACGCTGCCAAGGGTGATGGATGGCCAGCGCAGGGCACGGGTGGCATCACGCGCCGCCAACTGGGTGGCCAGGCTGGCGCGGGCCCGCTGTAGATCGGGCCGTTGTTGCAGTACTTCAAGGGGTGTCGCCAAGACAATCGTGGCGCTAACTTGCTGCACCAGCGTTGGCGCAGGGGTGGCCGCCAGCACCTCGGCCCGTGTCTGAATCTCTTTCAGTGGCAGGCCACTCAGGCTGGCCAGCAAGGCCATGGTCTCTGCGGCAGTCTGTTTGGCTTGTGCGGTCTGGGCAGCGGTGGCGGCCTGTTGTTCGGTTACGCGCGCAACCTCCAGCGGTGAGGCCACGCCAGCTACCGCCCGTGCATTGATAAGTTCTTGGCTGCTGGCAGTCGTAGCTTCGATCTTTAAACTGGCCGCAACAATTACCTGCTGGGCAGCAAGTTGCCCGTAGGCCCGCACCACGGCGGCGGCCAGGTTCACCCGCGCCAGGGATAAATCGGCTTGGGCAGCTTGTACGTTGGCTGTTGCCGCTGCCGCTGTGGCGCGGTTGGCACCAAAAATATCGAGCGCGTATGCCGCTTCAAGCCCACCTGTACGCCGCAGGCCGCGGCCATCGTTAGCCTGTTCATTCACGCCCACTTGCAAGTCCAGGCGGGGCCACAGGGCGCTTTGGGCTTGCCGTTGCAGCCCCTTGGCTTCGCGCAAACGAGCTTGCGCCTGAGCCACACTTGGGCTGCGTTGCAAGCTTTTGGCCAGCAGCTCGCTCAGGCCTGACAGCTGCAGTTTATCCCACCAGGCGGGGTTGGGAACGGCGGCATTAGGGGTGCTGGTGCGGCTCCAGCTGGCAGGAGCTTTTAGTTCGGGCAAGCCCACGGTGCTGCAGGCGCTCACCAGCAGGGCAAATAAAAACATCTGTATGTGTTTAAAGCGCACGGTGCGCCTCCCGCTGTGGCCGCAACCAGCAGTACACGGCAGGCAGTACCAGCAAGGTTAAAAGAGTCCCAACCGACACCCCCCCCACAATCACCCACCCCAACTGATGCCGGCTTTCCGCCCCCGCCCCCGTGGCCAAGGCCAGCGGGATGGCACCCAAAATGGTGGCGGCCGTGGTCATCAAAATTGGGCGCAAGCGCAGCCGTGCGGCGGCCAGCATGGCTTGCGGCACAGTCATTTTGGCTTGCTGGGCCAGTTCTGCGTTAGCAAATTCAACCAACAAAATCCCATTTTTCGCCGTCAGGCCAATCAGGGTAATCAGGCCAATCTGGCTGTAAATGTTCAGCGTATTGCCCGTCAGTTTAAGGGCCAGTACTGCGCCGAGCATCGTCAGCGGCACGGTGATGAGAATGATCAGGGGGTCGCGGAAGCTTTCAAACTGGGCAGCCAAAACCAGATAGATAAAAATGAGGGCCAGCGCAAACGTAAGCCACAGGGCGCTGCCACTTTCCTTAAATTCCAGCGTCTGGCCCGCGTAGGCCACGCGCGACTGCGGCGGAAAGACCTCGCGGATCGCCGCTTCCGCCACGGCCAGCCCGTCGGTGAGTGCGACTCCAGGCGCCAACCCGCTGGTGAGCGTGACGCTGCGGGCGCGGCCATAGCGGCTTAGCTCCCGCGGCGTCACGGTTTCATCGATGACGGCAAAGGCTGCCAGCGGCACCAATTGGCCATTGCTTGGCCCACTGCTGGCCCGCACAAACACACTGCTCAATTGGCCAGGGCTTAAGCGCAGCGATTCCTCCATTTGCAGCAGCACATCGTACTGTTCGCCCGCGGCTTTAAAGCGGCCCGTGGTGCGGCCTGCCAGCAGGAGCTCGATCGTACGGCCTGCATCCGCAGCCGTGACGCCCAAGTCGGCCATCCGTTGGCGTTCCAAGCGAATCACCGCTTGCGGGGTATTGAGGCGTAAGGAATGTTCAACTCCGCTCAGTTCGGGGGCGCTGTTCAGGCGTTCAAGCACCTGCTCGAGATCTTGAAAAATCTCGCTGTAGGGGCGGCTATCCTGAATTACCAGCTCGATCGGTTGCGACCGCCCACCAGCGCCTAAGCTTTGCGGCAAAATCGGCACCGCTGTAATGCCTGGAACTTGCGTAAATAACCCCCGCACTTGCGCAGCAACGGCGCTGCTGGGGCGTTCCCGTTCGCCCCAGGGCGCCAAGGCCAAAAAGCCAAAGCCCTGATTGCTCTGGGGCAGGCGCCCCGACCCAACCCCCGTAATAAACCCGGCTGCCTGAATTTCGGGGATGCGCTGCACGGCGGCCGCCAGCTGGGTCGCGTAAATCGCCATGGCATCGCTGGTGGCGCCTTCAGGCCCCGTGAGGCTCACAAACACCCGGGCACGGTCTTCCACCGGGCTAAGCTCGGCCTTAAGCACCATAAATATTCCTACCACTACGAGCGCCAGCACAGGCAACACCAACCAAACCCAGCGCCAATTATGTAACAGCCGCGCCAGCAGGCGGGTGTAGCCATCTTCCATTTTCTGTAAGGCGCCTTCCAGCCACGTGCTGCCCCGTTGCAGGTAACCCTGCCAGCCTTGCGCAGATGGTTTTTTCTCTGGCGCTTTGAGTAAATACGCGCCCAACATGGGGCTGAGTGTCAGCGCCACAAACCCCGAGACCAGCACGGCTGCGGTCAGGGTCAGGGCAAACTCGGTAAACAGCTTGCCCGTACGGCCCCCCATAAACACCACCGGCACGAACACCGCCGCGAGCGTGATGGTCATTGCCACCACCGCAAAGCCCACTTCACGCGCACCCCGCAGGGCTGCTTGCAGCGGCGCGATCCCTGCTTCAATGTGCCGATAAATATTTTCCAGCATCACAATCGCGTCATCCACCACCAGCCCAATCGCCAGCACCAAAGCGAGGAGAGTGAGCGTGTTGAGCGAAAAGCCTAGCAGGTACATAATAAAAAATGCCCCAAACAAACTGATCGGGATTGCCACCAGCGGGATGATTGCCGCCCGCCAGCTGCGCAGAAACAACAGTATCACCAGCCCGACCAACACCAACGCTTCGGCCAGCGTGATGTAAACATTTTTTAAACTTTCAGCAATAAACACGGTGGTATCGTTGCTGATGGCGATGCTTACCCCTGCGGGCAGATTGGCCTGAATTTGCGGCAGCATCGCCCGCAAGGTGGTGGCAATTTCCAGTGGGTTGGCCACCGCTTGCCGAATAATTCCTAATGCCACCGTGGGTTGGTTGTTAAAACGGAAGGTGGTGGTGTCATCGCTGATGCCAAGTTCTACGCGCGCCACATCGCCCAGCCGCAGTTGGGTGGTGCTGGTGGTGCGTACCACCAGGTTGCGGAAGTCTTCAGGCGTGTTGAGGTCGGTGCGGGTTTGTACTGCAAATTCGCGGCCTGCCCCAATCAGGCGGCCGCTAGGTACATCGAGGTTTTGGGCTGCCAGGGCGTCGGCAATTTCAGGCGCAGTGAGGTTAAAAGCATTAAGACGCAAGGGGTCGAGCCAGATCCGCATGGCATAGACTCGTGCGCCAAACAGGTTCACCTCCGCCACGCCGGGGATGCTCTGGATTTGTTCGCGCACCACGCGGTCGGCGAGGTCGGTCAGGGCGCCGCCACTCAGGGCCTCGCTGCTTAACACCAAAAAGATAATCGGGCTGCTGTCGGCCTCTACTTTGGCTACCACCGGTTCATCCACCGTTTCGGGCAAGCGGCCACGGGCGCGGCTCACGCGGTCGCGCACGTCGGCGGCGGCACTGTCGGGGTCGCGCGCCAACACAAAGCGGAGGTTGATGCTGCTCACGCCTTCGCGGCTGCTGCTGGTGATGCTTTTAATCCCATCAATTCCGGCCAGCGAATCCTCCAGCGGCATGGTTACTTGCGTTTCCATGATTTCCGCACCTGCCCCGGGGTAGGTCGTCACCACACTCACGGCAGGCTCATCGATGTTCGGGTACTCCCGCACATTAAGGGCCTGATACCCCACCACCCCCAGCAACAGCACCACCAGGCTTAACACCGTGGCAAATACGGGCCGCTGGATGCAAAGTTCGCTCAGCTGCATGGGTTAGGGCATGGTTTCGGGCTGGGTGCCAATGAAGGGAATGGCGGTGGGTGTGACCAACCGCACCTGCGGGTTGGCGCCACGTAATTTCTGTTGGCCTGCAATCACCACAAATTGCCCCGCTGTAATCCCCGTAACGGCCACAGTTTCGCTGCTGCGGGCTAAAATCTTGATAGGTGTCGCGGTGGCAATCGCAACTTGCCCAAGTTTGGGGTTGGTGGCCGAAATCACCATCAGGCGCGGGCCTTCCAGCCCTGGTAAAATTGCCATAGCCGGAACCTGCACCGCATCTTCGGCCAGCTTGACGGGCAACAGCACCTGCGTAAATTGGCCCGCTTGCAGGCCAACAGTGGCAGCCTGTTCGGGCGTGATAAGCACTTGGGCCAGACGGCTGCGGGTGGAGGGTTCAATCAAGCTGTCGAGGGTGCTTAGGCTGGTTTGCAGCACCTGCCCCGCATGCTGAATGGTTAAAGCTTGCCCCGCCTTGACTTGCGCCAACGCCCGTTCAGGAACACGAAAGCGTACCCGTAAAGCGCGGTCATCGGCGATACTGACCAACGCCTGCCCCGCCGTCACCGTTTCGCCCAGCACCACTTGCTGCAGGCCGCTGCGGCCAGCAAACGGGGCCCGAATAATCAATTTATCTTCGGCCGCCAACGCCGCTTGGAAAGCTCCCCGCGCCAATGCTTCGCGCGCCACGGCTTCATCCAGCTCCAGCGGGCTCGCCGCACTCGCCGCCTGCGCTTGGCGTAACCGCTGCAGCGTGGTGCTCGCAAGGGTGGCCTCGGCCCGCGTGCGGATGGTTTCAGCCCGCGCCGCCCGGGCATCCAGTTCCAGCAACACTTGCCCGCGCTGCACCAGCTCGCCTTCCGCAACGATCAGACGGGTCACTTTACCGTTCACTTCCGCACGTAAAGTCACGCCACGCAAGGCTTCAACTTCCCCAGGCAATGAAAGGGTTTCCAGCACATCGCCACGGGTGGCCGGAAGCGCTTCAACGGCAATCGGGCCTTGACTGGGCGCACCTGCAGGGGCTTTGACTGGTTGTAACCAGCTGTACACGAACCACGCCACCAACAGCAGCGCCCCAAGCACCAGCAACCACAGGCGAAGATTCAACATTTGCATTTTGTAAGGTTAACATAGCCCTTGGGGCACGATAACCCCCTGACATGGGGACGGCGAACTTTTTAGTAAGGTAATTATCAGCATATTTTGGGAAAGCGAGAGAATTACCGTAAGCGGTTTTTGGCTGCGCCGTTATCCCGCTGCCTACGGCGTGCGGTTCTTCCTCTCGCGCATATTGAATAACTATTATCATTGGCGGAAGCGAGAGGATTGGGGCGAAAGCCCCGCACGTTGGCCCTCCGTGCCAAGGTGTCGAACCGGCGCAAGCGCGGGTTAGAATCCTGCATCACCTCCGTTTTTTATAGCAAAAGGGGCACAAGGCCCCCTTTGCTATAAAAAACCATGGCGGTGGGCGCATCCCAACTCGCACAGCATTCTCATTTGCAACCCCCTAACTCCCTAACTCCTAACTTCCTGAACATTTCTTCACCCAAAAGTGCTTGGCGCTTGCGACCGAACTGCGTGGCAAGAGAACTCAAACCATTGGGATGCAAGGTTTTCACAATCCCTTACGTGTGTCGCAACCGGAAAAGCCCCCACGTGCCCACACGCAGCGCCACGCAAGCCATCACACCTAAGCTGGCCCCATCATGCCGCCGCTGCCATCTGCGCAAATCAACCCCCTTGAGACACTCCCTTGAAATGGCCCTTGGAAATTTCAATTCTCAGATTTTGCAGCACCATTGTGGGTGATGTGAGAACGGGGAGAGAAAGCGAAATGATTCTCAATCCTCTTATTTAGTCTGTTTGGGTACGCCGCGCTTATCGTTTGGCTGGCTTCACAACTGGCTCAGCCCAGCAGCGACAGTTGAACTCGGTACCTGGATTACCGCCAGCGGGCGGTTGATCAAGCTGAAAAATCTTGCCTGCACGCAACGCATGGTCAAACCGCACCTTATCATCCCCTTGGGTGCGCCAGACATACTCACCCGTCGGTATGCGGGCCGCCGTAAAGCATTCAATCGGCATACGAGGGTCATCCAAGCGATTAATGGTTTGTTCTGATTTAACTGCCTGTGCGACACGCTCGGCAATGACCTGAAAAGGGCTCCCGCCTTTGCCAAGGATCCATATCATGTCGGTTTTGCTGAGCTCCAGATTCTTGCCGATCTGGTTGTTATGCAGGTCCATATGTTTCGGGCAGGGTTTTGCGCTGGCACCCATGATGGGGTGTTCCATCAAGGCCCCAATGATTTCGGACGCCAACTTGGCCACATCTGTTCTCATGGGCAACCAAGGGAGGAGAATTTCAGGTTTCGCGACGTTGATCAGGCTCACCAACACGGCGTGACAGAAGGCGTGACGGAACGCATCCAGGTCATCATGATGCCCTGGCCCCAAGGTTTTTGTTTGGATGCCATAAATGCCTACGGCACGGCCCCAGTCGTTGGCCCATTCAAAAATGATGTCTTTCATACATTGAACTTCCTTATTGATGACAAAAAAGGCCCCGTTGGGCCTGTATGAGTTTGGTTGATTTAGAACTTTGTGTTTATTTCCTGCATCCAGCGTGGTTCAGGATAGATCCGCACCCAGGCTTCTTCCGGCGTAAAACACACCTGCGCGCTGGAGTCTTCGGGCTTAGCCGCAAAATCCAACTCCACCACATAGCCCTTGCCCCCTAGGGCTTGCCTGTAAGCCCGCCCCCGCCAGAGGTTTTGAAAACCCTCGGTAAAGCGCCCAAAGAACGGTTGCAGCAGGTAAGGCCCTTGCGGTGTGGCAAAGAGCGGGTAAGGATGATCAGCCCATGGGTCGGCCGCCGCAAGGCTGACGGGATGATGCTGGCCAAACACCTTTTGCAGTTCGGCATGATCACGGTAGTCCTGGCCCGCCCAGACTTCGCACACCGCTTGCCACGCAAAGGGGGTGACCGCAGCCAAGGGTAACCGCTCCTCACCCCGATGAATGGCGGCCAAGATACTATCCTGCATGGCGCGGCTATGCGCATCATCAATCAGCCGAATGTCCCACAGCGCCCGGCCATACCATTGGCCATAATACAGCCACGGCAGCAACAGGATGCACGCCAATACGCGCACCCAGCGGCCACACCACCAGGCCATGAGCCCCAGGATGAAGGCGCTCAGGCCAAAGACCATCAGCAGTACAGGCGCCCAGAGTTCCATTGTTCTATCCTAACAAAAAATCGCCACTGCTGGCGACTGTAGAAAAATTTAGGATATTCTGTTTCGTTTGTCAAGGTAAATATTGTTAATCAATGGTTTTATCCTTGAATTGTCAGACAAATTATAGATCCAGGTTCTTTCCACATTTCTTCAAAGCAGTCTTCCGCTGGTCATAATCCGGCATAATGGAGCCCAGCAGGCGCCAGAAATCAGGTTAATGGTTCTTATGAACCACATGGCAAAGCTCGTGGGCCACTACGTAATCAATCAGCGATGATGGCACCATCATCACCCGCCAGTTGAAGCGGAGGTTGTTGCGGTACCCCGCAGATTTTCTCATTCACCCTACTTCCTGGAGGTTCGAATCCTGCGCGAACGCCCGCACGGCTGCGAGGTTTTGCGCTATATTAATAAGATATTGATTTGTATAATAAAAATACATGGCGGAAGCGAGAGGATTCGAACCTCCGAGGCGTTGCCACCTACCCGCTTTCCAGGCGAGCGCCTTCGACCACTCGGCCACGCTTCCGCACAGAATGGTGGTACTGGGTTTGGCCAGCGTGGTCAAGGCGCTCGCGGCTCGCGCCAAAGAAACTGATGATTTTGGCCACTTGGCCACGCTTCCGCACCGAATGGTAGTTCTGGGTTTGGCCAGTTTGGTTAAGTACGAGGCAAGTCGAGGGTCATTGAGGGCCGCATAAACTACAAAAAAGCCACTCCCACCCGCGGGTTTCGGCTTGGCTGCTGCGTTTCCGCCCTGACCAGGTGGCCGACCCCTACGTCGGGAGTGGTGCCCCCTTTTGCACGCAGCTTGTGGATAAGGTCAAGTGGCTGTATAAGGTTTGCATATGAACCACATCGGCCAACCAATGGAAATTTCCTTCCGTGAGCAAACCCAAAAAAGCCCATCGGCACCGCCGTGGCACCCGTGCGCGGGTGGTGGGCGCCCCTAAAGCGCCGCGCCAACCGCCGGCCACTAGCCCCCGTCCGCGCCATTATTACGATGTGCGGCAGTATGCCGTTTTACGCGATGGTGCGGGGCATATTCTGATTCTGCAACTGCCCAAGGAGTACGATGAAAGTGCCGCCAATACCTGGACTTTACCAGGCGGTAAGCTGGAACCCTCCGACAACCCCGCCCAAGGCCTGCTGCGCGAAATTATGGAAGAAACAGGCCTGACGCCCAGCCTGCCCAGCTTATGCGGAATTGCACGATGGACCACAAGGGCTAGTAAAAAGTTGGGCATTTTTTACCGCACCACCGTGCCCGGCACCAAGCCCGAGCTTAAATTAAGTGACGAACACCAGCGCGCCGTGTGGGTGGCCCCTGCCGAACTGGCAGGCTTCCCGTTCCATCGGCCCGATATGCTGGAAATTATTAAAGAGGAAATCGCGAAATGACGACTGCTCATGCACCTTCTGCTGAACCCCGCCACCAACTGATTATTCTGGGCTCGGGTGCGGCTGGCTGCACGGCGGCGATTTATGCCGCACGGGCGGGCCTAAGCCCGCTGATGATTCGCGGCAACCAGCCGGGCGGGCAGCTGACAATTACGACCGACGTGGAAAACTACCCAGGGTTTGCCGATGTCATTCAAGGCCCGTGGCTGATGGAGCAAATGGAAGCGCAGGCCAAGCACTGCGGAACTGAGATTATTGCCGACCACATCGTGGCCGCCGATTTACAAGCCAAAACCCTCACGGGCATGGGCGGGCAGGTGTATGGCTTTAAGGCGCTCATCATCGCTACGGGCGCCAGCGCCAAGTGGCTGGGCTTAGAGGGCGAAAAAACCTACAACGGCCGCGGGGTTTCGGCCTGCGCCACCTGCGATGGCGCCTTTTACCGCAACCGCGATGTTGCGGTGGTGGGCGGTGGTAACACCGCGCTGGAAGAGACGCTGTACCTGGCCAACATTGCCAAATCGGTGACTTTAATTCACCGCCGCGATGCCTTCCGGGGCGAAAAGGTGTTGCAAACGCGGGTGCTGAACCACCCCAAAGTAAAGGTGATTTACAACCACACGATTGCCGAAATTCTGGGCGACCCCGACCCCATCAAGGGCGGCGTGACGGGCCTGCGGTTGCAGTCGACTCTCGACGCTTCTATGCAAGAACTAACCACGCACGGGCTGTTTGTGGCCATCGGCCACCAGCCAAATACGGGCATTTTTAAGGGGCAACTGGATACCGACGAGACGGGCTACATTGTGTGCCCCAAAGGCACGGTGCAGGTGACGCACGGCGGCCAGCCCTTGGGCGGCATTTTGGCGGCGGGCGACGTGGCCGATCCGCTCTACCGCCAAGCCGTCACCGCCGCAGGCCTTGGCTGCATGGCGGCGCTGGACGTGAACCGCTGGTTGGAAACACAAGCGCATTAAGTTATACTAATTTAACAGAAAGGCCCCCCATGAAATTTCTTTACCCCTATTTAGTTTTTTTGGCAGCTGCCTCGACGTTGGCGGGCTGTGCCCAACCTGCGCAGGTGATGAATATGGTGCCAACCCTGGCACCGAACGTGATGCGCGGTCAGCCAAGCCCGCTCACCAATAAGGTGGTTGTTGCAGAGGTTGTGGGTGGTAAAACCACGAACCCGATGTGGACATCGGAAGTGGGCGATGCCGAGTTTCGTGCGGCACTCGAACAATCCCTGAAGTCGGCGGGCCTGTTAGCCCCCGCAGGCAGCCAAGGAACCTACGCCCTGCGTGCGCAATTAAACGAGGTTAAGCAACCAATGGTGGGCCTGAGTATGGAAGTGACAGCAGCGGTAAATTACCAGCTGAAAAGCCCTGGCAACGCGGAGATATTGAACAAAACCCTGACAACACCATATACGGCGGCCTTCGGCGATTCGCTGCTGGGCGTGACCCGCTTGCGTCTGGCCAACGAGGGCGCCATTCGCGCCAACATCGAGGCGCTGCTGAAAGAGCTTGCGC
>JAIXUT010000090.1 GCA_027483385.1 Alphaproteobacteria bacterium
ACGGGGCAGGGGGTACGGGCCGCGGCTTAGCGTAAGTACCACGCGCTCTGCGCGTGTCATCCTGAGCAACGCGAAGGACCCAGGTCTTTTTTTAAAATGTGTGAGGGCTTCGTTGTAAGCAACATGCACGTACGAAATAGCACACCTGGGTCCTTCGCGTTGCTCAGGATGACAGGAAAAGTTTAGGCCTAAAATGCCGAAGGCCCGCGCGAGCAGGCCTTGGAAGAGTTGGGGTTGCATGCAATCAAGCAGCAGATTTCTTGGGAAGAAGAACACCACGGACAGTAGTAGGGGCGCCGCTTTGATTCAGCATAACGCTGAAAACCACGCCTGAGCCATCTGCGAAGTTCACCTGATATCGGGCAAAGATAGGCTCTTCCTTGGGCAGCTGATACACTGTGGCGATATCTTGATCATGCAAAGCACGACGGATCAAGGAAGCCATATGTTCAAGCTTTTCGTGTGGAGCAACGCCCACAACGCCGTGCAGGAAACCGATACACAAAGCTTCAGTGATTTGCCGGACAACTTCAACCTTGTTGTTATCCTCGGCATAGAAACGAACTTCCGTCATGGTGATGTTCCTTGAGGTCTGAAGCGCCCCGGGCTTTTCATAAAGAACTAAGTATACATTCATACCATTTGTCAACCCCAAAGCCACAGGTGGCACCCAAAGTGGGCGGCGGGTGGGCAGGGGCCTTGGCAGCACAACCATTCTGGGCGTAGAGTTTTGGCATTGAATGCCTAACAAGAAAGAGAATTCTATGGCCCCCGTACTCCAGTCTCCCAGCATTGAACTCACCCCTGCCCAGGTGCAGCAGGTCTTTGAAACCACTGCCAAAAACCTGGCTGTGGTACGGGGCCGCCTGAACCGGCCTTTAACCCTGGCCGAGAAAATTCTGTACGGCCACCTGCATGATGCCGCCGGCGCCGACCTGACCCGCGGCGAAGCGTACGTGGAATTCCGCCCCGACCGTGTAATTTTGCAAGATGCCACCGCCCAAATGGCAATTCTGCAGTTCATGCAGGCGCAGAAGGACCACGCCGCGGTGCCCGTCACCATCCATTGCGACCACCTGATTCGCGCCTACCAAGGCAAGCGCGCCGACATGGCGGTGGCCGAAAGTGAAAATGCCGAGGTGTATCAGTTTTTAAGCGACGCCGGCCAGCGCTACGGCTTTGGTTTCTGGAAGCCGGGGGCGGGGATTATTCACCAAGTTGCTTTGGAACAATACGCCTTCCCAGGCCTGATGATGCTGGGCACCGACAGCCACACGCCCAATGCGGGTGGCCTTGGCGCCTTTGCCTGCGGGGTTGGCGGGGCTGACGCCGTGGATGTGATGGTGGGCCTGCCGTGGGAAGTGCTGCACCCCTTTATTGTGGGCGTGAAGCTTACGGGCAAACTGCAGGGCTGGGCGGCGCCGAAGGATGTGATTCAGAAGCTGCTGCACATTCTCACCTGCGAAGGCGGCACCAACCGCGTGATTGAATATTTTGGCGAAGGCTGTGCCAGCATCAGCGCCACCGGCAAGGCCACGATTTGCAACATGGGCGCGGAACTTGGCGCGACCACCAGCGTGTTTCCGTACGACAGCCGCATGGATACCTATTTCAAGGTAACAGGGCGCGAGAACCTGCTGCCGCTGTTGCATCAGTACCAAGGCCAATTGGTGGCCGACCCTGAAACCGCCGCCACCCCCACCAAGTACTACGACCTGGTGATTGAGATTAACTTAAGCGACTTGCAACCCAGCCTGGTGGGGCCTCACAGCCCCGATGCTTGGGCCAATGCCGCCGATATGGCCGCCCACTTGGGCAGCGACGTGGTGAAAGGCCTGAACAAAGGCCAAGCCGCGCCTGCGAACCTGACCTATGCTTTGATTGGCAGCTGCACCAACAGCAGCTACGAAGATATGGGCCGCGTGGCCTTGCTCGCCGACCAGTTGCTGGAAAAGGGTGTGAAGCTGCAGTGCCCGCTGATGGTGACCCCTGGCAGCGAGCAGGTGCATGCCACCATCAAGCGCGATGGGATTATGGAAAAGCTGGAAAAGCTCGGTGCGATTGTGCTGGCCAATGCCTGCGGGCCGTGCATCGGCCAATGGCAGCGCGACGATGTAAAAGAAGGCACGGTGAACAGCATTATTTCCAGCTACAACCGCAACTTCCCCAAGCGCAACGATGGCTTTGCCAGCACCTGCAGCTTCATTGCCAGCCCTGAAACGGTACTGGCTTACGCGGTGCTTGGGAGGTTGGACCTTGACCCGTTCAACACCCCCATCAAGGGGGCCGATGGCAAGGAGTTTAAGTTAAAGGCCCCAACCCCCGTGGCCGAAGTGCCCAGCCTTGGCTTTGTGCCCGATGAACACGGCTACGCCGCGCCGAAAGGCGGCAAACAAGCCGAAGTGAAAGTGAACCCCGCCAGCGACCGCTTGCAAATTTTAAGCCCCTTCGATGCCTGGAATGGCGCCGACTACACCGCCTTGCCGCTGCTCATGAAAGCCAAGGGCAAGTGCACCACCGACCATATCTCGCCCGCAGGCCCCTGGCTGAAGTACCGCGGGCACCTCGATAACATTAGCAACAACATGTACCTGGGCGTGGTGAATGCCTTCAGTGGCAGTGCGGGGAAAGTGACCGTGAACGGGGCCGAAGTTACCCCCGCCGACAAGGCCCGTGCCCTGAAAGCCAAGGGGATTGGCTGGGTGTTCGTGGGCGACCAAAACGTGGGTGAAGGGAGTTCCCGCGAGCACGCGGCCATGTGCCCGCGCTGGCTGGGGTGCCGCGTGGTCATCACGCGCAGCTTTGCCCGGATTCACCAGAGCAACCTGAAAAAGCAGGGTATTTTACCGCTTACCTTCGCCAACGGTGCCGACTACGACCTGTTGGAAGAGGCCGATACCTTTACTTTCCACGAACTCGCCAAAATTGCTCCCGGCAAGCCCCTGCAATGCACGGTGCAGCATGCCGATGGCAGCAACGTCAAAATCACGCTCAACCACACCCTGAACGCCGAGCAGATTGCTTGGTTTAAGGCGGGGAGTGCGTTGAATGCGCTGAAGAACGCGGCTTAAAAATCTTGGCGGAATTGGTCTTCTCGGCTAGATTGAAAGGGTAATAAACGCTTTTTCCCTAGCCTTCCACGTAGTGGGTCAGGCCAACTCTGGAGTGTGACGATGACAACGCTTTCGCGGCGGAGTATCCTACTTGGAACAACGGCAGTGCTTGTCGCAACAAAACTGACGCAGCCTTTGGCTGCGGCCCAACTGCCAATCTACGATGGTTATGGTTGGGGTGCCTTGAGTGCAGTTGAAAATGGTGAAATCAATCCCTTGCAGGTGAGGTTCATTCATTTTCGCTCGGTGCTGATGTCGGCTGTGAAGCTGCTCAGCTGCAACAGCTACATCTTCGATGGACGAAACACGCCTGTTCACAATTACCAAGGGCGCGATATGTTTAATTGGCTGGAGGCTTCGGGCAGCTTGGTTTTCACTCGTGAACAGCCCGACCCGAACCAACCGATGTGGGTTCGTGTGGCTTAACAGGCTAGCCGGCCTGTTGATGAAAATTCCCTTCGCACCAGTCTGGTGCGGAGGTTTTTTTATGACAAACAAATAAATCTCTCCGCCACCCGAACTTGGCTTTGGCCAAGCGCGGGTTTCATCGCGCTGCCCGCTAACTTTTCATGGGGCCATGCCCCCTGCACCCCCCTTAGGGTTATTCACCTGAGGTGAAATAGTGCCCATGGTCAGATTCGAACGGGCGCTGTAAGGATGTTGCGCCACCGGCGCACAACTGAAATTTTGTCCTCTTTCTCTGATAAGGAAGAATTGCTCGCAAGCAGAGAATGGTGCCCATGGTCAGACTCGAACTGACACTGTAAGGATTTTAAGTCCTCTTTCTCTGCCATTGGAATACATGGGCGCCGAGGTGCTTTTAGCCGAAGTTAGGGGTGTCGTCTAGCGTGGCTTACCGGTTCATTGGCGCTGGCTACTTTTTAAGCATGGGCCAACGGCTTTTCGTGAGGGTTTGTGTGGCCTTTGGGCGGGCCTTATGTTAAGTTTTGCCCGTTAAGGGAGATAACCATGGCCACCGATTCCGGAAACCCACTGCTGAGCCTTTCCGTGCAGCCCATCACCATTGAAGCGGAAATGCGCAAGAGCTACCTCGATTACGCCATGAGCGTGATTGTGAGCCGCGCCTTGCCCGACGTGCGCGACGGCCTGAAGCCCGTCCACCGCCGGATTTTGTACGCCCAAAGCCTGATGGGCAACGAGTGGAACCGTAAGTATTTAAAGTCGGCCCGCGTGGTCGGGGATGTGATGGGTAAATTTCACCCCCACGGGGATAGCGCCATTTACGACGCCATGGCGCGGATGGCCCAGCCCTTTAGCCTGCGCCTGATGCTCGAAGACGGCCAAGGGAACTTCGGCAGCATGGACGGCGATAGCCCAGCCGCCATGCGTTATACCGAAATTCGGCTTTCCAAAGCGGGCAGCGCGATGCTGGCCGATATTGAAGAAGATACCGTCGACTTCCAGCCCAACTACGATGGTAGCGAAATCGAGCCCCGCGTGCTGCCGACCCGCATCCCCAACGTATTGGTAAATGGTGCGGGCGGGATTGCGGTGGGGATGGCGACCAACATTCCGCCCCACAACCTGGGCGAAGTGATTGACGCCTGCCTGCATCTGCTGAAAAACCCCACCGCCACCACCGAAGACCTGAACCAGTTCGTGCTGGGGCCGGATTTCCCCACGGGCGGGATGATTGTGGGCCGTGGCCCGATTTTAAGCGGCAACGCGATTGGCCGCGGCAGCCTGGTGTTGCGCGGTAAAGTCCAGATTAAAGACCCAGACACCAAGCCGGTGCTGATTATCAGCGAAATTCCGTACCAGGTGAACAAGGCCACGTTGGTGGAAAATATCGCCGCCTTGGTGAAGGATAAGGTGATTGAAGATATTTCGGAAGTCCGGGATGAATCGGACCGTTTTGGCGTGCGGGTGGTGATTGAATTGAAGCGCAACGCCAACGCCGACGTGGTGTTGAACCAGCTGTACAAGCACACCAGCCTGCAAACGGGCTTCAGTTACAACATGGTGGTGCTGGATGGCGGCCTGCCCAAGTTGTGCGGGATTGGCGAAATCCTGCGCGCCTTCTTGGCCCACCGCGAAGAGGTGGTGACCCGTCGTACCACCTTCCGCCTGAGCAAAGCCCGCGACCGCGCGCATATATTGGTGGGGCTTGGGGTTGCGGTGGCGAACATTGATGCGGTGATTAAAATTATCCGTAATGCGCCCGATGCGGCCACCGCCAAGGAACTTCTCATCGCCACGCCGTGGGCGGCCGAAGCCGTGGCGCCGCTGCTGGCGTTGTTGGGGGAAGGGGTTAAGACCGCCGCCTACCAGCTTTCCCCCGTGCAGGCGCAAGCGATTTTAGACTTGCGTTTGCAACGCCTGACCGGCCTTGAGCGCGAGAAAATTTTGAACGAAGCTGCCGAAATTGCCGAAACCATTCGGGGGCTGCTGGCAATTCTGGCCGACCGCGCGATTTTGGTGAACGTGATGACCGAAGAGCTGATTGAGGTAAAGGAACAGTTCGCCACCCCGCGCATGACCGAGATTATTGACGGTGGTGCGGATATGGATATGGAAGACCTGATTCCGCCCGAAGATGTGGTGGTGACCATTTCTTCCGATGGCTACGTCAAGCGGATGCCGCTGTCGGCGTTCCGCGCCCAGCGCCGTGGTGGCAAGGGCAAGGGCGGTGCAAACCTGCGCGAAAATGAGGAAATGGCCAGCCTGTTTGTGGCCAATACCCACAGCCCGATTTTATGCTTCACCAACCTTGGCAATGTATTTAAGTTAAAGGGCTATATGCTGCCGCAAGCCAATGCCACCAGCCGCGGTAAGGCGTTCATTAACCTGCTGAAGCTGGAGCAGGGCGAACAGGTGGCTGCCGTGGTACCTGTGCCCCGCGATGAAGCGCTGTGGCCGCAGCACTTCCTGGTGTTCGCCACGCAAAAAGGCGTAATTCGGAAAACGCCTTTAACCGCCTACGCCAACGTGCGCCAAACGGGCATTTACGGCATGGGCCTGACCGATGGCGACCGATTGCTGGCCGTACACCTATTGGATAGCGCCAAGGCGGGCACCAGTGTGATCATGAGCAGCCAAAACGGCCAGGCCGTCCGCTTCAGCGCCGCTGAAGACGAACTGCGCCCCGTGGCCAGCCGCACCAGTACGGGCGTACGCGGGATGAACCTGAAGCCCAAAGATACCGTGATGGCCATGCACCTGATTGAGCCGCATCATACCCATATCTTAACAGTCACCGCCAACGGCTACGGCAAGTTAACCCCGCAGGCCGACTACCCCGAAAAGGGCCGTGGCACCATGGGCGTCATTAGCATCCAAACCACCATGCGGAACGGTGGCGTTGTCTGTGCCGTACCCGTGACAATGGAAGGAGAGCTCAGCGATGAAATTATGATCGCCACCGCCGACGGCCAGATGATCCGGATGCGTATCCCGGATATTTCCATCATGGGCCGTAATACCCAGGGCGTACGGTTGTTTAGCATCGACAGCACCAAGGTAAAGCTGGTCACGGCGCTGCCTGCCCACATGCTGCATGGCGACGACGAAGCCGAGGCCGACGAGGTATTGCCCGTGAATGAAGAAATGCCGTTGGCGGCAGAACCGTTGCCAGAGGCATAAGCAGAGGGCAAAAAATTGCCCCTGGGATGAACCCAGGGGCGTTTTCGTTGCGAGGCTATAGAGACAAGAGTCACTCTTCCGTCTCGTGGGCCTTCTTGTAGTAAGCGAGAGCCTTCGCCCGCTCCTGCTCCAGTTGCCTGTAGCCCTCCCGCAAAGAAGGGTAGCAGGTGATGACGCAGGCGAGGGTGATGCCGACCACGCCGAGGGAGAGGAAGGCTGAGACCCAGAAGCCGATGGTGTTGGGCACCATCTTCACGCCGAGCTGCAGCAGCATCAGGAACGCAATGCCACCAAGAGCCAGGGCCGCACTGCGCAGAACGATCATTCGCGCAGGCTCGGTGAGGAGTTTCTAAGCCGATTCGTTAAGGTCGTAGGTGTAGACAGGCATTTGATCATGCTGCCGCTTAGCCTCCAATCTTGCCCGCTTGACATGCGTCGTCATCAAATACTGCAACCCCGCGATGGGAGCCGCAAAAATAACGAGCATGAGAACCAAGCTTTCATAGAACGCATCTGGGCGATCGACCGCCAGTGCGAATACCTGCTTCAGGATTGGCGCCGTCAACATATAGGTCACCCCAGTGAAAAGGTGTACGAGAAAGATTGTCGCCATCACGCAAGGAATTGCCCATGTGAACATGAACGACGTGAACTCTTTCCAATCGTCACCCTTCCAGTGGGTGGCTTTCCACCAGCAGATGATGCGGGCTACGACCCACACCACACCGATGAGTACCAGCAGCCATTCAGCTGCGACGATCGCCCCATAAACTCCCGATGCCGGGAAGTGAGTGGAGGTGGTGCCGTCGCAGAGTTTCGACTTGACATCCTTGCCTTCAACCGAATTCGTCACTTCTCGGCAAGCAGTGATTGTGAACTCCAGCACTCCTGGCAACAGCCGTTGGGTGAGGGCGTAGGCTCCGTTGGCTGTTGCGACTGCGGTATTCCAAATGAGGACCACCGTAGCGCCGATGAAGGCAATCACTTGGCCGAGGTGGAGAAAACCAATCACTGCCCAGAAGACCGTGTTGATAGCGCGCCAGATGGCCCCACCGAACTGGAGGAAGAACGCGACGACGGCGATAATGGCCAGCAGAACACCAGCGACCATACCGTACATCCGGCTGTAAGAAATCATGCACGAGCGGAAAAGGCTCATGAAGGGGAGGGTTTGGGCTTCGAGGATTGAAGGTTTTTCGGCCATGACTGGCTACCTTTCAGTGTGAGGGGGCGAACGCCCTTGTGTGGAAAGAAAGTAGTAAAGTGCAGCGACGCAAGGTCTGAACCAGTTAATACATAGTGTATTCAATTATGTCAAGACTAAGATAATGAAAACTTGACATATCGACCAATTCTCCCCTAAAGCCCCTCTATGCCTTCAAGGTTGCGGGCAACGGGTGGTTGGGCATGGGGCCCAATTGGCCGGATAAGCAGCCATTATATAAGGGAATAGTCTCATGAATAGTCGTCCGCAAGCGCAGCACGTGGTGCTGAATGCCGTTGGCAAACCTACCCAAGGCAAAGGGGCCGCTCGGGCGCTGCGCCGTGCTGGCATGGTGCCAGGCGTGATTTACGGCAAGGGCACCGAAGCTGGCGAAACCATTGGCGTGAACGGCCAGGATTTGGCCAAGGCCCTGCGCGCTGGCCACTTTTTCACCAACACCCAGGAACTCAACATTGCTGGTAAAGTGGTGAAGGTGATTGCCCGCGATATCCAGCGCCACCCGGTCAGCGATATGCCCGTGCACATCGATTTCATCCGGTTTGACCCAAGCCGTATCATGAACGTGAACGTGACTGTGAACATCGTTGGTGCCGACAAGAGCCCCGGGATTAAACTGGGCGGGGTGCTGCAGCTGGTGGAAGCCGAGCTGGAAGTTGTCTGCCGCGCCGACAGCATTCCGCAAGAAATTACCGTGGATATCAGTGGTCTGGATATTGGTGACAGCGTCCACTTAAGCGAAATTAAGCTGCCTGAAGGTGTGAAGAGCGCCGTGACCGACCGCGACCTGACGATTGCCAGCGTGGTCAGCACCCGCACCAGCAAGATGGAAGAAGATGAAGCCGCTGTGGCAGCGCCCGTCAGCGCCGAAGTTCCTGCGGCCTCGCAAAAGAACGATGGCAAGCCTGCGGCGGCACCTGCAGCCCCCGCCAAGGATGCCAAAAAGGGCAAGTAAGCCTGCCTACCAAAAAAAATGGCCCCTGCGTGGGGTCATTTTTTGAGATATTTATTGTTTTACATATTCATCGAAGTTGCGGCGCTTGGGCGTTGGCGATAGGTGCCCAGGCCCTTGGCCAGTTCTTCGTTTTGGTGATTGGTCAGGATTGCCTGAATCCGCTCGGCGGGAATATCGTCGCCGCGCACACTCACCAGCGTGCCGCCTTGCCGGATATGGTCGGCGTAGCGGTCGGCATCTTCACGCGTCACGGTTTCGCCTTCCCAGAGGCTCATCAGGCTGCCCGCCGTGGCGCCGATGACCGAACCTGTCACCATTCCTGCCAGGGCTGTGGTCAGCCAACCTGCGGCAATCAGGGGCCCAATGCCAGGAATGGCAATGATGCCAAGGCCCGCCATCAGGCCACCGGCGGCCCCCAAGGCGCCGCCCATGGTGGTGCCTTTTCCCGCGTCTTCGAGGGTGGCCGAGACTTGCTCCATTTCGTAAACCTTTTCGGCGTCGTTGGAGATAAAGCTAAGGTTGCTTTCGCTCACTCCCGCTTCCCGCAGCGCCATGACGGCGGCGTTGGCATGATGATAGGTGTAAAAGCTGGCGGTTTGCATGCTCATGGTGGGTATCCTTTATATTGTGTGGTTAATTAGCGGCCCGAGGTACTGCATGTGGATTGGCTATTCATTTGCCCCGAGAGGTATGGCCTGAGGCGTGGATATTGCCCTGATAATCGAACTGGACAGGGGTGCGGATGCCGCCGCGCATGGTGTCGGCTTGCCAGACGCCGTTCTCGTTTAGGCGCAGATTGTTGACGTTTTCATAACCCATATTTTGCAAGCGTTCCTGCACTTGGCTGCGGGTAAAACTGTTGCGGCCAGGCACTGGGGCGCTGGGGTTGGTGGTGCCCGACATCGCCACGGCGGGGTACTTGGTGAGGGTGTGGCTGACGCTGCGGGCGGTATCATCCATGGCAGAGTTTTGCATGCGCAGCGAGTTGTTGCCGTCTTGAGTCATGTTATTTTGGGCCATGGCTGCGGCGGCAGAGGTCACCGCCATTATGGTTATGAAAGCAGGAATATAATACCGGTTCATGAAGATTCTCCTAGGTTGGGTTAACATTGAAGTCGTGCATCACGACCGTGCAGCATTATGGTGCCGCCGTAGGGTTAAAACTTCCATGCGGGAATGCACCTGCAGTGTGTGAAAGCCATAAAAGTTTAAACCAAGTCTTAACCAAATTTTTGGCCAAGTTATTGATTAGCGGCTCCGCCGCGACCAGCCGCGCATGAAGGCCTGCATTGCATCGTGTGGCAAACCAGCCTTGTGCGGTTTTTCGGGCACCAACGGGTTCATCTGCAGCGCCGCACCAATCAGCAGGGCGCAACCCAGCGAAAGTGCCGCCAGTATCAACAGCAGGTCATCGGGCTGCAGGGTAGGCCAGCCCAAATAAATCAAAGCCGCAATGATCAAAAACACCGATTGCGCCACTAGCCACCCCGCCAATAAAATCAGCCCACCATAGATGGCCATTTTTTTGGGGATTGGCCAGCCAGATCGTCCTGATTCGGCAGGCATCAGGTAGCGTTGCAAAAGCCAGGTTGCGATCACCCCGCCAAGTTGTGGAAGCGCCATGTGAATAGGCTTCGATTGCTTTAACGCCGGCCCATCATGCGGCTTAACAGCACGCCTGCCATGAAGGCGCCGGCGAGCATGATGAGGGGCCGATCCTGGGTGCGACCTTCTATCTCACGCCCAACGCTGCTCAGGGCCTCGCCGGTGCGGTCGTAGGCATCGCGCAGCACCTCGCCGCCGCGTTCGGCCAATTCAGTCATCCCGCTGCCCACATCATCGCGCACGTCCTCGGCAAAGTCGGCGGCTGTTTGCTTGGCTTCCCGAACTTTGCGTTCGGCACGCATCATGGTTTTACGGGGCTCTTGAGTGGCTTTACTTTGGGTATCGCGTGGCATGGTTATGATCCTTTATAATGCTGGTTAAAAATCTGTTTGATGCGGTACCTGGGAATTTGGCGCCGGTTAAAAATAAATAGAGCACCTCGGGATAAAAAAGCTGTACCCGCTCGCGCTTGAAATATCTAAATTTGATAGAAATTAGTGGAATTTTATTTGCTGTGTGATTAAAAAACAGGCACATCGGCGATTTTAAAAATCTTTAAACCTCTTTAAGCCTTTTTTTATGGCGCATGCGCCATGGTTACGACGTGGAGAGCACCATGGTCTTCACAAGAAAAACCATTGGTAAAAAAGGAAGCCATACCATGCGCAAAATCTACAGCACGATCCCGATGAATGCTTTGGCCCGTAGCCAGCCACTTAATAAAAAAAGTCAGCGTAACGAGGATTACGATGACGGCACCGACGAAGACTTGGGCCGCCAGCGTCAGCGTCAACGCACCCCGCGCCAACGGCCGGTGGATGTTTACGACAACGAACAGGATGTCTGGCAAATGTAGTTGGCCAACCTCCGCAACAACCCTTCGGCAACGAAGGGTTTTTTTTGGCATCATGCACGTGTGCCTGACCCACCCGTTTGCAGGCTGCTTGGCTGCGTATAAAAGTATTAGGCATAGTAAGAGGCAAGCCTTTTAAGTGATGTAACCCATGCTGAAAAAAATGGCCCGAAATTTTCGGGCCAAACTTTGAGTAATAAACCCAACTACTTTTTAGGCGTGATTTTCTTTCTGGCTTTGCCACCCGTTGCCTTGCGGCCATTGGCCGATTTGGAGCTGGGGCGTATGCTGCCACTGCTTTGCTCGGTGGTTTCGGGAGTGCCGCCTTTGACCGACTTGCTTGGGCCAGTGGCGGTGCGGGTGGTTTTGCGTTGCGCGGCCATGCGCTTGGGCGAAGGATTGCCTTGGGTGCTGGATTTGCTGCGCGTGGCAGGCGTTTCATCTTCAGTGAAATCGATGATGGTTGTGCTATCATCTTCATCGTCTTCTTCAGCAGTATTGCGTTGGTAATCTTCCAGCAATTCCAGCGTCTCATTTTCATCGGCCAGATTGAGTTCCAGCAGCTCGGCCACTTTGGGCTCCAGCAATTGCTCGGCCCATAAAATCATGGTGTCGTAGCGGCCAATTTCATAGTGTTCTACGGCCTGGGCTGCGAACACAATGGCGGTGTCGCGCAGCTCATCGGAAGTATTGCCCACCAGGTGGTTGCCTTCGGCCAGAATGCCTTTCATGGCTTGGCAGGTTTCGGTGGTGGGTTCGATACCCAGCAGGGTAAAGACTTGTTCGAGTCGTTCGATGTGCATGCGGGTCTGGCTGTGGTGGGTGGCAAGCATTTCGTGCACTTGGGCGTCTCGTGCCAGCGGTTCCATTTCTTCCAGCATGGCGAGAATTTGGTGTTCGGCCCAGTAAATATCTTTCAAGGCATGAACAAACATTTTCGCTTTGGTATCAATTTTGGGCTGTGGAGAAAGCATATTTTTAAGGTCGTCGAAGGTGGATGAGAGTGCCATGGTGCGATTCCTTTATTATGGTTGGCAGAAGGTGTTGAACACCGTCTTTTGTAAGGCGGCTTGGGCTTAATCTGCGGGTAGTACTCGATAAAGGTCGATACGAACTGCCGCGAGAGTTATAAAAATATTAAAATGCGCAGGCGGTATTTTTAGGTTTTTTATACAATTTTTATACAAGCTGCCGCTTACGCAATGGTTTTTTCGTAAGGTTTGGCGGCACAACTGGGTATGTTTTTGCTTTAACCCACAGAAAGACCACACCATGAAAAAATTTAACCCGAAAACAATGAAACTGATGATTCTAAGCTCGGCGCTGGTGGGGCTTGGTTATACCAGCGTAAGCTTCGCTGCAGGCGGCGGAATTGTGGCGCCGTATTCCAGCAGTTACGCCGCGATGCTTGCAAATGCGTACAGTAACTTTGCGCATCTCGAAAACAATGACCGCACCGACCAAATTGATGCCGATGAACTAAAGACGCGGGCAGTGGCCGCCTACAACGGTAATAATGTGTTGCCACTGCGGCCCGATCAAGTCCGCAGCGTGCAGGCCAGCCCCGCGCAATTGCAGGCCGATTACCAAGCCATCAACCGCGCGACCATGAACCCCGAGAACCTGCAACAATACCCGCGCGACGTGGCAATGGCGCAGGCCGCTTACGATTGTTATGCGCTTCAACAGCAATCGGAACCCTATGCCTCGCACAACCTGCGCCGTTGCGAGCCGACCTTTCGATATTTAATGAGTAAGCTTGACAGGCCCATGGCCGCCGCCGAGCCCGCGCCGCAACCCAAAATGGCTGCCGCCCCTGTGGTGGCGCCCGTGCTGGTGCGTTACGATGTGGTGGAAACCCAGGTGGTGTACTTTGATTGGGATAAAGCCACCCTGACTGAAGCCTCCCGCAGCAAGTTAAATGAGGTGAAAGCCGGCATGGCGGGCGAGGAAAATACCTGGAAGCGGATTGCGCTGACTGCCCACACCGACCGCAGTGGGAAAGAGCTTTACAACCAAGGGCTTTCCGAACGCCGCCTGCGCGCCGTGCGCGAGTACTTGCAAATTATCCCCGTTGATACTGCCGAAGTTGATACCCGCGCGCTGGGCGAAAACAACCCGCCAGTGCCGACCATCGACGGCGTACGCGAACCGCGTAACCGGGTAGTGGAAATTATGGTCGTGAAAGAAAAGGCCGAGGCTCAGATGCCGGCCACCGAAGGTAACCCGAGCCCGACCGATTACTAACAACCGCGCTGGCACATACCCGCAGCAGTCACCAAGTCAAGCTGCAGGCCGCGCGCTGGCCAACCATCGGTTAGGCTGCGTGCGGCAGCTGTGCTAGGCTTAGAGCAGGAAAATACACAGACCCATGTCTCCTTCATCAAAAACACGCAGCCCAGGGCGCCTTAAGGTGCACTTGGAAGTGTTGCCCGGGGTTGCCGCCTGGGGGTTGCTGGTGAATCAGCTGAACCGCTTGCCCGTTGGCCGAGGCCTGGTTTTTTTAACGGCAGGAAGCATCGATACCGAAGCTTTGGATAAATACCATTTAAAGCCGGTGCTGGTGAAAAGCTTGCTGGATGAAGGCGTGCTGAAGGAGCTGAATGAAGCCAACCCCCAGGTGGTGGTCGTGCCACGGCTGGTGGCACGGGAACTGGAGCCCGCGGCCCATGAAATCTATACCCAGCGCCTGATTGCGGTGCTGGAAGCTGGCTACACCATTGAAACCACCCTGCCGATTATTGCTTACGAAGGCGTGAAGGATTTACTGAAACCGCCGATTCCGTGGCCACTGCACGCGCAAGTGAACGGGACTTTTCTGCGCCATTACGTCGGCCAATATGTGCTGTGCGATATTTCCCCCCAAGCCATTATTAACCGTTTGTCGCGGGGGATTATTGAGCAACCTCACAAAGGCCAAAACGGCCTCACCAATTACGGCGTGAATTTGGCTAATATTCACCGTCTACGCGAACTGATGCTGCGCTTGGCCACGGCCCACGCCACCGATACCACCCGCCAGGCAACCTTGGCCCCTTTAACCCTGCCCGATGACAACCCGTGGTCGTCGGCCTCATGGCGATTTTCAGTCACTGAAGTGGGCCAGGGACTGCTTTCGCTGGCGGTCACGGCGGGGGTGCTGGGGTACTTTTTTATGCAAGGGTATATCAGCCTTACGGCGATGGCCATGGGGCTGCTTGGGGTAATTCTGGTGGTATCATTCAACAGCAATGTGCTGACCACACTGATCAGTGGTATTGCGGCTTCGTTTTGGCTGGCGTGGCTGGCGGGCTATGCCGAATTTAATTTACAAAATTCATCGTTGCTTAATGGCGATATTGTACTGATTTTGGCAATTATTTGGGTAGCACTTCTGGCACTTAAATTACGTTTTCGGCAGGAACATCGGCAAACCGTTGAAGAAAGCCAGACCCGAACTTTATTGCGGCTGGTTTATGATGTCGGCGCCATTCGATTGCCCAAGGATATTTTAGAGGAGGCGCTGCTTAATTTACAAAATAGCCTAGGGCTGCAAACGGTTTACTTGCCCCTGGAAAACAGCGAACTGGTCTTTCCAACCAAGCGCGGGTTGACTGAGCTTGAATTGAGCAGCGCCCAAGAAGCGATGCAGAGCGGGGCGATTCAGGCCCCACAAGCCCTTGGGCAATACCTGTGGTGCCCAGTGCTTTCGGGCGATGATATGCTGGGCGTGCTTGGTGTGCGCCACAAACACCAGCAGCAGTCGTTGCTGGAACCAGGCTACGATTTTCTCGCGTTTATCCGAACTTACAGCCGTCTGCTGGGCGGGGCGATGCGGCGGGCATTTTACGATATTGAACGCACCGAAGCCGGCCATTTGGCCAGCCGCGAAAGTCTGCGGTCGTCGTTATTGGCCAGCGTGTCGCATGATCTAAAAACGCCGTTGGTCAGCATTATCGGCAGCCTTTCAATGCTCGATTACGTCGGCGATGGCCTCCCGGCCGCCCAACGGCAGGAGCTCATCGGGGCCGCCCTGCACGAGGCTGAGCGTTTGCACCGTATCGTACATAATGTGCTGGAGATGGCCAAGCTGGAATCGGGGGCCAACCTTTCTAGCCGCACCCCGATTGATGCGGTGGATACGCTCAAGCTCGCGGCCGCCCGCTTACAGCCATCCTACCCGCAGTTTAAACTTGAACTTCGCGATTTCAGCCAAGGCAAGCTGGTGTGGGGCGATGAATTGCTGCTGTCGCAAGTCTTTACCAATCTGCTGGAAAACGCCGCCAAGTACGGGTTGGCAGGGCACGCCGTGGTGGCCCGCTTCCAGGCCGACCACGCCAATCAGCGCCTGATGATCGAAATCAGCAGTGTTGGCAACCCGGTGGCCCCCGAGGATTTACCGCGCATTTTTGATAAGTTTTACCGCAGCAACTACACGGACACAAAAATGGCAGGCAGTGGCCTTGGGCTTGCCATCTGTAAAGCAATTGTGGAAGCCCACGACGGCACCATCGAGGCCGAAATTGTTGAAAATGAACCCGGTGGCATGTTGTTTCGGGTCTATTTACCTACCACCAAACTGACCGGCCCCATTACCTAACTTAAACCAGGAAACCCAGACCATGCACAACAAAATCAAAATCCTGATTATCGATGACGAACCCCAAATTCGGCGCTTTTTAAGCATTGGTTTAAAACATGCTGGCTACGATACCGAAGAGGCCGTCGATGGTGCCAGCGCCATCCGCCTCACCCGGGCGATCCGGCCCGATTTAATTCTGCTGGATTTGGGACTGCCGGATATGGACGGCCAGCAGGTGGTGGTGCAACTGCGGGCGGAAAAGATTTTAGCGCCTATCATGATCCTTTCGGTGCGGAACGATGCAGTGGATATTATTACAGCGCTGGATAGTGGCGCCGATGATTACTTAACGAAACCCTTTGGCATGGAAGAATTGCTGGCGCGGTTACGCAGCCTGAAACGCCGCGCGGTACAAACCCAAACAGGCGGGCAGGACGTGCTGGAAATTGCCAACTTAAAAATCGATTTGGCGCGCCACGAAGTGCTGGTGAATGGCCAGCTGGCCGAGCTTTCGCCCAAAGAATTTAAAATACTCTACGAATTGGCCCTTCACCCCAACCGTGCCCTCACGCACCGGCATTTGCTGATGAAAGTCTGGGGCCCCGCCCAGGCCGATGAAGCGCAGTATTTGCGGGTGTACATGGGCCAGCTGCGGAAAAAGTTGGCGGTGAATGGCTTGGAACCGAATTATATCCGTACCTTGCAAGGCGTTGGTTATATGCTCGATACCGAAGTTGGCGTGGCAGGGGAGCCGAATGCGACAGAAGCTTAGGATTTTTACAGTTTTTTTACATATAATTGATTAATTTTATTATGACGTTGAGTCGGTACACTGTTTGACTCAATCAACCGGCTCACGTTTTCCCGAAACCCCCGTAACGAAGGAGGCCACCATGGGTGGAATCTAACTGTTCGGGGGCACAAACTACCAACGACGCCACATGTGGGAGCCCATTAGTTCATTAGGTTATCAGTGAATGGCCGGCCAAACCCCTTCTTGTAGTGGCACTGAAAAAGAGGGAAGGGCGGCGCGCGAGTGCCGCCCTTTCTGTTGAAGGAATACTTAGGCTTAATCGCGCCGAATCATCGACATAATAAAGGCAATGACTGCCAATACAATCGCCACCCAAAACAGCATACGGGCGCCGGTCATCGCTGTACCTGCCACGCCGCCGAAGCCAAAGAAGGCCGCCACCAGCGCCACGATGATAAAAATAATCGCCCACTGCAGCATATTTCCAAATTGTAGCATTGTTCTATCCTTTCCAGTTTAAGGCGCCATTGTGGCGGCCTCTGGTTTGAATTTGCAGATAATTCTTTAAAAAAGCCGTACATTTCATACAAAATATTTATAAAAATCTTCGTAAAATAATTTGAATAGATGGCGATTGGGCCAGCTAAATGAATCAGCTATAACGAAAATTCCAACGAAAGCTAACATCATGAACAATACCTTAACCCTAATGATGATGGTGGCTGTCGGCCTTGTGGTTGCCGTTGTTGCCTTTAACTACTTCAATACCCCTGAGCCGTTAAGTAACCGGATGGAAGGTGCCGTCGATAATCTCGGCGCTGGCCGCATGGGTGAGGCCATGGATGAATTAAATAACCAAACCCGCGGCGAGGCGATTGCCGATGACATGAACGATTTGCTGACCCCTTCGCCAAGCAACGCCAACTAGTTGCGCAGCCCAAGCTAAGCGAGGCCTAAACCCGGCCCCAAACCTTTTGGGCCTTGCTGGTTTTTTTAGAAGTTGCGGCTGGTTCGTAACTTCTTTTTTTATACGTGGTTGGGTTAGATTGGCTTGGTCATCAACAAGGAGAATTTATATGAAGCTATTAAAAAACTTAACGTTGTCACGTGTAATCATTGCAACATGTGCACTTTCAGGCCCGCTTTTGTTAAGCGCGTGCGGTGAGACTCGCACCGACCGCGCCCTCAGTGGCGCTGGGATTGGTGCTGCGGCTGGTACCGTGGGCGGCATCATTACGGGTGTTAACCCAGTGACTGGCGTCGTAATTGGCGGTGCGGTAGGTGCAGCAACCGGCGCTGTGACCGATTCGGACGATGTTAATTTGGGAAAGCCTATCTGGAACCGCTAGTTTATTTCTTAGAGCTTAAAGCAGCATAACAGGAGATACCATCATGGCTGATTTAGAAAAAGACATGAACGAGGAGCTTGATGAACAAGCGCAGGCCGAAGCCAACGCCCAAGCCCAGCGCGAAGCTGAAACCGCCGAAGCCGATGCACAGGCCGAACGTGAGGCCGAGGAGCGCGAAAAGGCGCGCGAAGCAGACCTTGCTGCCGCCGAAAAGCGCCTTCAAGAAAACTTGCAGCTCGATGAAGAAGAACGTGCCGTGGCACAGCAAAAACAAGAGCTGTTGCAGAAGGAAGCAGAGCTGAGCACCAAGCGCATGAATACCGCGATATAACGCCGCCTGGTAACACTTTGGGCAAGCCAGATATTTAACTTGGCCTGCTTTTTTGTAGCTACATTATTTTCCAAATTCATGGCGTTGAACCGGTTTGCGGGCCTTTGGGGGCACCCCGTTTAATGCCAACGGTGCCGACACAATTTCCTGCTGCTCCAACCCCTGCTGCAACAGCTTTAAAGCCGCCTGAAGCTGCCGCCAGATGGTGGCCTTGCTCAACCCTGCAAGCGTCGCCAATTGTTCCAAGCTGTAGCGGTAACTGAGCCGCACCCGCACCCCTTGTTGGCGCAATTTTTCCTGATGCACTTGTGCGGCGTGCAGGCGGGCTTCATCGGCCCAGTCGCCCCAGGCCCAGAGTTTTAACAGCCGGGCAGCTTCAGGCGGTAGCGTTGCCATGGATTGTTCAATCTGGAGGGCCAAGCTTAAGCGGCCAGCAGCATCGTGCGGCAAGTGCGGTTGAAAGCGTCCGCCCCATGTTGCCGCCACTTGGGTGGCCTCGGCGGCGAGATTAAGTCTCGCCAAATCTGTGGCCATTTTTTGCCGCGCACTCAGGGCCACCCGATTGGTAAGTGTGCCACTGTGGCGTGGCAGGCGCCGCCGCCGCAACACTTCCACCGCCCAGTGCAGGGCGTCTTGTGCGGATTCAAAGGGCGGCAGGGCAGGTGCTTCGGCAAAGGTGGGTAAGGCGGCGAGGGGCTGTGACATGGGGCGTGCTTTCATTGCCTGCAAATTGGGCAATGCATCGGCTGTTTTGTCAGCACTCATGCATTTTTGCTGCCAAATGGTTGTAAAATAGTTTAATAAAAACAAATATTAAATATCTTGAAAATCGGTGAGCGGTTGTTTTTATATCCGATGTTTAATGTCAGACAATCGGGGTTATGGCAGAGAAAAATTGCCCCGTTTGCTGCAAGAGTCGCTGGCATCTTCTGAATGGCTTTGCTAGGTTTGCAGGGTAACAATTGAGGTGCCCGATGAGCTTTTTTACCCAAAACTTAGCAGCGACCGACCCCGCCATTGCCAGCGCCCTGCAAGCCGAGCTGGAGCGCCAACGGGTAGGGATTGAGCTGATTGCTTCGGAAAACTACACCAGCCGCGCGGTGCTGGAAGCGGTGGGCAGCACCGCCACCAACAAGTACGCCGAAGGCTACCCAGGCAAGCGCTATTACAACGGTTGTGCGGAAGTCGATAAACTGGAGGCACTGGCCATCGAACGGGCCAAGCAGCTGTTTGGCGCATCCTACGCCAACGTGCAGCCGCACAGCGGCAGTACGGCCAATCAGGCAGTGTTTTTGGCGTTGCTCAACCCTGGCGATAAAATTTTGGGCCTGCGCTTAGACCAAGGTGGGCACCTGACCCACGGCAGCCCGGTGAATCTTTCAGGCAAATGGTTTGAAGCGCATTTTTACGGCGTGCGTGAAGAGGATGACCTAATTGATTACGACGCGCTGGAGGCCCAAGCCCATGCGTTGAGGCCTAAACTCCTCTCTGCGGGTGCCAGTGCCTACCCACGCAAAATCGATTTCACCCGCATGGCGAACATTGCCCACAGCGTGGGTGCCCTGTTCATGGCCGATATTGCCCACATTGCGGGCCTCTGTGCGGTGGGGCTGCACGAAAACCCGGTGGGCGTGGCCGACGTGGTGACCACCACCACCCATAAAACCCTGCGCGGCCCGCGCGGCGGGATGATTTTAAGCCGCGATGAGGCCATTGGCAAAAAGCTGAACAGTGCGGTGTTTCCTGGGATTCAAGGTGGCCCCTTGATGCACGTGGTGGCGGGTAAAGCGGTGGCCTTTGGTGAAGCGTTGCAGCCGGCATTTAAAATGTATCAGCAGCAGGTTATCACCAACTGTCAGGCGATGGCCAAGGCCGCCGCCGATGGTGGCGTACGCTTGGTGAGCGGCGGGACTGATAACCACTTGGCTCTGTTGGATATGCGTCCGTTGGGCCTGACTGGCGCTGTGGTGACCGATTTGCTGGAAGCCGCGCACATCACGGCCAATAAAAATATGGTGCCCTATGATACCCAACCGCCCGCCACCACCAGCGGCGTGCGGGTAGGCAGTGCGGCGGGTACCACGCGTGGCTTTGGCGTGGCTGAATTTACCCAAATCGGCGCCTGGATTGCCGAAATTGCCCAGGCCACCAAAGCAGGTAACGGTGAAGCCAAAGCCGCCAGTGTGGGCGCGGAAGTAAACGCGCTCTGTGCCAAATTCCCGCTTTACGAACAGTTTTAAGCCTGCTGTTTGCGGTAACATAATACAAAAAATGTAGGCCGCCCAAGGGCGGCCTGTGTGTTTCGTTCAAGTCTAGTAATTGGCCTGTAATAGGCCACCGCTCATGGCATCAAGTTTGTCGCCGATGGTGTGCAGCAGCTTGCTGAGGGCCGCCTCCCTGGTATCGGGGTTGCCTGCCAGCTGTACGCGTTGGGCTTGCCGTACCAGCTGAAAAATTTCAGCCAGGTCGGCCATTTTGGCCATGTGCGAAGGGTATTCGCGGTATAAGTGCGGCAGAGTGGCGACGGCCGAAGATTCAGGGCTCATGGTGGCTTCCTTACAAACGTAATGGGTGACGAGGTGAAGGTAGTACTTGCGGCAAGGAAAGACAGCTTGATGGCAATGAATATGCTTTTCAAGTACATATATACGCTATAATATACATATATAACTTACAGAAATATGCTAAGCCATGGCCATGCCCAAAACCCGCGGAACGCGTGACTTGCTGGAAGAGATTCTGCAAACCCGTATTTGCCAAACCCACGCCGACGTCCAGCGCGAATTGGCCAAGCATGGCGCCCAGATTACCCAGGCCAGTGTTTCCCGCGCCTTGGCACGGGTGGGGGCGGTGAAAACCAACCTGCCCAATGGCCAAACCCCCTATCACCTGCATAAAGGTACGGTTCTGTATCGTGGCCAAAGCCCGCGCGTAACGCGGCAGGCGATTGCCCAACACCTGGCCGAGCGGATTATTGCCAACGGGACGGCACTGGTGGTTTTAGGTAAGCCCGACAGTGGCCGCTATTTAGGAACATTTGTGGATGACGCGGCACTGCCGCATGTGGCGGGTACGATTGCCGGCGGCAATACCTTGTTGGTACTGCCGCTGGCACAAAAAAATTACCAAAAAACCTGTGCCGAAATCCAGCAGCTGTTCCCGGCAACCCCATTTATCAATCACGCATAGTATAGCGCATAAAAAAACCCGCCAATGGCGGGTTTGCATCACGAATCACAATTATTGGGCGGCGGGTACAGCGTTGGCGGCGTCGCGCTTCATTTTCATGTCTTCGCGCTTGGCTTTCCAGTCTTCGCGCTTTTTCATCCGCTCGGCTTTTTTATCCATTTTTTTCTCTTGATACGCTGCCTTCTTGTCTTTCAGGTTGCTTTGCATCTCGGCCTTCATTTCCTTGTGGTCGGCATGCATTTCCTTCATCTCGGCGCGGTGTTCCGTGCGCTTGGCCTTCATGTCTTCGTGTTGGGCTTTCATTTCGCCGCGCATTTCTTTGCGGTCGGCCTGGTGTTCCTGATGCATGGCGCCAGGTTCGGCAAAAGTAGGGATGGCCAATGCCAACAGGGCAGTGGTGAGGAGGGCGGTTTTCATAGAGCTTCTTTTCCTTGGTTTAACTTAATTATCAAGTTAAGCGAGGCATCGCCAAAACACAATCCCACCAGCAGCAAGCCGCAAGGTTGGGGTGGGGTTCTTGACAGCAACTTGTGTACACCTTAAGTAATATTACCGCCCTGTTCTGGGCTCACGTTTGGAGGCGACGATGGCCGAAATTCTGTTTCAGGTGGCTGTGGTGTATATAATTGGGGCTCTTTACAGCCTTTACCTCAGGCTTGCGAGCACCTACATTTTCTATGGTGACATCAATTCCTATCTCGATGCACGCTGGAATCTCCGTGATGCTTTATTCAGAATGTGGTTCTGGGTTCACCCCGTGGAATTATTCGTTCTGATGTCGGCTACTTATGTAACTTTTCGTGATGTTATCCGTACACGAAGTGTCTATTTTCTTAACCCGATGAATACGCTTGGTTCTCTCCGATACTGGCAATATTGGGGAGAAAAAAATACCAAATAACACCGAAATAGTTCAATTAGAAAAGCCCGCCATCTCGGCGGGCTTTTCTTGTTGCGCACTTAAGCCGCCAACTTGGCGGCTTTTTCAATCGCTTCGTCAATCCCACCGACCATATAGAATGCCGCTTCGGGCAGGGCATCGTGCTGGCCAGCCAGAATTTCCTTAAAGCTGCGGATGGTGTCGGCCAGCTTCACGTACTTACCGGGCATCCCCGTAAACTGTTCGGCCACGTGGAAGGGCTGGGAAAGGAATTTTTCCAGTCGGCGGGCACGGTGCACCACCATTTTATCTTCTTCACTCAACTCATCCATGCCCAAAATCGCAATGATATCTTGCAGCGCCTTGTAGCGTTGCAGGGTGGTTTGCACCTGCGTGGCCACACTGTAATGCTCTTCACCCACAATCATCGGGTCGAGCATCCGGCTGGTGGAATCGAGTGGGTCGACAGCAGGGTAAATCCCCTTTTCAGCAATCCCGCGGTTTAGCACGGTGGTGGCATCGAGGTGCGCAAAAGTAGTGGCAGGGGCGGGGTCTGTCAGGTCGTCGGCGGGCACATACACGGCCTGGACGCTGGTGATGGAGCCCTTTTTGGTGCTGGTAATGCGTTCTTGCATCGCGCCCATATCGGTGGCCAATGTAGGCTGGTAACCCACGGCCGAAGGGATACGCCCCAATAGTGCCGAAACTTCCGAGCCCGCTTGGGTAAAGCGGAAGATGTTATCGACGAAAAACAGCACGTCCTGGCCTTCCTGGTCGCGGAAGTATTCGGCGCAGGTGAGGCCTGTGAGGGCCACGCGGGCGCGGGCGCCTGGGGGCTCATTCATTTGGCCATACACCAAGGTGGCTTTGCTTTTTTTGGCATTACCCAGCGTAATAACGCCCGATTCCATCATTTCGTGCCAGAGGTCGTTGCCTTCCCGTGTCCGCTCGCCCACGCCTGCAAACACGCTGTAGCCACCGTGGCCTTTGGCGATGTTGTTGATGAGTTCCATAATAATTACGGTTTTACCTACACCCGCGCCGCCGAACAGGCCAATTTTGCCGCCTTTGGCGTAGGGCTCGAGCAGGTCAATGACTTTAATCCCGGTTTCCAGAATCGCCGCGGCAGTGCTTTGGTCTTCAAATTTGGGGGCTGGGCGGTGAATTTCCCAGTTGTGGGTCATGTCCATTGGCCCGAGTTCGTCGATAGGTTCCCCCACCACGTTCATAATCCGCCCCAGGTTTTGCGGGCCAACGGGGACCCGAATCGGCGCGCCGGTATCGGCCACGGGGGTACCGCGGGTCAGGCCGTCGGTGCTGTCCATGGCAATCGTCCGCACGGTGTTTTCGCCCAAGTGCTGCGCCACTTCCAACACCAAGGGGCTTTGCTTGGGGCGCGCAATGTGCAGGGCATTCAAAATCGCGGGCAGTTCGCCCGTAAATTGCACGTCCACCACTGGGCCAATGACGCGGGAAATTTGGCCTGTGGCTTGGCTATTGGCTTTTGGTGTGGCGGCTTTGGCAGGGGCAGCGGGCATGTTTAAAATTCCTTTAAAATCTATGAAACCCTTAAACAACCTGCCTGCGGCTGTCAACTTCTGAACATCTGAAAAGATAAATAAACCAAACAAAAAAGCCCCTTCAAAGGGGCTTCTTGAAACTTATGGTGCCCAAAAGAGGACTCGAACCTCCACCCTGTTACAGACGTGGACCTGAACCACGCGCGTCTACCAATTCCGCCATCTGGGCATTAATTTGTCGGCTTAGTCTTAACCTCGTGGCCAGCTGTCGGGTACTTCGTTTCCGCCAGTCTAGGGCGCTTCGCGCCCAGATGGCGGGTTCTCCGCCTACGGCTCCGATTCCGCCTAGGCAAAATCAGCATTGTAGGCCTTGAACCATCTCTGGTGCAGCGTTGCTTCGGCGTCTTAAAGCCCAGGCCGAATACTGTCAAGCACTATCCGCTTTAACGTTTGGGCAGCGCCAAGACCTTGCGCGGGCGATTGAAGCGCTGGGTTTTAAGGGAAGGCTCCATATTTGGGGGGGGGGCATGGGCCGGTTCGGACTGCCGCGCCTGCCGATTGGCTTGGCGCTGGCAGGCGTTGCTGCAGTACTTGACCGTTTCCCAACAGTTACGCCAGGCTTTACGCCAGACCATCGGTTTTTGGCAATGAACGCAGATTTTCTCGGCGAGGTTAGGTTTGCTGTGGGCCATAATAGCCCGTTCCTAGCACAGTTGGCTTGCGGGCGGAAGGGTTGCGCGGCATAGGATTAACCTATGATTGGCGTGTTTGACAGTGGCCACGGCGGCCTGACGATTTTTCGGGAACTGACCGCGCGGTTCCCGAAGCTTAGTTGGATGTACTACGGCGACCACGCCAACGCGCCTTACGGCAACCGCGCGGGCACTGAAGTGGTGGATTTAACCCAGGCCGCGGTGGCCAAGCTGTTTCTGGCGGGCTGCAAGCTGGTGATTTTAGGCTGCAATACTGCTACCGCGGTGGCGGGAAAAACCTTGCAACAAACCTGGTTGCCGCACGTGAACGCGCAGCGGCCTGGGCACCGCGTGTTGGGGATTATCGCGCCGACCGTGGAAGCCGTCACCCAGACCCCTTGGCACGTCAAGGAGCCTGTGTTTCCGCAAAAATATAACACCGATACTGTGGCCTTGTTTGCCACCCAAGTCACAGTCAACAGCGGCGTGTACGAGGCCGAAATTGCCAAGCGCTGCCCGCAGGTGCGGGTGCTGAAAATGGCCTGCCCGAAGCTGGTGCCGCTGATTGAAGCGGGGGCGCCGCAGGCCGACCTTGCCGCCGCTGTGACCGACTACGTGGTGGCTTTGCTGGCAACTACCGAGATTGCACCCGCCTACGCCATTTTGGGCTGCACGCACTATCCTTTAGTGGCGCAGCATTTTCGGGCCGCATTACCGCCGGCCACCCGGTTGCTGAATCAGCCTTTGGCGGTGGCCAATGCGCTGGAAGATTACTTTGTCCGCCATCCCGAGGTGGCCAGCGGTGCCCATGCGGGGCTGATTCAGTACTTTACCAGCGGCGAAGTAGGGGAAGTTTCCCGCGTGGCGGAACTGTTTTTGGGGGCGCCCGTGCGGTTTGGGAAGTTGTAGGGGTTAAGCCTAAAACAAATCTTCCACGCCGCGTTTTAACTTTTGGGCCCAGGTGGCGCGTTGGCCTTTGGGGGCGAGATTTTGGCCCGTAAGCAGGTCGTAGGCTTTGGCGTACCAGTCACTGTTGGGGTAGTTATAGCCCAAAATTGCGCCCGCCCGCTGGGCTTCATCGGTTACGCCTAAGCTCAGGTAGCTTTCCACCAGGCGGTACAGCGCTTCTGGCGCTTGTGTGGTGGTTTGGTAATCCTTCACCACGGCCTTGAAGCGGTTAATGGCGGCCAAGGGCTGCTGCTGTTGTTGGTAAAAGCGCCCCACCACCATTTCGCGGCCTGCCAGGTGGTCTTCAGTCAGGGTAAGTTTTAATTTGGCATCTTGGGCATATTTGCTGGTCGGGAAGCGGTTCACCACTTCCTGAAACGCATCGCGCGCCAGGCGGGTTTGCGCTTGGTCGCGCATCACGTCGGTGAGGCGGTTGTAGTGGTTCAGGCCCTTTAAGTAGAACGCGTAGGGCAAGTCGGGGTGGCCAGGGTTTTGCCGAATAAAGCGCTCGAGGCTGACGTTGCTTTCCTCAAAATTACCGGCCTTGTATTCGGTGTAGGCCTCCATAATTTGCGCCCGGGTGGCCCAGCCGCTGTAGGGGTATTGGCGCTCCAGCTCGGCGAACTGGTGGGCTGCAGCGTCGTAGTTGCCTTTTTGCAGGGCGTCCATGCCATCGTTGTACAGGCTGCCGATGGTCCCCGTCAGCTCGCCTTCGGGCTTGGCGGTGGCGCACCCCACGAGCAGGCAAGCAACCATGGATACACCCATAAGTTTAAAAAACACATCAGGCCGAGAAAATTTTTCATGTTTCTCCGCAGCCTGAGCACCGCAAGCGTACAAATAAGTACGTGCGGAGCGGAGGGCAAGGAAAACTGAAAAATTAGCCGGCATCATGTGTTTAAGAATAGAAGCGGTACGCATTACGGCCTGCCTTTTTCACGGCATACATGGTTTCATCGGCGGCCTGCATCAGGGCTTCCACCGTGGCGCCATCGGTCGGAGCCACGGTAATGCCGATACTGCCACCGATTTTGATGCGGGTATTGTTCACCCACATCGGTTCGTTCAGTAAATCCAGCACCTTTTGGGCCCGTTCTTCGATCAGGGCTTTATCGTTCATGCCGTAAAAGACAATCAAAAATTCATCGCCGCCCAAGCGGGCCACGGTGTCGTTTTCGCGCACGCAGCTGTTCATCAGCTCGGCCACTTTCAGCAGCACGGCATCGCCCATTTCGTGGCCGTACTGGTCGTTCACGGGTTTAAACTTGTCGAGGTCGATGTAAAACAGTGCCAGCGGTTGATTGCGCTTGAAGGCACTTTCGAGCTTGCTAAGCACCCCACGGCGGTTGGCGAGGCCCGTTAAGGGGTCGGAATTGGCTTGCTGGGTGGCTTTGTCGTGCTTGCCCAGGCGGTTGATGGCGGCAGTCAGGTTGCCGAGCTCATCGATGCGCGGAGTGGCCACCGCTTCAGGCTGCAGACCGCTTTCCAGCTTTTCCACCTGTTGGCGCAGCTGACGGGCCAAGGCAGCGTCGGCCTGCACCAGCAGCAAGGCCACGCCGTACATGCCGCCTGCAGTGACCAATAAGCCTAGCAGAGGATGCGTGAATAACCCGAGCGCAATCCCCACCAGTGCGGCTGCGCCCATCGGCACGGAAAGCCGCTGTACCATCGTTTTCATGAAAACAAGCTAACGAATCGCGCCTTGGGCTGCAAGCGGCAAAACGGTCACGCTGCCGAGGCGTAAGGCATCGTTTAGTTGGCGCTGGAGGCGCTGACGTGAGAGGCAGGCTTCAGGTTGGTCACGGGGGTGACCGCCACAGTGGCAGGCAGGCGCAGAATAATCCGATCCGGCAGGCGTAAATCTACCACACCGTCATTTAAGGTTAACACATGCCGCGCAGCTTCGAGGCGCACCAGCAATTCAATGCCTTCCTGTACGCGGCCTGCTGGCAGCATCACTGTCACGCCGCTGACAAAGCGTAAATCCCAACGGCGTTCGCCCACCCAGCTGGCTTCGCGCAGTTGTAGCAATAAATTGGGGTATGGTTGCAGGCGGGCAAAAAGCTCGCTGGCGTGGTTGGGTGCGCCTTCGCCTTGTAATAACGGCAGCCCGACAAACGCGTTGGCGGTATCGGCCACCACCGGCGCGCCCTGCGCATTGAGCACAAAAACCACACTGCCTGAAATTGCGCGCGCCAGCGGCACGTGTTCGTAAATTTGTACTTTCACCGTGGCAGGCAATTGGCGCTCCACGCTGGCCAGCCGCACCCAGGGCAACTGCTCGATGCGCGCCTTGGCGGCGCTGGCATCGAAGCCTACCAGGCTGCTGCCACGCCCGAGGCCCAAGCTGTTTAATAAATCGGCCTGGGCGGTATGGGTAAGGCCTGTCACTTCAATTTTTTGTACCGTGGCGCCCGTGGCTTCGGCGATGGCGGTGGTAACTTTATCGTTTAGCCAACTGCGGTTATCCCACGCCCAAAAGCCGCCCCCCAGCAGTGCCAGTAACAACACCGATTGCCGAATGCTGGCCCAAGGCCATTGGCCTACGCGGGCTTCCAATCCTGCCAAGCGTTGCCGCCAGGCGGGCAGGGGTTTGGGTGCCGATTTATCGAGGCGCGTTTCGCCTGTGGCGGCACTCATGGCTTCGCGCCGAATTTCGGCATTTTGGAAGAGATCGCCTAAACTTTCGCGCTCGAATGGTTTGGTCATGCCATACTTCCCCCCACACGTTCTCCGACAAACCTTACCTCACGTTGCATGGTGATGCCAAGGGTTGCCAGCACGGCGGCTTCCACGCGCACCGAAAGCCGTTCCATCTCGGTGGCTGTGGCGCTGTGGCCTTCTTTGAGGCCAAGGTTGACAAAAAAATTGCAGTGCTGCTCGCTCACTTGCGCGCCACCTTCGCGCCAGCCACGGCAGCCTGCGGCTTCCACCACCCGCCAGGCATTGATGACCTCGCCGACGTTGCATTCAGGCCAAAACCGTTGCAACTGCAGGTGGTTTTCGGGCGTGACTGGTACGTTTTTAAACCAGCTGCCCGAGGAAGGCAGGTGCAGTGGCTGGCTGGTGCTGCGGGCGTGGTTAATCTCGCGCATCTGTTGCCGAATGGCTTCCTTATCGCCCACCGTAAGCTGCCACCGCGCCGCCTTGTACAGCCAGCCTTCAGGCAACACCGTGCCACGGTAGCGGGGCTGCACAAAACTTGGGGCTTCAACGATTTCTTGGCCACGGTCATTGAGTAAAATAACTTCCGCAATGGTGTTGAAAGTTTCGTGGCCATAGGCCCCTGCGTTCATGCGCAACGCACCACCAATGCTGCCTGGAATGCCACCAAAAAATGCCAGCCCCGCCAGCCCGGCTTCGCGCGCCGCCCGTGCCACGGTGCCGCAGGCGGCGCCAGCTTCGGCATAGATGCTGGTGCCCTGCACCTCTATTGAATCGCAGCCCTTGCCCAGTGGCACCACCAGCCCGGCAATGCCGCCATCATTCACGACCATGTTGCTACCTTTTCCAAGCAGCGTGAAGGGGATGGCATGCGTGGTGACAAAGGCCCGCAGCGCTGCCACTTGCGCCCAATTTTCACATGGTGCCCACACCTGGGCAGGGCCACCGACTTGAATGGTGGTTTCGGGCGCCAACGGGTAATTGCACACATAAGCTGGGCCAGCAGGTAGTTCGACAAACCAGGGGGGTGTGGGCCAGTTCATGGTTTGGTTTATATTTTAGTGCGCGTGCGGGGCGGCCAAGTGCTTGGCGTAGTCGGTAATGTTCCCTGCGCCGAGGCACAGGATGGCATCACCAGTTTCCAGCCCTAAGCTATGCAAGGCGGTATTGAGGCCCGCTTCGTCATTCACCACCATCACGTGGTCGGGCAGGCCTGTGGCTTCCATGCGTTCGGCCAGGGCGGTGTGGGTGATACCAGTAATTGGCGCTTCGCCCGCGCTGTACACGGGCAAAAGAATTGCCACGTCGGCCACCTTGGCGCAGGTGGCAAATTCGTCGATTAAATCGCGCAGGCGGGTAAAGCGGTGAGGCTGAATTACGGCCACCACGCGGCCTGGATAAACCTGTTTGGCGGCGGCAATGGTGGTGGCAATTTCGGTGGGGTGGTGGCCGTAGTCATCAATCACGGCCGCGCCATGGAAGGTGCCGACCAAGCTAAAGCGCCGCCCCACGCCTTGAAAGGTTTTCAGCCCCTCGGCGGCCTTGGTTAAGTCGGTGCTCAGGTACTGCGCCACCGCCAGGGCGGCCAGGCTGTTGAGCACATAATGCGTGCCTGGCAGGGCAATTTCCACGTTATCCAGCACGCCGCCACGCAGGGTGCAATCCATCACCATTCCCGCCTTACGTGGGTGGAATTCATTCACGACACAGTCGGCCAGTTCGTCTTGGCCGTAGGTGGTCACGTCGTTGCTGAGCAAGCTTGCCATAATTTGCAGGTTGGGGTCATCGGCACAGAGCACGGCCAGTTCGGCACTGGCAGCAAATTGGCGAAACGCTTCAATCAATTTGGCTTCCGTACCATAGGTTTCCATATGTTCGGGTTCGATGTTGGTGACCACCGCAATGGTAGGTGCAAGTTTAAGAAAACTGGCGTCGCTTTCATCGGCTTCTACCACCAGCCAATCGCCAACTTTGGGGGGTAATTTTGCGTTGGTGCCAAGGGCGTTTAGCACGCCGCCATTGATGATGCCGACAGCCACCCCTGCCGCCTGCAGCACAGAGAAAATTAAAGCCGTGGTGCTGGTTTTGCCGTGGGTGCCAGAAACTGCCACGGTTTGATAATTTTGCATAATCGCAGCAAGCACTTCGGCGCGGTGCACCACGGTTTGGCCCCGGGCCTGGGCCTGCACCAGTTCTGGGTTGTTGGCTTGAATGGCGGTGCTGACCACCACCGTGGCGTTGGCGGACACTTGGGCTGCGGCGTGGCTGCGGAATACGTTCACGCCGTGTTGTTCCAGCCGCGCGTAATCGGCTTTGCTGCCGCTGTCGGAACCCGACACCACGGCGCCTTGCTGGGCCAGCACTTCAGCCAGGCCACTCATGCCAATGCCGCCCACCCCAATGAAGTGCAGCACTTGCCCGCGGGCGGGCTTGCCAAACAGATTAAATACCTTCGCCATATGCGGTTCCTTCCATAACTTCCTCAATGTGGTTGGCGACAGTGCGCACGGCCTCTGGGCGGCCCAGAGTGCGCGCAGCGGCGGCCATTTGCTGTAATTTGGCCTCTTCTTGCCATAAAGCGCGTAAATGCACCAGCAGGTTGGCAGGGGTAAAATAGGCCTGCGGCAGCACCAGGGCTGCGCCCGCGCTTTCGGCCACGGCGGCATTTAGCTTTTGGTGGCCGTCGGCCAGTTCCAGCGGCACGTAAATGGCAGGCAGGCCAAACAGCGCGGCCTCCAGCAACGTGCCCGTACCGCTGCGCGCCACCAGCAGGCTGGCGGCCTGATAGAGTTTGGGCATATCGGTAAAAAAGGGTTGCACGGTCAGGCTTTTCAGCGGCAAGCCCGCGTATTGCTGCGCCACTTGGGCGGCATCTTCAGCCCGCACTTGCTGGGTAATATGCAACCGTTGCTGTTCGGCGGGGCTTAGGTGGCGTACTGCTTCGGGCACCACTTCGCTGAGGATCCGTGCGCCTTGACTGCCACCGAGTACCAGCAGGTGAAACTCGCCGTTGGGCAGGGCGGGCTTGGGCGTGGCCGCCACTGCTAGCAGGCTGGCGCGGAGTGGCGTGCCCGTGGTGATCATCGGCACATTAAGTTTGGGCAGGTAGCGGAGGGTTTCTTCAAACGTTAATAAAATGCGGCTGGCAAACCGTGCCAGCAGCAGGTTAGCTTTGCCAGGCAACACGTTCTGTTCGTTCAGCACAATCGGGATTTTTTTAAAACGGGCGGCAAACACCAACGCCGCACTGCCGTAACCGCCGGCACTGAACACGAGGCTGGGACGATGCTTGGCCAGTAGCCGCAGTGCTTGTAAAAACCCCCACGCCAAATAGAGCACGGCCACCCCGCGGCTCAGCCAGCTGCGGTCGTTGAAGGGGGCGGCAGCCAATTGGCTTAACGGGATTTTTTCGGCCTCCACCAGTTCGGCAAATTTGGGCCCACCCAGCACAAAATGCACGCTGTGGCCGCGCCGTTGCAGTTCCTGCGCGGTGGCGATAGCGGGGAAAATATGCCCGCCACTGGCGCCGGCGGTGACAAAGATTTTGGCCATCGGTGCTTATATCCGCCGCGATTGTTTGCGCAACAGAGCTAATAAAAAGCCAAACACCAGGGCCATCGCAAAGGTGCTGCTACCGCCGTAACTAATGAATGGCAGGGTCATCCCCGTGGTGGGCACGAGGTGCAATGCCACGCCGATATTCACGCAGACATGCAACGAAACCAAGGTAAGCAGGCCGCCCACCGCCAGCACCACAAAGCGGTCTTCGTGGCCCGCCACCCGCCGAAAGCCGCGTACCAGCAAGGTTAAAAACAGCGCCATCACAATCAGGCCGAGTAAAATACCAAATTCTTCCACCAGCACGGCAAAGATGAAGTCGGTATGGGCATCGGGCAAGGTTTGCTTCACCACGCCTTCGCCCGCACCACGGCCAAACAGATGGCCGCTGGCAATGGCTTCGCTGGCTTGATCTATCTGGTAGGTATCGGAGCTGTCGGGGTTGATGAAGCGGTCGAGCCGGTCGCGAATGTGCGGAAACAATACGTAGCTTAAAGCGGCCACGCACAGGCCGAGACCGACCAGTGGCGCAAGCCACAGTAGTGGCATTCCAGCCAAAAATACTTGCGCAAACCACACCACCCCCATCGCCAGCGCCATGCCGAAATTGGGCTGCATGATGACGGGGATCCCCACCAGTGCCATCAGCGCAATGCTGATAAAAAAGCCGCGCGTGCGCTGCTTCATACCATCGGCGGCCAGCAGCCAGGCGGTGGTGAGAATCAGGCCCGGTTTTAAAAATTCGGTGGGCTGCACTGTCTGGCCAAACAATGAAAGCCAGCGGCGCGCGCCTTTGACCTCCACACCCATCACGAAGGTTAGAACCAACCCTACGTAGGCCAATAGCAGCAACATGAACCCTACCCGCCGCACGCCGTGGGGCCGCAGTATGGTCATGGCCAGCATGGCACCGAGCGCCGCCAGTAAAAACAGGTAATGCCGCAGGCCAAAGTAATAGGGGCCCACACTGTAAGTTTTACTGACCGCCACGCTGGCGGTGGTGACAGCCAAGGCGCCGACCGCCATGATAAGAATGAGTACGAGTACGCTGACGCGATCCATTTCCCACCACCATTTTACCAAGGGGTGCCGACTTTGCCGAAACAAACTCATGCTTTTTCCTTATCGGCCAAGGCCCGCACGCAGTTGGCAAACACATCGCCACGGTGTTCGAAGTTGCGGAACTGGTCGAAGCTGGCGCAGGCTGGCGAGAGCAGCACCACGGCACCTGTAAGCCCCTCGGTGCGGGCGGCTTGGTAAGCCTGGGCCACGGCAACTTCCATGGTTTTGCAATCGAAGGCAGGGGTGCCGTGGGCATTTAAAGTTGCGGCAAAGGCGGGGCCCGCTTCGCCAATGGTAAAGGCGGCACGTACGGCCCCGAGATGCTGCAGGCAGGGGCCTAGGCCATCAGTTTTGGGTTTGCCGCCACATATCCAGTAAATATGGGAGTAGCTTTGCAGGGCGAACACGGCGCTGTCGCCATTGGTGGCTTTGCTGTCGTTTAAAAACCGAATGCCTTGCAAAGTGCCGACTTGCTCGAGGCGATGCGGCAGACCTTTAAAGGTTTTGGCACCTGCGGTAAATTCGGCGGCACTTAGCCAGCGTGGCACCAACAAAGCGTAGGCCGCCATAATGTTTTGCGCGTTGTGCGGCCCAGGTAAGTTCGGGAAATCGGCCAGGTTCAGTACGGCGGTGCTGCCTTGAAAGAGCTTGTCCTCGCGAATAGTAAAATCGGGCACTGGGCCAGGTGCCGATACATGACTGGATATGGTGGTCGCGCTCAGGCGCGGCGCAATTTCGGCCAGCACGGCTTGGTCGGTACCCAGTACCTTGCTGGCCGTGGGCTTGGCCATTTCAAACAGCTTTAACTTGGCAGCGCGGTAGGCTTCCATGGTGCCGTGGCGTTCCAGATGGTCGGGCGTGAGGTTCAGAAACACTGCACCATCGGCGGCCATTTCCTGCATTAGCTCCAGCTGGTAGCTGGAAAGTTCCAGCACGTAAAAGCCTCCTGCGCCGACATCGGGCAGATACAGCGCGGGCGTGCCGAGGTTGCCGCCCATCGCCACCTTTTTCCCCGCTTCCTTCAGCACATGGCCTATGAGAGACGTGGTGGTGCTTTTGCCATTGGTGCCAGTAATGCCAAGCCAGATGGAGCCACTTTGGTGGGCGCGGCGCCAGAGCAAATCGACTTCGCCCATGACATGCACGCCAACCTCGCGTGCGGCGGCAATGAGGGGGCTATGCATGTCAATCCCCGGCGCTTTAATCACGGCCTGCACATCGGGCCATTCGGCCCCCGTGGGCTGGCGGCGCAGCACGTTAGGGCGAGCCATAATTTCGGGCGGCACGTTGCCTTCGCCGTCATCCCAGGCCCAGACCAATTGGCCGACCTCGGAGAGCTTTTCCACCACCGCACGGCCACTGCTGCCCAGGCCGTACACCAGCACGGGGCGCGTGGAATCGAAGTCGTATTGGTTTTGCATTAGCGTAACTTCAGGGTTGCGAGGCCAATCAGGGCCAGGACCAAACTAATAATCCAGAAGCGTACCACAATGGTGCTTTCGGGCCAGCCCTGTTGTTCGAAGTGGTGGTGCAGCGGGGCCATTTTAAAAATCCGTTTGCCTGTGAGTTTAAAACTGAGCACCTGCAAAATTACGCTCACGGTTTCCAGCACAAACAGCCCGCCGATAATAAGGAGCGCAAACTCCTGCTTAATCAGTACCGCAATCCCGCCCAACATGGCGCCCACGGGCAGGCTGCCGGTATCGCCCAGAAAAATCCGCGCGGGTGGCGCATTAAACCACAAAAAGCCCAGCATCGCGCCCGCCAGCGCGCTGGCCATGACGGCAATTTCCCCCGCGCCAGCAATGTGCGGCAGATGTAAGTACGCAGTAAAATCCACGCGACCAATAATGTAGGCCAGAATCGCCAAAGTAATGGCCACAATCACGGTCGGGATGCTGACCAGGCCATCGAGCCCGTCGGTCAGATTTACCGCGTTGGCGGTGCCAACAATTACCAATACGCCAAACAGCACAAAGCCCGCGACACCCATGCCCACCACCAACCATTTCAGAAAGGGGAAGTAGATTTCAGTCGCCACCGCGGTGGCATTGATCTGGATAAACCCAAGCACAAACGCGCCGGCAATCAGGGCGCCTAACAGCAGGCGCAGGCGGCCTGGCAGGCCTCGGCGCCAACGGCGCGTGAGGTTGAGGTAATCATCGGCCAGCCCAATGCCAAAAAAGCCCAACACCAAAAACAGCAATAACCAGACGTAGCCATTGAACGGGTTGGCCCACAGTAAAGTAGAAGCCACCAACGCGCCCACCACCAGCACGCCACCCATGCTGGGCGTGCCCGCTTTGCCATGATGGGGGAGGATATCTTTCACCGTCACGCCGCCCTTTTGCCAGGCGCGCATGCTGGCAATGAACCACGGGCCCGCACATAACCAAATAAAAAAGGCTGTCAGCATTGCGCCACCGGCCCGTACGGTTAAGTACTGCAACACATTCAGGGCGCGAATGTAGTGTTCGAGCAGGTCGGCCAGCAGAAAAATCATTAACCCCAAACTGCGCCAGCTTGGGCCAAAAGAAAAGCCCCGCGCCCGTACTTTAGGCGCCCGCCTCGGCGTCTGGCTGTGCTCCGTGCAACGCACTGAGCAGGCGTGGTGCATGCTGACGGGTAAAGGTGATGCTCTTGCTGCCTTTGATAAGTACTGCGTCGCCTGTGCGTAACTGTGTGGCCAGGGCGGCGGGGTTGAAGTCGTCGGGGTTAGGAAACGCGCCCCACAGCTGCGTCGCAGGCAGTAAGGGCGCCAAATGCTGCATCAGGGGCCCCACCAATACCACGCCAGCCAGCCCCTCTAGCTGGGGCGCCAAGTCGGTATGAAACTTTACTTCAGCGTGGCCGAGTTCGCGCATGTCGCCCAGCACCGCAATGCGCCGAGTAGCGGGCCGCTGGTGCAGGGCCGTTAAGGCGGCGGCCAAACTCGCCGGATTTGCGTTGTAGCTGTCGTCAATCACCGTCACGCCCTGTACCACCTGCACCTGCCCACGGCCGATAGGCGGCGCTACATTTGCCAATCGGGCCAAGCCGTTGGCATCGGGCATTATTTTAAGTGCCGCAAGTACTGCCAAGGCCGCATTGGCACAGGCGATACGGGCGGGGGTGGGCTCGATAATGTGGATGTTTAGGGCCGCCTTTGGATTAAAGCGCTGCACCTGCCCGTGCCAGCCGCTGCCCGCAATATCTAAATCCTCCGGCACGACCAAAATGCCATCGGGCGCCAAGCCCTGCACGATGCTCAGTTCTTCCAGCCGCACCGCTTCAAGGCTCCCGAGGCCTTCTAAGTGTTCTTCCACCACGTTGGTGATTAGTGCCACGTGGGGCCGCACTTGCTTGGCCAGAGGCGCAATTTCGCCCACGTGGTTGGTGCCGATTTCGCTGATGCAGGCGAGTGCCGCTGGCGGCAACCGCGCCAAGGTTAACGGTACGCCGACGTGGTTGTTCAGGCTGCCAAGCGGGGCGTGGGCATTCAGCAAAGCCGCCAACATGGCGGTGGTGGTGGTTTTGCCCACACTGCCGCCCACGCCCACCACGGGGCCAGTGTAGCGTTGCCGCGCGGCTTGGCCCAACATAACCAGTGCCGCCAGGACATCGGGCACCACCAGTTGCGGAATGTTCACATGGGGTACGGCCCGCGTGGTCAGCGCGGCTACGGCGCCGTTTTGCGCAGCAGTTTGCAGATAATCGGCACCATCGGAATGGGCGCCGCGCATGGCTAAAAATATATCGCCCGGGGTCACGGCGCGGCTATCGAACTGCAGGCCGTCTATCGCCACTTCGCTGGCGGGCGCTGGCAGCCCTAAGGCTGATGCAATGGCGGAAAGGTGCCAGAGGGTCATGCAGTTTTTTCCAAAATTAATCCCATGAACTCGTCGGCTACCACGGTTGGTTGCCAGATGGCCTGATGCTTTATTTGGTACTGGGGCAGGGCACCGGTAAAGATTTCAGGGCGATGAAAGTACATCTCGCGCGGGAGGTCTTCGCCTAAGTTATGGTAGGTGGCTTGCCCTTCGCCGTGTTTGGTGAGAATAACAATTTGCCCACCAACATTGAGCCAACTATCCCACTGCTTCAAAAT